>JBAQYV010000129.1:0-4276 GCA_049790315.1 Candidatus Acidiferrales bacterium | reverse complement strand
ATCAATCGCTGGGACGGCTCGGGTCCATGCTACTGCGTGCATTGCCGGGAAAATTTCAAAGCCGCGTCGGGTTTCGATCTCCCGCGCCCAGACAACACAAGTCCGCAGGATCCTGCGCGGCGCGCTTACATCCTTTGGCGGCAGCAGCGCCTGTTCGATCTTTGGGGCGTGTGGGAAACCGCCGTGCGCAAAATCAATCCCGATTCCCGCGTTGTTCCCAACACCGGCGGCGGCGCGCTCAGTTCGCTCGATATGAAAATTATCGGCGAACGAACGGCCATGCTCGCGGCCGATCGACAGGCGCGTCACGGCTTGATGCCGCCGTGGGCTTGCGGAAAAAATGCCAAGGAATATCGCGCCGCGCTCGGTCCGAAACCGATCGCCGGTCTTTTTAGCGTTGGTTTGGAGGAACCCGAGCGCTGGAAAGACAGCGTTCAGACCGGCCCTGAGATTCGCATCTGGGTTCTCGACGGCATCGCCAACGGCATGCGTCCGTGGTTCAGCAAATTCAGCGGCGTTCTGCACGATCCACGCTGGCTGCCCGTCGTCGAAGATATTTTTCAATGGCACGAATCCGCCGGCGCGTACATGCAACACGAAACTCCGCTCGCGCGCGTCGCACTGGTCTATTCGCAGCAGACCGCCTGGTTTTACGGTGGCGATCAAGCGGCAGCGAAGGTCGAAGACTACACGCTCGGCTGGTATCAGGCGCTGATCGAAGCGCGCATTCCGTTTGAGATGGTGCACGATCGCCTGCTCGATCCCGCGCACATCGCACAATTCAAAACGTTGATTCTGCCGAATATCGCGGCCCTCAGCGACGCGCAATGCGACGCGCTTCGCACTTTCGTGAAAAACGGTGGCAGCGTCATCGCCACGTACGAAACCAGCCTTTACGATGAATGGGGCGTGCGCCGGAAGGATTTTGGCCTCGCCGATGTTTTTGGTGTGAGTTGGACGGGCCGCGGTGAAGGCCCGATGCAAAATTCTTATCTTCGACTTGAGCATGCCACCGCGAGCGGTAGCCCGCTGTTCAGCGGCCTCGAAGACGCGCCGCGCATCATCAACGGAGTCTGGCGTCTTGAAGTCGAACCCCGCGCGCAATTCGCTCCGCCGCCCCTGACGCTCATTCCAAGCTATCCCGATTTGCCGATGGAAAAAGTGTATCCGCGCGTGCCGCAAACTAACATCGCGGGTGTGTATCTTCGCGAAGCCGCAGTCCCGTCAGCCGGCCGCGTGGCATATTTCCCGTGGGACATTGACCGCACTTTTTGGGAAGTGCTCGCTTTGGACCACTATAAAATTCTTCGCAACACGATTGAGTGGGCCACCAACGAGCCTCAAATGGTTGAAGTCACAGGCCCTGGTGTTCTCGACGTCACCGCGTGGCGCAATCGCGATTCCATCGTCGTTCACCTCGTCAACCTGACGAATCCGATGACGATGAAAGGTCCGTTCCGCGAATTCGTCCCGGTAGGAGAGCAACGCGTGAGCGTGCAGCTGCCCAGCGGTGTCTCCGCGAGAAATGTTCACTTGTTAGTTGGGAAACAAAATGTGCAGGTCATGAATCGCGGCACGAATCTCAACGTAACCGTGCCGTCGATCCTGGATCACGAAGTACTGGCGATCGATATTTAAACTCGAATGCCGGGCGTGTAGGTCAGAATGCGCAACGCGAGCGCCACCACCGCGATCGCCAGCATAAATGCGGCGGAGCCGATGCCTTTGAAATCCTTGACGCGCAAGTGCGAAACGATGGCGCCCACGAAGTAGAGTACCAATCCGATTCCAGCCGCAACGCCCAGCGCAGCCCACCAAATTCCGGCCAACAAGCCCACCGCGCCGGCAAGTTCACAGCCAGCCAAAAGCGGAAAATACTCCAACGGAACGCCCACAGTCTTGTGGATCACTTGCAGTTGACGCTGATCGCGCCGGATCTTTCCAATAGCTGAGAGCGCCAGCAATAGCGGGAAAATAATTGTGATTATGAGATACGCAAAATGCATTCCGCGCCCTCCGCGAGTGCGGTCCCCGTTTGGAGTCGCCGGAAGACCGCGGCCCATCATTGGATGTTTTAGGGCTGCGTTCGACTCGTCAGGTGTTTTCTCTGGGGTTTTTCTCGGAGGCTTTCTCGGTTCCCGGCCTGTGCACGCGAATTACTTTCGGCGGCGGCACGCGCACCAGCGCCGACCGCGCCGGCGGCTCCGCGACCGCGCGCATCCCATGCGCCAATTCCTGCTGCACGAATGCCGCGAAGGTTTCCATCTGCCGTTGCATCTCGGCCATCTTTTCGCGCATGTTCAGTACGACTTCGATCCCCGCCAGATTCACGCCCATCTCGCGCGTCAAAGTCAGAATCACTTCCAGGCGCTCGAGGTCGGAATCGGTATAAAGCCGCGTGTTCCCCTGCGAGCGCGACGGTTTCAACAATCCCACGCGTTCATACAGCCGCAGTGTTTGCGGGTGCAGCTTGTAAAGTTCCGCCACCGCGGAAATCATGTATCCTGCGCGCGCTTTTTTTCGTCGTGTGGGAGCGGCTTTGGCCATCGCGTTGCCTCAAGCCCCGGCGCGCGCGAAAAGATCGCCGCGCGGGTCTTCGGGTTCCAGCTTGGCGAGCTCGCGCAGCAAATTGCGCACGCGCTCGTCCACCGGTTTCGGCACCACCACTTGCAACTCCACGTAAAGGTCGCCGCGCTTTCCAGAGCCGCGCACGCTGGGCACGCCCTTTTCGCGCAGTCGCAGCTTCTGTCCGGAATTCGTGCCCGGCGGCACGCGCAGCAGAGCGCGGCCATCGAGCGTTGGCACTTCGATCTTCGCGCCCAGCGAAGCTTCCGTCACCGTGATCGGCACCACGGTGTACAAATCGTCGCCGCGCCGGTCGAAATAAGGATGCGGCTTCACGTCCGTGATGATGTAAAGGTCGCCCGGCGGCGCGCCGCCCGTGCCCGCATTTCCGCGACCCGCGACACGCACTCGCGAGCCTGTCGAGACGCCGGCCGGAATGCGCACGTCAAGCGTGTCGGCGCGGCGCACTCTGCCGTCGCCGCCGCACGTTTTGCAAATCGTGGGAATGCGTCCGCTGCCGCCGCAGCGCGTGCAAGTTAAATTGAAACGCATTTTGCCCGAGGTCTGCGTCACCTGGCCGGTCCCGCCGCACACGGAACAAACTTGCGGCTGCCCAATGGATCCCGCGCCATGGCACGTTGAGCAAGTCTCCAGCCGCGCGACCGTCAGCTTGCGCACCGTGCCGCGCATCGCTTCCCAGAAACCGATATCCACCTGGTATTCAAGATCGGTCCCGGGTTCCTGATCCAATTCCGCGCGCGCGCCGGCGCCCGCGCCCGCGCCGCCGCGAAAAACCTGGCTGAACAAATCGCGAAAGCTCGCGCCGCCACCGCCGCCGCCGAAATCGAATCCGCCAAAATCGAAGTGCACGCCTTGCGGCGTCCCCTCTGGCGGAGTCCCGCCGCCCGAGGGTTCAAAGCCGAATTGATCGTACATCTGGCGCTTCTTCGCGTCGGAAAGAACGTCGTAGGCTTCCTGCACTTGCTTGAATTTCTCTTCCGAGGATTTGTCGCCTGGATTTAAATCGGGGTGATATTTGCGCGCCAGTTTGCGATAAACCGCGCGAATTTCCTTCTGCGTCGCCTTGCGCGAAACGCCCAGCGTCTCGTAGTAATCCTGTTTGGCTGCTGTCGGCATCGTCGGTGCTCTTGTTCAACGTCCGCCACGCCCGGCGGCGCTCCAGCGATCTACAGTTTTTCCCAGCGCGCGGTCCATTCGGAAAGCTCTTGTTGCTCCCGCCCGTGTTCTTCGCGCCGGCGCCGGCGCTCTTCATCCAGCCGCGGCCCCATCGATGCTTCTTTTTCGTTCGCCCGCGCGATCCATTTATCCACCCAGCCTGTTTTCGCTTCCACGCTCGCCCCATCGGAACGGAACCGCAGCGTCTGCCCGCTCATTTCAATCGACCTCGGATGAAAATCCGCTGGCGGCGCCAATTGCGTTTCGTAAAATAGCCGCTTCCAATCCGCGCTGGGAATCTCGTTGAGTCCGATCTGCACCATGTAGAAATTTTCCCGCAGTTTTTGCACCGCTTGCGGCGGTCCCGTCCGGTGAATCCCTTCGGTTGCGCTCAACCGTCGTCTCCTGTGCGAATCTCGGGGTGCGAATCTTCGCGGCTATGAAAATAAGAGCGAGACGCATCGGTCCATGTGCTCCGGTGCGTCTCGTCGGGTTAGTTCGGTTGCTTTGTTTCGTCCACGTCCACGTATTCGGC
>JBAQYV010000128.1:0-6241 GCA_049790315.1 Candidatus Acidiferrales bacterium | reverse complement strand
TCACGCGGCTTGGGCCGTTGCGCGGCGCGGGGGCAATGGTGAGATCACTGTTTGGGCGCCGCGGCTTGCTCTTGCTGATATTTCTCGAACCAGGCTTTCACTTGTGCGTCGAGCGCGGCTAGATCGGGTTTGGTTTGCGCGATGGCCTGCGATTCTTTCCATTCGTTGTTTAAATCGCCGACATCGACTTTTGAGCCGACGCGGATGAAGAGAGGGAGCTGATAGGCGTCGGCGGGCACGGTGATCGTCTTGCCGCCGGCGTAAATTTTCGCGGGCTGCCAGGCGTCGCGCCAGCGAGAACCGCGCGGGAGATAAACGTCTTGCGTGCGCTGGCCATTTTTCCACACGGGAGACACTAATAAATCCGGACCATATTCGTAGGTCCACCAATTGGTCCACGCGGCGGGGGATTTCGGATCGACAAGAAAGAGCGGGCGCACGATGGGCATGCCCGTGGCGTGGGCCTGCTGCGCAGCGGCGTAGCTGTACGCGGCCAAACGATCGTGCAGGCGGGCGTAGAGGCGCCAGAGCGCGATCAGATCGGTATCGTAGCTGGGCGTGCGCGGGAGATCCCAGAATCCGAGATTACGCGTGGGACCGACTTCCATGATCGGAGTGAACGCGCTGAAGGCGAGCCAGCGTCCGCAGATTTCCTGTTCGACGAGGAGCGTGTAGCCGCACGTGTCGGTGCCCCAATTGGGGTAGCCGTCGACGGCGTTGCGCTGCGCGGCGATGATTTCGGCGCGCAGACCGTACTCGGTGCCGGCGACGTCGCCGCCCCAGAAAACGCCGTAGGTGGAGCTACCGGTGTATGCGGCGCGCGGCATGAGAACGAAATCCTGATCGGGATGAAATTTCAGCGCGACATCGTAGGCGGCCTTGATGTACATGGGCGGATACGCGTCGCGATCTTCGCGGATGGAGCGGCCATCGAAAATTTTATAAGGGCCGGCCTCGGGGATGTTTTCTTCGGCGCGGTCCATCTTGAAACCTTCTACGCCCATCTTCAGAAGTTTTGCGACGCCGTCTTGCCAGAAAGTTTTGGCGGCGGGATTCGAGAAATCGGCCATCGGATAATCGCGAGGCGGATCGGTCTGGCCGGGAAGGTTGTAACCCTTGGCGAGAGCTTCTTCTTCCATTTTTCCCTGGAAGAAAGGGCCGATCCACATGATCATGTGCGAATTTTGTTGCTTGAGCCACGGAATGGAGGCCTCAAAATTCGGCATGCGCTGCTTATCGATTTCAAAATCGTCATAGCCCTGCGGGCCAGGACCCCATGGGCGATCGATCCACATGATGGAATTGGGAATGCCGAAGGCTTTCATCATCAGGACGTCTTCCATGAATTCGGAATTGAAGGGACCGGTGACGGGCGTGCCATCGTAGTAGGTTGCGCGCTCGGTGTTTTCGTCGCGCCAGCGCCAGGGACCGTAAATCCATTGCGGCGGCAGAAACGGCGGGCCTGCGTCCATGGCATGCTCGCGGACGAGTTGGGCGGGGTCGCGCGATGTGTAAATTTTCAATTCGAGCGACGGGCCTTCAAATTCGATTTGCACGCGCGAAGGATCGGTGGCGCAGAAATCGAAATGGCCGGGCCAATCGGTTTTGGCGAAGACGGCGTAGCCGCGCGAAGAAATAAAAAACGGCGCGTAGACCGAAAGCGTGGGCTTCAGGATCATATCGATTTTTTGGCCGCGGAGATTCAGGATTTCGGTGCGGCCGGCGGCCCAGGTCAATTGCTGCGGGCCATCGACGAGGCGCTCCATGATGCCGGTGAAGAATTCATCTTTGCCGGCTTCGATCGAAAGGCCCCAGTTGAGGATGCCGGCCGAGGGCTGAGCGCTCAACTTCACGGTGAAATTGCCGGCTTCGGGCACGACGGAAAGCTTCACGATGCGGCCGTCGGGCATTTTGGCTTGGCCTTCGATTGCGCCGTTTTTCTGGGGCGTGGCGATCAGTGCCGCGGGGAGCGATGTGCGGCCCTGGAATGTTTCGACGTAGAGACCGTCAATGCGCAGAAACCGGGCTTGAGAGCCGGAGCCGAGCGGCGCCAACGCATTCGAGCGCAACGGAATGATCGCGGCACCGGAAGACGAGAAGGCACTCTGCGCCGCGGGCGCGGACTGCGCGGCGGCGCAAGCGGGGACGGCGGCAGCAAGCAGAAGGGAGATCGCCAGGCGACTTCTCATATCGGTCTACTCCTCGTTTTACTAGAGGCTTGCACAGATCAGAGCGTCCGGCTGTTGAGATTCCTCGTTTTCGGATGTGGTTTCAAGCAAAAAAACGCGGGGCAGGAAGGATGGCCGAGGAGAAGCGGATCTGGGCGAGGCGCGTTCAGCGTCTCAGCGCGTCTCTCAGGAATGCCACGGTTTGCGGTGCGTCGCTTGGAAAATCTGTGGTGTGGGCGTCAATGCTGATTCCGCCGGTATAACCCATCTGATGGAGAGCGGCGAAAAAGGGAGCGTAGTTGTATTCGTCCCAGTGCATGGGAAAGGTGCGGCCATTTGGATTCGAGAAATGGAAGTGGCGAATGCAATCCTTGGCGGCGATCATCGCGGATGGATCTTCGTGCGTCCGATCGAGATAGTAGATGTCAATGACGAGCTGGATATTTGGATCGTCGACGGCGCGCACGAGTTTCACGCCTTCGGCGACGCTGTTGATGATGTTCGATTCTTCAGCGCTTTGCGGCTCGACGGTGACGACGATGTTGCGGGAGCGGGCTTCGGGCGCGACGCGCTTCAAGAAATCCACAAGCTGATCGAAAGCCGCATCGTGCGAAAAACCATCGGGCACGCGGCGCGCGGCGCCGCTGCCGAGGACAATGATGTGCGCGCCTAATGCGGCGACGCGGTCCATCGCTTTGCGGACATAGGCCATCTGCTGATCTTTATCGATATTCGGGCCGGTTAGTTTGATCGCGGCGGGGATAAAGGCATCGGTCGCATAGACGGGGAAACCGCCCTGTTTTACTTCGTTCTTGAGTTCTGCGAAGGCGGCATCGGAGAGAGAAACGATTTCGGAGGTGCTGAGTTCGGCGTAATCGAAGCCGGCGTCTTTGATGGCGCTCATCATCTTGACTGTACCGCACGCACCGATTTTGATTTCGGGAGATTGGCTGTTGCCAGCGGCAAGAAACAACAATGCTAGAGAAAACAGGATCAGGCAACGCAGGCCGAGGCCGCGGGTGAGCCTGGCAATGGATTTGCAAATTGCCGATTTGTTGGTGGTCGCCGGGAGCATAGGTTTGTTCACGGAATCGGCCTTCGAGAAACGCAACGCAAAGACACGGCTTTCAAACTCCGGCCTCGATGCACAGGTGCCAGCCGAGGCGGCGCTCCAGCGCGCGGAAAAGCGACGGCGGCATTGCGCGGAAGTAAAATTCCTTCACGTAGCGGTATTGACCGTAGTCCGCGATGCGATAGGGGAAGATGTGATCCGCGTGCACTTCGCGAACGTGAAAACCGTGGCGCTCGAGGAGTTCGCGGCCTTCACCCCGCGAATAGGTGTATGTGATCGGGCAGCCGATCTGCGCTTCGGAATTTTTGGCGACAAGCTCGGGCAGCTTCCAGAACCGGCCGTAACCTTCGCCGAGCAGGATGCCGAGCACTTTCCAGGATCGGCGGTGATACACCATGATTTTTACGGTTGTTCCGGGTTGAGCGTAGGCGCGAAGCGCCTCAAGGACGCGATCGGGATGCGGCGTGTGATGGATCACACCAAATGAGTAAATTAGATCGTAGGGCGCGACGGGGACGAAGCCGGTTAGTTCCTCGGCATTGCCGCGATAGAATTGCACTCGATCCTGAACACCGTAGACCACAGTGCGCTGGCGGGCCAGCTCGATGGATTTTTCGGAAAGATCGACGCTTGTGACCTGCGCGCCGTGACGCGCGAAATTTATAGTGTCCGTGCCGATACCGCATCCGATTTCGAGGACGCGTTTGCCGCGCCAACGCTCGAATTCAGCGAAGGCGGGAATGTGCGGCTCGACACGATATTTGCGCACCTCAACTTCATCGAAATATTCCTTTGTGCCAACGGGTTGCGGAGAGTGGCGAATGTTGCAAGGGCGCGTGTCCCAGTAGTCCTTGACTCGTGTGATCGCGATTTCTTCAAATTCCATGAGTTGAGCGCTTGCCGGACCACCGGCTTCCTTGGCGTGAGTCCGTAAACTGCGACTTCAATTGTATCGCGTCGGGGACGGTTGGCAGCAGAAATCGAAAGGCCGGCGGCGCAGCGGGGAAGCAGATCCCTCACCGTCGTTCGCCAAAAGCGGGCGACCCGGTTCGGGATGACTCCGGAACGGTTTAGAGTTACGTGGCGTCACGGTTGTCGCGCGAGAGCGGCGCGGAGGAATGCGATGGATTCGGGCGCTTGTTTCGCGAAGTCGGTTGAGGTGGCTTCAACGCCCATTTCGCGGTTGTAACCGATCTTGCGGAGATTCTCGAAAAGCGGCGCGTAGTTGTACTCGTCCCAGCGCAGCGGAAGCACGCGACCCGTTGGGTTGGCCATATGCACGTGGACGATGTGGCTGCCGGCGACGAGAATATCGGCGGGATCTTCCTTCACCATCTCGAATTGATAGTAATCGAGATTCAGTTGAATGTTGGGATCGTTCACGGTGTTGATGAAGGCCAGGGCTTCGGCGAGCGATCCGATAATATTCGATTCCTGGGGGCGCAGCGGTTCGATTGCAATGATGACGTTTCTGGCGCGTGCTTCGGGGCCGATGCGTTTGCAGAAATCTACGAGCTGCGCATAGGCCTGCTCTTTCGGGAAACCATCGGGATAGGAACGCGCCGGTCCGCTACCCATGGCGACCACGCGCGCGCCTAATTGCGAAACGCGATCGAGTGCGAGGCGGACGTAGGCCATTTGCCGGTCTTTGTCGATGCTCGGGCCGGTTAGCTTTATGTTTGCGGGAATAAATAGATATGTGTCGAGGACGGGCATGTCGATCCGCTTCAGCTTCGCCGCCAATTGTGCGAAGTCGGCGTCGGAGAGCGCGGCGACTTCGGACGTGCGAAGGTCCATGTAGTCAAAGCCCGCGGCTTTCGCGGCGTCAATTTGGTCGATCGCGCCGCAGAGGCCGATGCGAACAACAGGGGTTTGGCTCTCGCCGACCGCGAGGCAAAGAAATGCTGCGCAAAACAGGACTCCGCAACGCAACGCAAAGTCGACGGCGCGTCCTCGCGATGCCGAGCGATCCGACTCTTGATTACGAGCATCCGCGAAAAATCTTTCGCTCATGGGGTTACTTTCCTGCCGGCGCGGCCGGCGTGCTGAAGGGAGTGGGAGGCAAATTCCATTGCGTCACGGGATCGGGATGCGCCGGATCGAATGCGGGCGTATCGCCGAGCAAATACTTCGCGATTCCTAGCTGATTTGACTTGATGCCTTCGACGATACATTTCGCGAGTTCGTAGGCGCCGTAAGAATTGAAATGCGTGTCGTCCTTGAGTTCGGCGGTTTGGCCGGGAAACGTGTTGGCGGGATAGTGCACGAACGCTTTGGTGGATTCTTCCGGGCCCATCGCTTCGTAAAAGATTTTGCTCATGGCGTTCAAATCGATCAGCGGAACGTTTTCCTCGCGCGCGAGCTGACGCATGGCGTCGGGATAATCGCCCAGTGTGTTGACGATTTTTCCGCTGGGGTCAAACGAGCGGCGATTCATGGAGGTGACAAGTACAGGAGTGGCGCCGCGCAACCGCGCTTCATTGATGTAGAGGCGAAGGAACGATTTGTAGTCTGTTGCGGCGTCGACGTGATCGGGACCGGGTTTCTGATCGTTGTGGGTGAACTGGATGAAGAGGTAGTCGCCGGGCTTCATGGTACTGAGGATTTTCGCGAGGCGTTTTTCGGCGATGAAGGCTTTAAGAGTTTCGCCGGACTCGGCTTGGTTTGAGATCGCGACGCCGGGCTTGAAAAATCTTGGCAGCATCTGGCCCCAGGCGGTCCATGGTTCTTCGGTCTGATCGACGACGGTGGAATCGCCGGCAAGGTAGACGGTGATGTCGCGCTCCACCTTCGTGATGGTGAGCGCGGAAATGCAGGGACGCTTGTTGCTGAATTCAAATGTAAGTTTGTGATCCCAATCCATGGTGCCCAATTCGCGCTGCTTGAGCGATACCTGGCCGTCGCCCGCGATTTCAGGGTAGCGCACGCTGACGGTGAAGGTGCGGGTAGCAAGTTCGCCGCGGGCGGTTTGCACCGCTTCCAGCAATAAGCGGCGCGATTC
>JBAQYV010000127.1:0-33192 GCA_049790315.1 Candidatus Acidiferrales bacterium | reverse complement strand
ACTCCCGCGCGCCCCCCTCGGCCCGTGCGCCCGAACGCCGGCGAAGCGCGCACATGATTCCGCGCACATCGACAACGAGACTCAATTTGATAAGGATGGCCATGAAACGTTCCGGCATCGCGAAATTCTTCACCGGCTGCATGCTGTGCCTCGCTTTTTCAGCGGTCGCAATGGCCGGTACCGTCACGGGCGTGGTTCGCAACGGCACCACAAACAAACCCGCCGCGGGAGTGGATGTTCTGCTGATCCAGTTGCAAGGCGGAATGCAAACCGTTGCCACCACTAAAACCGACGCCGCCGGAAAATATCATTTTGACAACGACGCCATCGGCCAGGGCCCGATGCTGATTCGCGCGATCTATCACGGCGTATTTTTTCATCAGCCGCTCACCCCCGGCACAGCGACCGCCGATGTGACCGTTTACGAGACCACCACAAGCCCACAAGCTCGCCAGATCGCTCAGCGCCTTGTCGTGTTCCAACCGAACGGCACTTCGATGATTGTTGGCGAGGAATATTCCATCCAGAATCAGTCGCAGCCTCCCGCCGCGTTCTACGAAGAGACGGGCGATTTTGAATTTACGATTCCGCAGGGCGCGCAATTGAGTCAGGTTTCCGCCTGGGGACCGTCAGGCATGCCGGTGGTGCAGGGAACGATCGATCGCGGCCCGAATCACTACGCGATCGCGTTCGCTTTCCAACCCGGCGACAACGGCGTGCGCATCTCGTACGAAATTCCCTACGCGTCGAATAGCGCGTCGCTTTCGCTCAGTTCTCCGTACGAAGCCTCGCGCATGATGGTCGCCGCGCCGCCGACCGTTCAAGTCGTAAGCGACGGATTTCAGGCCGCCGGTTCCGAGCAAGGCTACAGCGTTTATACGCACGATGATGTCGCCGCCGGCAGCGCCGTCCAAATTTCCGTTTCTGGTACTGCTCCGCCTCCCGCCGCGGACGATTCGTCCGCCGGCCAAGGAGCGCCCGATCAGGTGAACGGCCGCGATTCCGGCGATGCCGCGAGCGGCTCGCTCCAGGTGATTCCTCCGCGCCTCGATTCACTGCGTTGGTATTTGGTCGGCGGCTTTGCGGCGCTGTTCGCGCTCGGTCTGGTTTATCTGTTGCGTCGGCCCGTCGCTGCCACTGCGATTGCCGGAGATTCCGGCGGCAACGTGTTCGCGCCCGCGGCGAATCCGCCCGCGCGCGTTTCAGCCGAAACCGGCCTCGCTCAACCTCGCGCCGCGCCGACAGTCGAATCGGCCGCGCCGGTCGCTTCGAGCCAACCGGAATCCGTCGAGCAAGCTCAGCGCGAAGTCGTGCAAAGCCTGGACGGCATGAAAGACACTCTGTTCCGCCTTGAACTGCGCCATCAGGCGGGCACAATTTCCGAAGAAGATTACGCACGAGAGCGGGCTCGCCTCGAAAAGTTATTGCACGATCTTCTGCGCGGATGAGTTCGCGTTAAACCACACGTGACGCCATCGAATCCGCCCATGCCCGCGGGCTTCAACGTTTCATTTCAGGGAGTGCAGAAGCGCTTCGGAATGCGCCTGGCGCTGCGTGGAATCACACTGTCGATCGCGCCCGGTGAATTGGTCGCGCTGGTCGGCGCGAATGGATCGGGGAAGACGACTCTGCTTCGCATCGCCGCGCTCTTGAGCCGACCAAGCGCCGGAACAATTGGCATCAGCGGAGACGGCGCGGAATTGCCGGCCTCCATCCGCGCGCGGTGCGGATTGGTGTCGCACGCGACGCTTCTTTATGACGAATTGACAGCGGAAGAGAATCTGAAGTTCTTCGCGCGACTCTACGATTTGCCGAATGCGCGCGCCACTTGCGCCGCGGCGCTCGATCGAGTCGGATTGTCCTCGCGCGCCCAGGACTTGGTCCGCACATTTTCGCGCGGCATGCGCCAGCGACTGTCGCTCGCTCGCGCGTTGCTGGCAGGCCCGCGTCTTTTGTTACTCGATGAGCCCGCGACCGGCCTGGATCCCGCAGGCCAATCCTGGCTAGCCCACGAGGTGGCTCGTTTGCACGCCGAAGGCTGCACAATTCTGATGAGCACGCACGGAAACAATGAGGCGCAGTCCGCCGTCACCCGCGCCATTCGACTCGAAGCCGGTGCCGTGGCCGAGGATTCGACCGAGCGCGACGGTGTGCAAGCCATCCTTGCGCGCAGCGGGCTGGAGAACTCCTGAATGACGTTAAGCCGAGCGACCGGAGCAATCCTCGCGAAAGAACTGCGCGTCGAGCTGCGCTCGCGCGAGTTGCTCTCGACCACGTTGGTTTTCGTATTGCTCGTCCTCGTCCTTTTCAGCTTCACGTTCGATCCGACATCCACGGAAGCGCGCCGCTTCGGTCCCGGTCTGCTGTGGTTGGGTTTGCTGTTTGCCAGCTCCCTGATGCTTCAGCCGTCATTCGTACGCGAGCAATCGAACGACACGCTATCCGCGCTGCGCATGGCGCCAATTGATCCGTTCGCCGTGCTGCTCGGCAAGCTTGCGGCCAACGCGCTGTTTCTTTTCTTCGTGGAGATTATTCTGCTTCCGATTTTCGCCGCGCTCTACAATCTCGCCATTGTGGCCGTGCTGGGCCGATTGGTGCTGGTGATGCTGCTTGGCACCATAGGTCTCGCCACAATCGGCACCGTGTTTTCCGCGATCACGGCCCAAGCGCGGCTGCGCGAGCTGTTGCTTCCATTGCTGATGTTTCCGCTCGTGGCCCCGGTGCTCATCGCCAGCACTGAAGCGACAGTGGGTCTGTTCCGAGAAGACGCCGCACTCGATCGTGTCTGGCTGGTTTTTCTCGTGGCGTTCGACGTTGTGTTTTTGACGGCGGCATGGCTTTTCGGAGAGTATCTCTTCGAGGAATGAGCGACCGCTTGGCTTCCGCGCGAAATTCCAAATCGTCCGGCGTCCCGCCCGCGCTGTGGGCTCTCTTGACCTACGTGTGGTTAGCGCTGGCCGCCTACGCCGCACTCTTCATCGCCCCCACGGAAATGACGATGGGCCTGATCCAACGCATTTTTTATTTTCATGTGCCTAGTTTCTGGACGTCGTTCGTCGCCATCGCCACGACGACGATCGGCAGCATCATCTATCTGAAAACACGAGCGCTCAAATGGGATTGGATCGCCGTCGCCGCCGCCGAATTGGCCACGGCGTTTTTAACCATTGGGCTTGTGACGGGCCCGATCTGGGCGAAACCCGTGTGGGGCGTCTGGTGGGCCTGGGACGCGCGCACAACTTCCACGTTCGTCCTCTGGGCGATGTACGTGAGCTACCTTCTTTTGCGCACGCTGATCGACGAATCCGAGCGCCGCGCGCTGCTGTCCGCGGTGGTTGCGATCTTCGCGTGCCTCGACGTGCCGCTGGTTTATTTTTCGATCTGGTGGTTTCGCACGCAGCACCCGCAGCCCGTGATCGGCGACGGCGGATACCTCGATGCGCGCATGTTCCGCGTCTTGTTGTTCTGCTGGGGAGCGCTGGTAGCGTTATTCCTCTTGTTGATGACGCAGCGTTATCGTCTAGAGAAGTTGCGCGCCAAAGTCGATGGTTTGCGAATGGAAGCCGAGCGCCGGGGACTCTAACGTTCTTTGATGGAAGGGATGGAGCGATCGTGAAAAATCTGAATAGCGTGTTTGAAGCATTCATCGCGGTGTGGGCCGTATTCTTCGCGTATCAAATCACGGTTGGCCGCCGGCTCGCGCGCCTTCAAGACGAAGTCGAACGCCTGAAGACCCGCTTGAAGTAGGCGCCGGTTTCCTCCGCATGAGCGAACGCAAACGCGTCGGCGTAGTTCTGTTCCAACTGGGTGGACCTGACTCCCCCGACGCCATCGAACCGTTCCTCTACAATCTTTTCTGCGATCCCGACATTATTAATTTCCCAGGTGCTTGGCTCGCGCGCAAGCCGCTCGCCTGGTGGATTGCCCATCGTCGCGCGCGAGCCGTAGCCGACCACTACGCCGCGATCGGCGGCCAGTCTCCGATTCGCCTGCTCACCGAGCGCCAAGCCCGCGCTCTGGAACACGCGCTTGCGTCCCGATGCGACGCCCAGAAAGATCGAAGTTGCGACGCGAAATGTTTCGTCGCCATGCGCTACTGGCATCCGTTAACGCGCGAAGCTGTCGCCGCCGTGCGCGCCACGCCGCTGGACGATCTCGTCCTTCTGCCGATGTACCCACAATATTCTTTCGCCACAACGGTCAGCAGCATGAAGGAGTGGAGTCGCCTTTACCGGCCATCCTCGGCGCCGCACCCACCAACTGTCCATGCGATCAAAGATTTCTACACGCATCCTCTATATATCCAAGCGCTCACCGAGCGCATCACGGCGACCCTCCGCCACTTCGCCGACCCCACCGGCATCCATTTCGTCTTCAGCGCGCACGGCTTACCGATTTCGCTCGTGGAACGCGGCGATCCCTATCCGCGGCAAGTCGAAGAAACCGTGCGCCTGGTTCTCGCGCGCGGTGCATGGCCGTACGAGCACACGCTGTGCTATCAAAGCCGCGTAGGCCGCCAGCGCTGGCTTGCGCCTTCACTCGACTCGACAATCGAACGGCTGGCGAAAGAAGGGAAAAAGAAACTGCTCCTCATCCCGCTCTCCTTCGTCACCGAGCACATCGAGACTCTGCACGAAATTAATATCGAAGCGCGCGAAGAAGCGCTGCGTCTCGGCGTCGAACAATTCCAGATGATGCCCGCCTTGGGCGATTCTCCCACGTTCATCGCCGCGCTCGCCGACCTCGTGCTCCGTGCCGCCGGAATCGATTCATTTCAAAATGGTTCCAAATCGGCTTGACACGATTTCGAGCGCGGCATATAAAAGATAGTCCGTGCGTTACCGAATTCATCCTTAGATTCGTCGCGCGAGGTGACGCGCTTTTATGCCCGATCCAGTTGAAGGGAAAGCGGCAGGCAGTCCGGCCCAACCCGCTTCTCCCGCCGCACCGGCCCCGTTGCCGGCGGCAGCCGCTAAACCAGCGGCAAAGGCCGCCCCGAAATCGTACGAAGCACCCGATAAAGGGCGTCGTCGTCTCATTTGGGCTTTGATCTGGAGCTATCTCGGTATCAATCTTCTCCTCTTTCTCAGATTTTTCTTTCCGCGCGCACTATATGAACCGAATACGGTTTTTTCCGTGGGCTATCCGTCCGATTTTGCGCTTGGCATCGATCAGCGCTTTCTGCTCACCAACCGCATTTGGATCATCCGGGAGCCCGGCCGCATCTTCGTGATTTTCGCCCGCTGCACCCATCTCGGGTGCACGCCCGAGTGGAAGCCTTCTGAGAATAAGTTCAAGTGTCCGTGTCACGGCAGCGGCTACGACGCCGAGGGCATTAATTTTGAAGGGCCCGCGCCACGGCCGATGGATCGGGCCAAGATGGAGTTGGATGCCACGGGCAAAATTATCGTGGATACCAGCAAGCTTTACATGGACGATCCTCGAGCCGGCATTAATGAATTCAATGATCCCGGGGCGTTTTTGAGCGTTTAACGCGGCTGCGCAGGTTGGCGCGCGCGCGAGTGACCAGGTCCACGTCGCAGGGGGGAAGCGGATGCCGGAAGACAACGGCGAACAAAAGAAGGCCGGCTTGCTCGACCGCGTCCGCAGCGATGCCAAGGCGCTGAAGGAAACGGTCAAGGAAAAGGGCAAGGACGAAATCGCCGCTCTGAAAGAGCCGGAAAAGACCCAGCTCTATCGTTCGATTTTTCGCGTCAAGCACGACGAAGAGCCGCGCAATCGCGCGCTCTCCGTGCTCACCAACGTTTTCTTTCACCTGCACCCGGCCAAGGTCAATCGAGACGCCACGAAATACAATTTCACCTGGGGCATGGGCGGCATCACTTTTTACCTCTTCGTGGTGCTCACATTCACGGGCGTCCTGCTGATGTTCTATTACCATCCGTCGAAGGTGCAGGCGTTCCGCGACATTTTGTATCTTGAAAATGACGTGCCGTTCGGCAAGCTGCTGCGCAATATGCACCGCTGGGCCGCGCACTTGATGATCATCGCCGTTTGGCTGCATATGTTCCGCGTGTTCCTCACCGGTTCTTACAAGCGGCCGCGCGAATTCAATTGGTGCGTCGGCGTGCTGCTGATGGTTTTGACCATGCTGCTCTCCTTCACCGGCTACCTACTGCCCGACGATCAACTGGGCTTCTGGGCCGTCACCGTCGGCACGAACATGGGCCGCGCCACTCCATTGTTAGGTAGCGAAGGTCCGTTCGGTGCGCAGCTTGGCATGACGCCGTATAACGACATTCGTTTTGCGTTGCTTGGCGGCTCAATCGTCGATGCCAACGCGCTTCTTCGCGCTTATATCTGGCATTGCATCGCCATTCCGCTGATTGCCGCGATTTTGATGGCTGTACATTTCTGGCGCGTGCGCAAGGATGGCGGCATTTCGGGGCCAGCGCCCGTAATGCTCGAATCGGAAATTAAAGACGAGAGAAAGCCGCGACCGGTAGTCCTAAAACCCAGCGGCATGCAATAGCAGTGGTGGCCACAGAAGAGAAGTGGAACCGCGAGCTGAAGTGGAATAGCGAATTGCGGGAACGCACTTAGCGCCCGCGAGGACGAAGACCGAATGAATTTTCACCAGATGTGGGAGATCGCGTCGTCGCCCGACAACGTGCCGATCGTGGCCCTGTTGTTCCTGGTGCCGTTCTATTGCTGGTACGCGTTCCGGCAAGCCTTCGCCAACGATCGCCTGATCGCTCAACTTGAATCCGATCCCGCCGCCGCGAAATCCGCGCATCGCAAAACGCAGCCCTGGAATCCGAAGTGGGAGCGCGAAGTCCACACCTGGCCGTACCTGATGCGCATGGAGTTGATCGCTGCGATTCTGGTCACCGCGCTTCTGATGGTTTGGTCCATCACGTTGAACGCGCCGCTCGAAGAGCCCTCAAATCCCAACGTAACGATGAACCCGGCCAAAGCGCCGTGGTATTTCCTCGGCTTGCAGGAAATGTTGGTTTATTTCGATCCGTGGATCGCGGGCGTTGTGATGCCTACGTTGATCATCGCCGGCCTGCTGGTGATTCCGTACGTTGACGAAAATCCTCTCGGCAACGGCTACTACACCTACAAGCAGCGCAAATTTGCCATTTGGACCTTCCTCTTAGGTTTTATTGGTTTATGGGTTGTAATGATCGTAATCGGCACGTTTATAAGAGGACCCGGTTGGATGTGGTTCTGGCCCGGCCAGACCTGGGACGCTAGCCGTGTCGAATTTACGGTCAATCGCAATCTCGATCAGATTTTCGGGATCAATGGCGCGTGGATCGCCGCGATCTTGCCGGCGGCTCACAAGGCCTACGCGCCCATCCTTGCGCGAATCATCTTCGGGATTTTTCCGCTCATCCTTTATTTCTTGGTCGCGGGATATATCGTCTTCCGCGTCATGACCTGGACGCCTTTCGCGCGGAAAATTTTCCAACGCATGACGCTGCTGCAAATCATCACCACCAATATTGTTTTGGTGTTTATGCTGAGTTTGCCGATCAAGATTCTGCTTCGCCTGTTGTTTCGCGTTAAGTACGTCTGGGTGACGCCATGGTTCAGCATCTAGCCACCGGGCTGCGCGGAGCGCAGTGCTTTAATCGGCCGCGCGGAGCGCAGTACTTTAATCGGCCGCGCGGAGCGCAGTGCTTTAATCGGCCGCGCGGAGCGCAGTACTTTAATCGGCCGCGCGGAGCGCAGTACTTTAATCGGCCGCGCGGAGCGCAGTACTTTAATCGGCCGCGCGGAGCGCAGTGCTTTAATCGGTCCCAGCGCACAGTAGTAAGGGAGACTCGGATTGCCTGACACGCCGCCACCGGCTCAACCTCCGGCCGCACCGCCGCCGGACGATCCGGTCACAACCCGGCCGCTCGCGCCGCTGATTCTGATTTGCATGTTTGTGTTGATGCTGACCGTTGCCTGGTCGCTCTACAACGAATTCTTCGGTTTGCGCCCGTGGCGCGATTATCAATCACGTTTCGCTGCCGCCTACGTTCCATATCTTGAGTCGCAACAGAAAGCGCGCATAAAAGAAGAGCAAACGCTCTTCGCCACGCCCGATTATCAGCGTCTGAAAGCCGCCGTGGACGCTGCGTCTGCAAATGTGGCGCCGCTCGACCACCAAAACACGGTTGACGTCGATCTTCTCGATCAGCAACGCGCCGCCATGACGCCGGCGTTCCAAACCTCGCGCGGATTAGTCGGCGCGCTCACGTATCAACTCGAGCAGATTTCCGATTCTGACAAAAGCGCCAAGGCGTCCAAGCTCAAGGATTTGAACGAAGCCAAAGCCAAGACCTTTGAGGTTGATTGGCCCACTTCTGCCACGCAAACCGAGCAGCGCCAGATGAATTACGAGCAGTTGAATCAAACCTTCACTGACCTGATGGCCGCGAAAGCCTCCAAAATTGCCGCGCGTGGCGACGCCGATCAAGCGGTGAAGGACGCTCAGGCTGCTCTCGCGGACTTCGTGAAAACCAAATTGCCCGGCCTCGGCTCCGCGGATATTGAGGGCCTGATCACCAGCGTCAGCGACATGGATATCAAGCTGCGCCAGATCAATGTGAATCCCGCGGGTACGCAGCTCAACTTCCTGGGCGGCGCCGGACTGGTAGATCGCTGCCAATCGTGCCACGTCGGCACCGATCCGCTGATCGTGCCCGTCACGATGACGCTCACCAAGGCCGATTTGGGCCTCGGCAAGAGCACCGACGCGCCGTTCGCCAGCCATCCCGATCCGGATTTGCTGAAGTACCACCCGCTCGAGAAATTCGGCTGCTCGCCCTGCCACGGGGGTAATGGACGCGCTCTCGACACCGTTGAAAAAGCGCACGGCCGATACGAGCACTGGCTATGGCCACTTTACTATCCCGAGAACGAAGAAGCCGGCTGCCAACAGTGTCACGCGTCTGACATGGTCACCGAGCACGGTCCCGTGATCACGCGCGCGCGCGAACTCTATCGCATCAAGGGTTGCATCGGCTGCCATCGCTATCAGGGCTTTGACAATCAAGACGAGCAGCTCGTCACCACGCGTCAGCAGATCGCGCAACTAGCCGCGGATAAGCAAGCCGACCAGTTGACGATCGCTCAGCTGAACAAAAAAGGCGATGCCGCCACCGACAACGACACCGCCAACGCTTACTATCAGCAAGCGACCAACCTTACGGTGACCATCAGCAAAATGGACGCGCAGTCCGAGCAGCTCGATGATCTAACGCATAATCTGCTTCAAGACGTGAAAAAAGTCGGCCCGGACTTGAAAGAAGTCCGCATGAAGCTGCGCCCCGAATGGATTCCGTATTGGCTCGGCCACACGCACGAGTACCGGCCCACCACCAAGATGCCGCAGTTCCGTTTGCAGCAGGATGAAATCGAAGCCATCGCCGCGTTCATCTGGCAATCCGGCCTCGATGGCCCCGCACTGCCTACGCAGGCGCCGGGCGATCCCGCAAAGGGCAAAGCGGCTCTTGAATCCCGTGGATGTCTGGCCTGCCATTCCATCGGCGAAGGCTCGCAATTGATGGGCGGAGATTTCGCGGCCAACCTCAGCCGCATTGGCGAGAAAGAAAATTACGATTACCTCGTCCGCTGGATTCACAATCCGCGCGAACGCACGCGTCCCTACGATCCGTACGAAAAGCGCGATCTCGGCCCCGAAGATTACGCGAAACATAATTTGCCCTACGTCTTCGATCTCGATCATTCGCGCAGCCCGATCAATGGTCACGAGCTTGTCGTCGAGCAGCCCACCATCATGCCCAGCCTGCGTCTTTCCTGGGATGAATCGCGCGATATCGCCAGCTACTTGATGACGCAGAAGCACGCTGACGCCAGCTATCCGCCCGCGCCGTACATGAACGATCCGAGTCTCAAGGCCAAGGGTCTCGCGCTGGTTAAGCATTATGGTTGCGCCGGCTGTCACGAAATTTCCGGCCTTGAAGAAGAAGGCCGCATCGGCACCGAACTCACCAACGAAGGCAGCAAGCCGATCGAGCGCTTGGATTTCGCCCTCTTCACTGAAGACGCCAAAGAGGGTGTCCTCCCCAACGGGACCAGAACATCGCGCCCCGGCGGTTGGTACGACCTCAAAGGTTACTTCGATCAGAAGCTCGCCGATCCCGCCGTTTTCGATCGCGGCAAGTACAAGCCCGATCCCATGGATCGCCTGCGCATGCCGAAGCCGAACCTCACTCCCGACGACGTGAACAAGTTGACGACGCTCCTCCTCGGTTCCGTCGATCCCGCCCTGCCTCCGGACTATATGTACAAGCCGTCCGATCAGCGCGCGGCGATTCAAAAGGGCTGGTGGCTCGTCACGAAATACAATTGCATCGGCTGCCACCAAATCGACGTCGGCCAAAATTCCGTCCTAATGGGCTTGCCGCAATATCAGGGTGAGAACAAATCACTTTTGCCGCCGGTGCTCACAACCGAAGGCGCGCGCGTAAATCCCCAATGGCTGAAGGGCTTCCTTGAGAATCCCGCTCTCAGCACCACGGACACCGATCGCGACGGCGTGCGATCGTATCTGCAAGTGCGCATGCCCACGTTCTTCCTTTCTGATAATGAGATTCGCACGCTCGTTTTGTTTTTTGAAGCCATGTCGAGCCAGCAGCAGCCGTTCATTCCGCAGCGTCTTGAGCCGCTCACAACAGCCGAAGTCACCCTGGCGCGCAGCGTATTCACCAGTCCCGCGGCGCCTTGCCTCAAATGCCACATGACCGGCAACGTCGAGCACGACAAGACCGCCACCGCGCCCGATTTCCTTCTCGCCAAGGATCGTCTGCGTCCCGCGTGGGTTGAGCGTTGGATCACCAATCCCGCGCTGATCATTCCGGGCACCGCCATGCCTTCGGGCCTCTTCCACCAGGAGGACGGCCGCTGGGTGTTCTCCGGCCCCGTGCCTCCGGCAATGCATGCCTATGAAGGCGACAATGCCGATCTTCTGGTCCGTTACATGTTCGCGCTTACGCCGACGGAAGAGCACGCCTTGCTCGGCCGCACGCCTTCCGGCGGAGGCGGCGGTGGAAGCGGCGGAGCAGGGAAATAGCCGCCCGGCTCGGCGACATAAATCGACAAGCAAGACGCGGCACACGACATTGCAGTAAGATAATGCGCATTGGAAGTTCTACAGGAGGGACGTCGCTCGCTATGAATCGCAAATATCAGTTGTCTTTGTTAATCGCCGTCGCCATGGTCATCACGGCCACCGGCTGCGGTAATAAGTCCGGCAGTGAATCAAATTCTGAAACGAGTTCCACCGCCCCGGCTGCTAACGCCGGCAAGACGGTCGATCCCTCCACAGCCGGTGAAGTCTCCGGCATGGTGACGCTCGATGGCACAGCGCCGAAAATGAAGGCCATCAATATGTCGCAGGAAGCCGCTTGCGCCAGCCAGCATTCCACGCCAGCCTTAAGCGAAGAAGTCGTCACCGGTGACAAGGGCGCGTTGGCCAACGTGATCGTGTACGTTACGTCCGGAGCCGACGGCTATTCTTTCCCGACGCCGTCTGATCCCGTCGAAATCGAGCAGAAGGGCTGCCAGTATCATCCACACGTCCTCGGCTTGCAGGCCAATCAGCCATTGTCCGTCGTTAACGACGATCCGACCACGCACAACATTCACCCCGTTCCCAAGGACAACCGTGAATGGAACGAATCGCAGCCACCTGGTTCGGCTCCGATCAGCCAGACCTTCGCGCGCCCCGAAGTCCCGATTCCCGTCAAGTGCAACGTGCACCCGTGGATGAAGGCTTACATCGGAGTGTTCGCGAATCCATACTTCCAAGTGACCGGTAAAGACGGCGCGTTCGATCTAAAGAATCTGCCGCCCGGCACTTACACGCTCGTCGCTTGGCAGGAACTTTACGGCGCAAGCGATCCGCAGACCGTAACTATCGGCCCGAAGGAAACGAAGACCGTTAATTTCGTCTTCAAAGCCACAGCCGGCGCGGACTAATCGCATCCCACGGCGATTTGGCCGAACGAACTGGAATGCAGCCGTGCGGAGCGGCAGAAGGCAACCGTTCCGCACGGCTTTCTTATCGCGGCGCAGCGACGAATTCGCTACTCTGTGATTTAAGTCTGTGATTTGGATTTGCGGTTCAAGCTCGTGATTTAACGTGACCACAAAATCCCAACCGGCCCTGCATCGCTTCGCCGTTTTTACGGCGTGCTTCACGTTTCTCACGCTGATCGCCGGGGCGCTCGTCACGTCGAAAGATGCCGGTCTCTCCGTTCCCGATTGGCCGCTCGCCTACGGCAAGTTTGTCCCGCCGCTGGTCGGCGGAATCGTATTCGAGTACAGCCACCGCGTCATCGCCACCTTTATTGGATCGCTCACGATCGTCCTCGCGGTTTGGCTTGCGCTCCGCGAGCCGCGTCGCTGGGTGCGCCGCATCGGTTTCCTGGCCCTCGCCATCGTCATCACGCAGGGCCTACTCGGCGGCATGACGGTTCTTTTCTTCCAGCCGCCCGCCGTATCCACGGCGCATGCCACGCTCGCGCAACTTTTTTTCTGCGTGATCGTCAGCCTCTGCCTTTTCACCAGCCGCTGGTGGCAAAGTGATTTGCCCGCGATTGATTCGCCCGAAAGCGCCCGCATCCAAACGCTCGCGCATTGGACCGTCGCCGCCGTGCTCTTGCAATTGATTCTCGGTGCTGCGTTTCGCCACAAGGCTTTCGGTCTTCTGCCGCATCTAGTCGGCGCCGTGGTAGTGACAGTTCTAATCTTTGCCCTGGCTGGCAGGCTCAAACGCGCATTCCCGAATTCCCCGGCCCTTTGCGCGTGTGCTCGCGCTCTGCACATCCTGATCGGTATTCAGCTATTGCTCGGCGGCGCCGCGTGGTGGTCGCGCGGCTACGGAGCGGCGTTTCCGCAGCCCATTCTCATCACCGTCGTCTTGACGGTCTCGCACGTTGTCACCGGCGCCCTGCTCTTCGCCGCGACCGTCGTCACAGCGCTGGTCTGCCGTCGCCTCTTGCGCCCTGCCGCGAGCGTCGCAATCGACTCAGTCGTGCCGGTCGAGCAAGCCCATGGCGAGCAAGCCGCTCTTGGCAGAGAGCAAACCGCATGAGCACCGCGCGCACCATCCCGGCGTCCGCTCTCTCTCGTCCCGCCGCGTATTATTCGCTCACGAAGCCCGACGTGTCCTTTCTCGTCGTGCTCACCACGCTCGGCGGTTATGCCCTCGCCTCCCGCGGCCCGATGGATTGGCTGCGCATGGCCCACACCGTCTTCGGTACCCTTCTCGTCGCCGCCGGCACCTCGGCGCTCAATCATTACATTGAGCGCGAATCCGATGCGCACATGCGCCGCACCGCCGGCCGCCCCTTGCCCTCGGGTGCGCTACGTCCAATTGAAGCACTGGCATTTGGTGTCGCCCTGATCGCCGCCGGTGGCGTGTATTTGGTTCTCGCGACCAACGTGCTCGCCGCTCTCATAGCTCTAGCAGCCTCGGCGAGCTATCTCCTGATTTACACGCCGTTAAAATCGCGCACCACCTGGGCCACGCTCATCGGAGGATTCCCCGGAGCCGCGCCGCCCCTCGTGGGCTGGGCCGCCGCGCGCGGCAATCTCGATCGCGACGCCTGGATACTCTTCGCGATCCTGTTTCTCTGGCAAATTCCGCACTTCCACGCCATCGCCTGGATTTATCGTGAGGATTACGCGCGCGCCGGCATCAAGATGTTGCCCGTTGTCGACCGCGAAGGCGTCAGAACGTTCCGTCAGATTCTGCTCTCTGCCGCCGTGCTGATACCCGTCAGCCTGTTGCCTGCGGTCACCGGCCTCGCCAGCGTGCGCTACTTTTTCGGCGCCGGTGTTGTCGGCATTCTTACGGTGGCACTGTGCCTTTGGGCCGCATCCGAAAAAACAAACGTTCGCGCTAAGTGGCTGATGCACGCCACGGTCATCCAACTGCCGATTTTGCTCGCCCTGCTCTGGTTAGACAAAATTCCGCGCTGAGGTTTCGATAAATGGCCACCGAAAAGACCGGCTCCAAAGAGAAAATGACCACCGGAGAACTCATCGAGCTCCTCGGCATGAGCCTTGCCATCGTCCTGCTGGCCGCAATCGGCTTAGCGTTTGATTTCCTCACCCATCTGCTCAGTTCGATGGACGGCCTGCTTCTCTTCATGGTCTGCTTGATGATGGGCGGCGTCTTCACTTTGATGCTCTTGCTTTACGCCAACGACGCCGGTTGGCTTCCCAAGCGCCGCCGCAAATCGTCCGAGCCCGCGCCGCAAACGAAGTAGCCTTGGCGCACAGCCGCCGCATTTCGCCATTAGCGCGCGTTCGTCAATCATAGGAGATCACACCGTGCCGTCCGCGCCCGCCTGGAACGCCATCCTCAACGGCACAAGCGGCGTTCTGTTGCTCATCGGCTACGCCATGATTCGCCAAGGCCGCGTTCTCGCCCACAAGACCGCCATGATTTCCGCCGTGGTCTGCTCCTCAATATTTCTCGTGAATTACGTGACGTATCATCTCCGCGTCGGCGTGCATCGCTTCCAGGGGCTGGGCGCCATCCGCCCCGTCTATTTCACGATTCTAATTTCGCACACGATTCTCGCCGTCGCGATTGTTCCGCTCGTCATCATCGTTCTCACGCGCGCCTTGCGCGGACAATTCCTGCGTCACCGCGCCCTCGCCCGCTGGACGTTTCCCATCTGGGTCTACGTCTCGATCACCGGCGTCGTAATTTATTTCCTGCTCTATCGCATCTACGCCGCCAGGCCGATCGCGTGACGGCCCGCACCGAAAAGCCGATGCCCCCCGCCGCCGAATCGTCCGCGCCTCGCCCCGGCATGAAGCGCCGCTGGCTCTTCGCCATCCTGGCTCTCGTCTTCTTGTTCGTCCTGATGCCGTTTCTTTTTTGGCAAGCCACGTGGTTTGGCCGGCCGCTCACGGATTCGCAAATCGCCGAATATCTCGGCGCCGGCGCGCGCCCTCGCGACACCCAGCACGCCTTAGTGCAAATCGAACAGCGCATGGAAAGCCCCATCGCGGTTGACCGTGCCTCGGCGCGCTCATGGTATCCCGCGGTAATTCGCATCAGCACGCAGGGAGGGGAAGAAGTCCGCATTTTCGCCGCGTGGGTTATGGGGCAGGACAATGCCGCGCCCGAATTTCATCAGGCGCTCTTGCATCTCTTGTCCGATCCCGCGCCGATGGTGCGTCGCAATGCCGCGCTAAGTCTCGTGCGCTTCGCCGATCCCGCGGGCCACGGCGATATCGTCGCCATGCTGTCGCCCACAACGATCGCGTCCCCTACCGCCGGCGCCATCTCCATCCGCGTGAAATCCGGCGACACCGTAAATCCCGGCGCCATGGTCGCGCGCATCGCCACTCCAAATCAAAAAATCGAAGTGCGCTCCGACATTCCCGGCACCGCCGGTCAATGGCTTGTTTCCGACGGCGCGCAAGTCATCGCCGCCCAGCCCCTCCTGGTCCTCGATCCTAGTTCCGATATGGTTTGGGAATCCCTTCGCGCGCTCTACCTGATCGGCCAGCCCGCTGATCTTCCCGCCATCGATCCGTACACCCGTGCCGTCGCGGGTTTCCCCGCAACCATCAAGCAGCAAGCCGCCGCCACAGACGCGGCTATCCGCGCCCGCTCTCAACAACATTAACTTTCTCGGGAATTTGTTCTCGTAGCGACGGCCTTCAGGTTTTCACTTTCAATTGAATCGCAATTTCAGGTCAGAACTATGAAGTATCGCGGCAAATACGTTTCGTGCTGGCCCCGCCGCGACGTCGCAATTATAGGAAGGGAATTACACTCAATACGGCAACGCGCCCTGCTCCGCCTCAAATTCCGCCAGCGGCACCATGTCGATAGCGTCCCACGGACACCCCTCGAGAAACGCCCCATCCGGCCCTTTGCTCGTGCACAATTTGCACCCGATGCAGAGCAGCGGATCCACGATAATCCGTCCGAGCGGCGGATGATCCACGTCCGAAGCCCAGAACATGCAATCTTCCACGGGGCAATAATCCACACACGCCGGCGATCCCGCGCACCCCGTGCAGCATTCATTGATCACAGCCAGAATGTGAGGTTTGCGCTTGCGCTTGGTGTTCGTACCGGTCGACAGCGGCGCTTCCTTTACTACCTGACCGGCAACGTATTCTTCAATCGACGGCTGTGTGTAGGGCACTCGATTTCCTTGTCCTGTATTCCTCTGGAACAGAAAGTCTATTTTTGCCGAGCCCGCGTGCAATGTCAATTGCGAGAATCGCGCCGCTCTTATCTAGCGCGTCGCCTCGCCGCACCCGGTTTCTGACCTCTCGCCCCCGGTATTTCACCTGTACCGCTCTGAAACACGGAACGTTCGCATCGTTGAATTCACTATTTCTGTATGCAATCGTCGATTATGAAGTCGGCAGCGCGCCAGATTACGATGCCTTTACCCGCGGCGAAAGCTTTTCGCATCCCCGAACTCGATGGCTTGCGCGGCATCGCCGTCCTCTCCGTCGTATGCATCCACTACATTGTTGTCCCGCCAACCGCCGTTGCGCCCATCGCGACATTGTTTCAGAAGGCCGTCGCCCTCGGTTGGAGCGGCGTTGACCTCTTCTTTGTTCTCTCCGGTTTTTTGATCGGCGGCATTCTTCTCGACGCCCGCGCCTCGCCGAATTATTTCAAAGCCTTCTACGCGCGCCGGTTTTTCAGGATCGTCCCGCTCTATTACGCGTGGATTTTGCTGTACATTGCGCTGGTCGCGCTCGCCGGCCACACGCTTCAGGTGCATTCAAATTCCGGCCGCGCCGAAATGGTCGGCACTCCTGTCTACGTCCATTTTTTCTTTCTGCAAAACGTGTGGTCCATCGCATTCTGGGGATTGGGCGCTGGTTGGCTCACGCAGTTGTGGTCGCTCGCGGTCGAAGAACAGTTTTACCTCGTTTGTCCGTGGGTGATTCGTTTCGTGTCCAAGCGCAATCTCTATTTCGTGCTCTTCGCCATCATCGCCGTCACGCCCTTTCTGCGTCTCGCGTTGCGCGCCGTCGCGCGCATCCGGCCCATGTCCATCTATATGTTGACGCCCTGCCGCGCCGACGCCCTTGCCATCGGCGTTCTAGCCGCGCTCGTTTGGCGAGATGAACGCTGGAAGAGGCGCATCGCAGATCAGTGGAAAATGTTGAATGCCGCGCGAATGGCGCTCGCCGCGGGTGCTGTTTGCCTCTTGCTGTGGGCGCCACTGAACATCGGCGCGGTCGAACAAACCGTCGGTTACACGTGGCTCGCCACGTTCTACGCGGTCTGCCTGCTTTCTGTTCTCCTGCGGCCCACCGATATCCTAGCGAGATGCATGCGAGCGTCCTGGCTGCGCAGCCTGGGCACCGTCTCCTATTGCATCTACATCATTCACGGAGCCGTCCTCATCATCTGCCATGGCGTCCTGCTAAACCACTTGCCGCGAGTCTCCACCGCGAGCAGCACAGCAGTAACTCTTCTAGCTGCCGCAACCACCTACATTCTCGCTCGGCTCTCTTGGCGCTTTTTCGAGCGCCCACTGCTCGAACGCGGTCATCGCTTCCGCTATGACGTTCCGCGTGAGGCGTTCCAACCACGCGATTTCCGAGCGAAGGCCGCCACAAGCGGCGTTTCAGTTTGAACGAATTGGCAGGAAGGTTGAGTCGCAAGCCAGAGCGTGCCGCGCGCGAACCGGCAGCAACGTTATCCGGCGCCTTCCAGCGCCGCGACCACCGCGTCCGTAAACGTTTCCGTCGTAGCCTGGCCGCCCACATCGCGCGTCAAATGTTTCCCCTCGCGAAATACTTGCGCGATTGCTTGCTCGATCCGTTGTGCCGCCGGAATCTCATCCAAATAATTCAGCATCATCACCGCGCTTAGAATCAGCGCCGTCGGATTCGCAATCCCTTTTCCGGCGATGTCCGGCGCCGTCCCGTGCACGGCTTCAAACAGCGCCGCATGCTCGCCGATATTTCCGCTGCCCACCAATCCGAGTCCGCCCACAAGTCCCGCCGCCAGGTCGCTCACCACATCGCCGTATAGATTGGGCAACACCAGCATGTCGAATTGCGTCGGGTTCATCACCAGTTGCATGCACGTATTGTCCACGATCATTTCCGCGTACCCAATGTCCGGATATTCCTTGGCTATGCGCCGCGTCGCGCTCAGAAACATTCCGTCGGAGAGCTTCATGATGTTCGCTTTGTGAATCGCGTGAATCTTTTTCCGCCCGATGCGCCGGGCATACTCGAATGCGAACCGCGCGATCCGCGTGGAAGCCTTGTCCGTGATAATTTTCAGGCTCTCCACCACTCCCGGCACGATCGTGTGCTCCAGCCCGGCGTAAAGATCCTCCGTGTTCTCCCGCACCACCACCAAATCCACGCCCTTCCACCGCGAAGGCGCGCCCTCCAGATTTCGCGCTGGCCGCAAATTGGCGTAAAGATCGAGTTCCTTTCGCAGCGCCACGTTGATACTCGGCGGACCTTCCGCGATCGGCGTGGACATCGGCCCTTTCAATCCCACGTGATTGCGCTCGATCGCTTCCAGTGCCTCGCGATGCGGAAATTCTCCGGTGCGCCTTCCCGCAGCCGACGGTGCCTCAATCAGCTCCCAATTCACCGCTACGCGCGCCGCTTTCACCACCCGCTGCGTAGCTTTCGCGACCTCGGGCCCCACTCCGTCGCCCGGCAAAAGTGTGATTGTGTGCGTCATAATTTCATTGTACGGAAAACGCTGCGTATTGTCGAAATCACCTGTTCGGATGTTGCAACCTGACACATCCTGCGGCATCTGATATAATGCCTCAGTACGCCATTAGGTTGAGGTTTCGATTGGGCCACGGCGCCGCAAACGCCTGTCACGGGAGGATTTAGGACCATGTTGAACGTCACACCGATCGCGACCGAAAAGGTCAAAGAAATCATGGGGCAACAGACCCCAGCCCCCACAGCCCTGCGCGTAGCGGTGGTTGGTGGCGGCTGCTCGGGCTTTTCCTATCACATGGCTTTTGACAGCAAGGAAAACGACACCGACAATATTTATGAATTCGGCGGCCTCAAGGTGCTCGTCGATCAAATGAGCGAGATGTACCTCGACGGCGTCCAAATCGACTACGTCGAAACTCTTGAAGGCGCCGGCTTCAAATTCAACAATCCCAATGTGAAGAGCACCTGCGGCTGCGGCAGTTCCTTCAGCGTTTAATAGCGCGCCAGCCTTTGTAGGGTAGGAGCTAGTCTCCGCCCGTTTCTAATCGCCGTACACAACGATCCTTATCAGAGCGGGCCACGAGGAGTACTTCCTCCGGCCCGCTTTCTATTTCCGGACCAAGTCGCAGTTTGTGTCGGCCCGCTATTTCACTTGCTTAGCTCACGCGCCAAGCAGTACCGCGGTGAGACTTGTCACGATTGACAGGCCCGCTGCCGGACCCTAATATTTCCCGCACATGCCAGATACAGACGCGCTCGTCGGCCGGACCTTCTCGCACTACCGCGTACTGGAAAAACTCGGCGGCGGCGGTATGGGCATTGTTTACAAGGCCGAAGATACCCGCCTGCGTCGTTTTGTTGCGCTCAAATTCTTGCCCGATAACGTAGCCAGAGACCCGCAGACACTCGCGCGTTTTGAAAGAGAGGCCCAGGCAGCCTCCGCACTGAATCACCCAAACATTTGCACCATCCACGATATTGGCGAAGAAAGCGGGCAAGCTTTCATTGCCATGGAATTTCTGCAGGGTGCCACGCTGAAGGAACACATCGCCGCTAGCCCCCTGAACGTCGAAGCGCTCCTGGCGCTCGGCATTGAAATCTCAGATGCCCTCGACGCTGCTCATCTGAAGGGCATCGTCCACCGCGACCTCAAACCGGCAAATATCTTCGTTACCGAGCGCGGTCACGCCAAAATTCTCGATTTTGGTCTGGCAAAGGTTGGCCAGGATACGCTTTCGTCCGCCACGCTAGATACGCTGCTGACCAGTCCCGGAGCGATTGTCGGCACGGTCGCTTACATGTCGCCGGAACAAACTCGCGGCGACGCCGTTGACAGGCGCTCCGACATATTTTCGCTCGGCTCCGTCCTTTACGAAGCCGCAACGGGCCGGCTTCCTTTCACTGGCCCGAGCGCTCTCGCAGTGATGCATGAGATCGCCACTGCGGCCCCCGCGGCTCCAAGCAGTCTCCGGCCGGGACTCCCTGCGGCGCTCGATCGCGTCATCCAAAAGTGTTTGGAAAAGAGCCCCGCGCGGCGCCCGGCGCACGCATCCGAAGTCGCCGAGGCGCTGAAATCGCTTTCGTCTTCCGCACAGGCTGTTGCCATTCCGAGTGGTGGTGGCCGAAGGTCTGTCGCAGTCGTACCCTTCCAGTTCCGAGCCGGCGCTCCGGAAGAGCGGTTCCTCTCGGTGGCTTTGGCGGATGCTGTTGCGAACCGCCTCGGCTCCTCTCCTACCCTCGTGGTTCGCCCCACCAGTAGCGTCGTGAAATATGCCGACAAGGATACGGAGTGGATCCAAATTGCACGGGAACTCAATGTAGATCTGGTGGCCGAAGGAAGTATTCAAAAAATGGGCTCTCGCGTGCGAGTTTTTGTCCAAGTGTGGGAGCTTCGCGACGCGCACGCTCTCCATTCTTCCAAAATCGAAGGCGACATGGAGGACCTATTCGGTTTGCAGGACCGGCTCGCGGATTCCGTTCTCGATGCTTTGACTCCGCGGGTTCGCGAGAAGCCGTCGCAGACCGCTGCCGCCACAAGACACCCGCTGGCATTTGAACTTTACATGCGAGCAGTCGATCGGTCCGTTTGCTTCAATAAGTTCGATCTCATTGCGGCGATCGAGATGCTTGACCGCGCCGTGGATCTCGACCCTAATTTCGCGGACGCCTGGGGGATGCTCGCCAGCGTTTGCTGCCAGATGGGGGGGCATCTGGATCCCGATCCCAAATGGTTTATTCGCGCCGAGCAGGCCGTGACAAGGACTTTGGAACTGGACCCGGTCAACTGCAATGCCTTCTGCGCCCGAGGGATGATCCTGTGGTCGCCCGCGCGCGGATTTCAGGTGCGGCCTGCTCTTAAGGCTCTCAACGCAGCCGTAACGATCAATCCGAGCCGGTACAACGCCCGCTCACATCGCTCCGGGGTTTTGTTTCACAGCGGGTTTTACGAAGCCGCCTACAGGGACTATGACGAATCGATTCTCGCAAATCCTCAATTCGCGCTGAATTACGCTGGCCGCGCGTATATCGAGATTTATGAGGGTCACTATGCCAAGGCGGATGATTTGTATCAACAGGCTCTCGCCCTGGAGCCCGGGTTAGTCCATGCCAACATAGTTGCTCCGTTGCCGTCGATCTATCTCGGGGAATTGGAAAAGGCGCGCGAGAAACTCCGCAAGGCCCGCCAGATGATCCCCGAAGAGCCTCAGCTCACGAGTTTGGAAGGACTGATTTTGGCCCGTGAGGGCGATTTCAAGCGAGCCGAGGAACTCGCGGACGAAGCCGTGGCTAGCAAGAGGAGCCTGGTCCATCTTCACCATTCCTCGCATTGCGCCGCCGGTGTCTATGCCATGTGCTCCAAACCTGACAAAGCAATGGCCGAACTAAAGCGGTGCGCTGAGACCGGGCTTCCCAACCATCGCGCATTCGAAATTGATCCGTGTTTACGTTCGCTCCACAACCATCCCGAATTCATCGCCCTCATGCGCGATCTCCGCCGCGACTACAAAGTTTTAGAGGAAGAGTTCGGGTTGTCCGGACCAACCTCTGCGGCCTAGCGTACGACGCGCCACAAACGGCAATATAAAACTAAATCTGCGCATGGCCTGAACTGCAATCACCCTTTGGTCTCATCGGCAAGATGATGCTCGAGATGGTCTTCACGTAGACGAGGCTCCCGACCGCGCCAATCCGGATCGAGACGCGAGCGTCAGCGAATCGGCACCCGAGGTCATCGTTTTCCGGACAGCACTTGCCGTGCCTCGCGCATCCATTTACAAGGAGCGCACGTTCACTCGATCGATTGATCCCTTACCATGACCCTCCTTCATCGCTTACTCTGTACCGGATGTTTCGCGGCGGCGTTCACACCCTCCATTCCGGCGCAGACGCCGCCCGGCAACGGTGCCTTGCCGACGGAGAACATCATGCAGAGCTGGTTGCAAAGCGGGAATCCGCGACTTGAAGCCTGGGGCGCGCATGACGCGCTGGTCGCAAGCGATCAAGCCGTGGTCCCCGCCCTCTTGGACTTGGCGAGCCGCTGGGTCCCGATATCACCGCAGGCTCCCGGCGATTCGCCGCAACCGCAATTATCGTCTGACCAGAAGGATTCACGCGATGCGATGGCCGCCATCCTCGACGCGCTCATCCAAATGAACGTGACCGTCCCTGGCAATACGTTGCGAACTCTGGCGCCGGATTTCGGAAATGCTGTCGCCATTCTTCTCACGCGATTGCCGGATGAAGAATCAAGCCCACTGGCGCTCGATTTCTTTCGCTTTCCTCCAGAGCATGGCTTTGATCTTCAGTATGTCAGCGCGTCCTTGTTGTCGCTCCACCCGCCTTTTGGATTCGCGGGTGAACTTCTGGCGAGCATACGAGTCCATGCCACGGTGTATGTCGTCCCTCCGGGAGACAAGGGGTTCAGTGGCGGATCGGGCAGTTCCTGCGGCGCTTTTATCGACCAGCCCCGCCCTGACTGGCCCACAACCGGCCAATACGCTTTATCCAAACAAAAAAGCGATGGCGCTTTTCTTGTCGTAGCGGGGATTGATCCGATCTACGCGATTCGCCAACAGTCGACTCACTATCTAGGAGATTCTTGCGGCCTATCGACGGGTGTGTATCTTGGTCCGAGCGAACGTCTGCGGCTAATTGCTGAGGTGTTGGATGTTTCTCCCGAATCAATTGCTTGGCAAACCTCCGTTGTGAAGACCATCGAGTTTCAATCGTCCCAGCAATTTCACGACGCTCTTCTCGCGTTCGTCGAAGAGCAACAACAGAAGTACCGAGCGACAGCAACTGCGCTCTGGAATCACAGGCTGTCGACGTTCACAGACGCTCAAGACTCTCTTCCAGAACTTGATCTGGAATTGAAAGATATGCGACCGCAGGGCGGCGATCCGCTCGTGAGACTCGTGACGCTGCCACCCCGCGTGGAGTGGACTCCCTCGCCTAGGTGAACCGCCCGGCTAATCAGAATATAGGCGACAGTGAATACCGATTCCTTTTGGTTCTCGGGTGTAATAGGCGACGTTAATCAGGAGATTTCGCTTTGACACGGTATGGCGGTAGGTAGATTGTAAAGTCGATGTTCCGCTGGAGCAGCACGCTATGAACATCCCCGCAGTCGCCTTCAGTGACCAGCCCGAGCCGCTGCAGAAGGGGATATCTTGCCTCCTGAATTGTCCCCACCGTCAGTTGCGCGCGATCATGCCATACGCTGTAGCTCCCTAAGATTCCATCCCTACGAAAGAAATATCCGCGCATGGGATGGGTTAAAAATACGAGTCCCGCTTCCAAATAGACACCCCAGCCAACTCCGCAGGCGGTCGCCCTGAATCTTGGATCGCAAGCCATGCTGGCGCCCAGTCGGATCGAGTTCTAACGTTGAAAGTCGAGTACTTCGCCTTCGCTTCATCGTATCGGCAATCGAGATCCATCCGTGCGCGGTACCACGGCAGTCGCCATAGATGATAGTGCGGGATAACGACTGACACCGAGTCCAGGCAGGTTCCGAAGAACCATGCCGCTTGTTCGCCCGTTTGAGTGTCTTCGACGTAAGCGCGATAGTTTGTTTGGCCAAAACTCCGTTTGAAGTAAGGACACGCCACAAATCTAAAATCTCGGTCGAGAAACGTTACGACAGAAACCAACGCCCGCGGAGATCCGCCCTTGAGGCCCAGGCGCACTGGCTCAAATCGAGAATGAATGAGCTTTCGCAGGCTCTCCGGATCGACCCAATATGTCACGATGACAAAGTGTTGCAGTGTTGTTTCAACAGCCAGGCCGCGGGGGAACGGCTTAGTCAGCAGCGGCGGCGTGTATCGCAAGTCTTCAATCGACGTCACCCGGCGATTGTTTCACTAGCCCAGCTAGCGATCAAGATCGGTTTGTTTCGCCGCCTGCGCCGCTCTTCGTTATGAAGACCATTGAGTTTCAATCGTTCCAACAATTCCGCGACGCTCTCCTCGCGTTTGTCGAAGAGCACCTCCAGAAGTATCGGTGCGCGGAAGGGCAGCGCCAACCCGGCGGTAGGACGGGTCGAAGCGACGACTGACGAGTCGACTACGAGCAGACGGGGCTCGAATGTGGCATTCATTTTCTCCCGAGCTATGATAATGCATGGCCAGGTTGTGGGTCAGCTCTGTGAATCAAGGCGGTTGCGGAAGCTCACGCCTGATAACGTGTTGATTACAAGCTACTTAACGCTATGCGCCAGACCTTGTATCGGTAATCGGCTTCGGCCACACAATTGCCAAGGAAGTAGGTCAGTGGCTTACTTGAAAGTCATTCCACTGGGACTCATCGAAGACTAGGTGAAATCTAGACTTCCGGCAGCGTGCCGCTCTCTGCCGGTCAAATTGAGGAGGACTTTATAAAGTGCGAAACATTCCCTGGATAGTCATCGCTTTAGTATTTGCGGTCGCGCTCGTGCCCAACGCCAAGGCGGATACCACCACCTATAACATCGATTTCGCGGTCGATGTTGGCGGCTCCACAATCCCGACCCCACCCATCGGATCATTCACCTACGATTCCGATACGGACGTTATCAGCCCGTTCACCGTTACCTGGGACGGAACCCAATACTCGTTCACCGGAACGTCCGGGTCTGCACCGGTAATTCCTGTTCCAGACACATGGTATGCCGATTCAAACGGCGGATATCTGGTTCTAATTACGAGCATTGATCCAACGGCGGTCTTAGTTGGCTCAGGCACATCATTTCTCGGTCCCGACGGGATTGACGAGACGGCTGCTGGGACGCTTACTGCGAGCGTCGCGACCCCCGAGCCTGGCACGAGCAGTCTCTTGCTGATCGGGGTAGGGTTGCTAGGGTTCGTGATGGTGACGCGAAAACGCTTTGCCAAGGGCCTCCAACAGGCGGCTGCAACGCCCTAAGCGGCCACCGTCTCCAAGAGGACGTCGGCCGAATTGCCCAATGCGCCGCAGGATTGCCTCCTGCGGCGCATTTGCATTTCCCCCAATTAATTTCATTTAGCAGGCTCGTTTGAATAAATAATTCATTGGGGGCACTTGGTAGAAAAAGCTAAGCTCAGCGCGAGCGCTCACTCAGAATCAGACCAAAGGGGTCGCCGCGAACCGGATGTATTACATCTGGCTGGATGTTCACAAGAGAAAGATCAGTTGCTGCGGGAAGGATATGATTGGTGCTCCGGTCGCGCGGTCTGGAGAACTTTTACGTTCTTGACACGGACTGATCATGGAATTCGGATTGCCGGACATCTTCGCTCCGGCATCCCATATGCCCGGTCTGGGCGATTCTCGAGACTAATTCACGATTGCCCGGGAAGCCATGTTAGGATTGCGAGGTCTTGACGGCCTAATTTTGCGGAAGGGCACTCTACACGTAAACCTTCCCGCGCCCTCCGTCATGTTTGAAGCGCCGTACCAAGATGAACGCGCGGCTGCAGCCGCAGTGGGTTTTGTCGCCTGTAATGCGAGACGAAAACAACCCCCTGAGTCAAAACTGAAATCTCGGCGAATCTACTGCCCCACGTCGACGAGAGGAGTTCCCGACTTCGTGCCGAGATGGCCCCAAACAAAAGGCAGAAATGCCCTCGCAGCACTTCTTGCCGCGATTGCGCTGCTTGCGATCCCTGCCACGGCGCGTTCTCAGCAGGTCCGACCGGTCGCTGGCCCGGTCGCAAATGATCCACAACTAAGCGCGCTGAATTCGGATGCGCTTTCTGCCCAGGACGCGAGTTCCGGCACTGCGAAGAATCCCGCCGGAAACGCCGGCCAAGAGGCCCCCGCGCCGCCATCAGGTACCCAACAATCAGGCCCGCAGCAATCGGCGGTTCCGGCGCCGTCCACCGCGGAAAACCAGAAGTCGCGCTTGGCCGTGAATCCCGTCACCGGCTTGACCACGGTGCCGGCTTCGAATTTCACTCCGCTGACCGGGAAAGAACGTTTGAAGCTTTATTGGACTCAAGATTTCTTTTCCGTCGGAGCCTACTTCAAGCCGACCCTTTTTGCTCTTGTTCTCGATCAGGCCACAAACTCGCCTCGGCAATGGGGTGGTGGCTTTTCGGGATTCGGACTTCGAGAGGCCTCGCGCATCGCGGGCAACCTTGTCTCGGGGACCATTCGGGCGCCGCTTTCGGCGGTGCTGCATGAAGACGTTCGATATATTTCCAACGAGCGCGGAGGTAAGCGGCGACTCCTTCACGCGATCGAATACAGTTTTCTCACTTACAACAATCAGGGGCATCCGACCTTGAACATCTCAAAGCTCGTCGGGTACTACGCTTCCACCGCGATCTCAACAACGTGGCACCCCGGCCGGCATTCCGTGGTCGAATATACGTTTGCCAACGCCAGCGAGCAACTCGGACTCAGTGTGCCGTTCAACGTGCTCCAGGAGTTCTGGCCCAATATCGTTCACAAGAGAGCGCACAAGCAGGCGGGGCCCTAGGAAAAAAGCCAGTAAACACAGCATAATCTTACTAATCAGGAGTTAAGACCACATTTTTGTTTATTGCGCATCGAAGGCGAGGGTCGAGGGGCGAGGGGCTCACTCTTATGACAAGGGCATCGAGCGCCCACTCTTAAGCCCGGCGCAGTGATTCCCGCCGAACCAAGCAAATTTCTTCACCGAGCAGACCGTTGACGATAGTATTGCGGCTCTAGGTTTCTTTTGAGTTTTCTAAACTGAAAAACAACTCCCGCAGTGAGAAGAGCGCCCTGGGAGAAACTCATGGGCAGAGCGAGTGACCACTCGCGAGGAGGCGCGTTGGGGACAGTGGAGTTTCTCTATCTGGACCAGGAAGCGGTGCTCGGCACCGACGTGCTCGATATGCGCCGAGCAATGACTGTGGTCGGAGAAGCGCAGGCGCGGTTCGCCAAAGGCGAGGTTCGAGAGCCGCATAAAATTGTGCTGCGAAAAGCAGACACCGCGGAAAGCGAACAGCAAGGCCGCTTCTCTGGGCTGGCAGCATCGATCGAAGCGCCAGCGCGCTCCGCCGTTGGCATGAAATGGATTGCCAGTTTCCCTGCCAACCGTCAGGTCGGTAGGCCGCGTGCTAGCGGCCTGATCATACTGAACTGTCCGAACACCGGAGTTCCTCTGGCTGTGATGGATGGAGGCCTGATCAGCGCCATGCGCACCGGTGCGATGACAGGCTTGGGCGTTCGCTATCTGGCCTCCAAGAAGGCGCGCAAAATTGGCATCGTCGGCGCAGGATTGCAATCTCGGACCCAGATCCTGGGGCTGTGGACGGAACTCCGCAATGTTGAAGAGATCGCTCTCTTCGGTCGGCAAGTTTCAATGGCAGAGTCTGTCGCCGAAGACTGCCGCCGCCGATGGGATGCTCCTGTGCGTGTAGCGCGGACCATTGAGGACGCCCTCCGTGATGCAGACGTGGCGCTGACCGTAACCACCGCCCAGGAGCCGCTGATTCGGGTGCCGCATATCAAACCAGGTGCGCTGACGATACAGATGGCGGGCCATGAATGCGAGTTTGGCGTTATCCTGCAGTGCAAGAAGATAGTTACCGACGATTGGGAAACGGTGAAGCAGCGCGGTATTATGACCCCCGCCATCATGCACCGGCAAGGTTTGTTGCGCGATGAAGACGTTCAAGCAAATCTCGGCGAATTAATTCTGGGAACCAAAATGGGCCGGGAAAGCGACGAGCGAATCCACTACTGTCACATGGGCATGGGTGTAAATGATGTCGCCCTGGCGTGGACGGTGTATGAAAACGCGCGCGCGCGGAACCTCGGCATACGCTTGCCGCTATGGAAAGAGCCGCTCTGGGTTTAGCCGGCAAGTTGTCCAGGACGAGAGACCACAGTGCTAAACCAAGGGTCGACCTGTATTGAGAACAATTCAGTGCCGGTCGTTGTTCTCGTGTCGTCCCAACATGGTGGCGTCGGGATTATTCGGAGTCTTGGACGTGCGGGGATTCCCGTCTATGGAGTCCACCAGAGTTTCTGGGAGCCGTCGGCGCATTCACGTTTCCTCAGACGAATTTTCCGCTTGGACTTTTCTTCCGCTACGCCTGCGAATTCGCTGTCATTTCTACGGGAAGTTGCGAGGCACATTGGGCGGCGGCCTCTGCTGATCGCTACCTCTGATATCACAGCTCTGTTCGTTGCTGAAAACGCTGAGATTCTTGAACGGGAATACCTCTTTTCCACCCCCCGCGCCGAGGTGGTACGCTGTTTTGTCAGCAAGCGGCAAACCTTCGATTTGTGTCGCAAGCTGCGGATCCCCACGGCCAAGACAGCGTCGCCTCAGTCTCGAGACGAGGTCATGAGTTTCGTAAACACCACGAGTTTTCCCATTATTGTGAAGGGAGAACATGGAGAATTTCTGGGGAGAAGAAGAAAACGGTTGCGGGTGACGATTGTGACCGACGAGAACGAGCTGCTCGAAGTCTTTGACTTGAATGCGGCCACCGGCCGGTGCGGCCTCATCCTGCAGGAACACATCCCCGGCGGCGATGATGCGATCTGGATGTTCAACGGCTACTTCAATGATGAGTCGCAATGTTTGTTTGGCGCCACGGGGAGGAAGCTCCGCCAGTTTCCAGCGCATCATGGCAGCACCTCACTCGGAATCTGCGCGAGAAATGACGTGGTGGAAACGCAAACGAAGCAGTTGATGCAAGCCGTTGGCTATCGCGGACCTTTGGATGTCGGCTATCGCTTTGACGCCCGCGACGGCCAATATAAGCTACTCGACGTGAATCCGCGCATTGGCTCAACGTTTCGCTTATTTGCCGCGACAAACGGAATGGATGTTGCTCGGGCGCTTTACCTTGATCTTACGGGCCAGAGCATCCCGTCCGGGCAGGTATCCGAAGGCCGCAAATGGATCGTGGAGACCAATGACCTTGCTTCCACCTGGACTTACTTTCGAGACCGAGAGTTGACTCTCAGCTCATGGATGCGCTCGTTGCGTGGCGTTCAAGAGGGCGTGTGGCTTGCTTCCGATGATCTGGCGCCGTTGGCGACACTACCGCTCCTGTGGCTCCGCAAACGCTTCGGCGGGGGATAGGGTCCCGCTTCTGCGAGTGCTTCTTCGACGGATTCCGCTCTCACAGATACGCAGAATCCATAAGTGAAAGAATGGCACTGTGTCCGAGCAAGGTTTGCGATGATGTCTTGGCTTCAATTGAGAATAGGGAATGAATGCCAGGCCCAACTGATTACCTCGACGGAACCTACCTCCGGCAGAATCCCGATTGGCATGTGGCCGACTCGGGTTGGAAGGTGCGGCAGATTCTTCGGATTCTGAAGCGCAATGAAATCGCCCCCAGAACAATCTACGAAGCCGGTTGCGGCGCCGGAGAGGTTCTCCGGTTGCTGCAGCAAAGCCTCGATCCAACTTGCGAGCTGTGGGGCACTGACGTTTCAGCCCAGGCTATTGAACTGTGCCAGGATCGAGCAAATGAAAGATTGCATTTCGCATTGTTCGGCGATGAGCCATGGGGCGGAAAATGTTTCGATCTGGTGATGGCTATTGACGTCCTCGCTCATGTTGAGGACTATCGCGGATTTTTGCGGGATCTCAAGTCGCGGGGTACCTACAAGCTGATCCATATTCCCCTGGACATTTCTGTGCAGCACGTTCTCCGCGAGACAAGCATGATTCGCAACCGGCAACAGCACCCGCATCTCCATTATTTTTCCAAGCCCACTGCGATGTTCGCCCTCACGGATCTCGGATACGAGATCATCGATTGGTGCTACACGCCGCGAATGATCGATATTCCCCGTCATTGGCGAGGCCAACTCCTTCGGCTGCCTCGCAGATTCCTCTTTGCCATTTATCCGGGTTTCGCGGTCAATCTACTTGGGGGATTCAACCTAATGGTCCTCGCGAAGTGAGGAACTAGAGCCAGGAGTGAGCAGCGGTTAGGTTAAGTCCTGATGAGCGCTCGTGTTGATCGGCCGTGGGGCTCATGCCACTTGCAACGGTTGCGGGCGAATTGTCATCAAGTTGGATGGAGTGTATAGCTCGATTATGTACGGCCGCATGTACTTGCGCCGGTTCGCGCCCGGTTTCCTGGCGCTCATTCTTTGGCCGTCCGTACTTCTTGCGCAATCCTCGGCGTGTGTGGATCAGCCCTCAAACACCCGCCTGACCCACGTGTAGTCGGATCACCGGACAAGCGACATGTCCGCCCCAGACCTATAAGTTCGCTTGTCCGTTTTCCGCATCAGTCGATCGTGCCTGCCATTTCCAACCTCCCAATTGGGCCGCATTGCAAAGTCCTTCGCCCCACCGTATTCTAGGCGTATCGATGAAAATCGCGCTGGGCCAACTCAACCCGACTGTCGGCGATTTCTCCGGCAACGCCGCCAGAATTCTCGAGATGGCCGGCCGGGCCCGCGACAGCGGGGCCGATCTCGTCGTCTTTTCCGAACTCTGCCTCTGCGGTTATCTCCCGCAAGATCTCGTCGAGCGTCCCGCATTTCTTGACCGCAATCTCAAAGAGCTCGATTGCCTCGCCATGAAATTGCCGTTGCCCGCCGTCGTCGGCTACGTCGCGCGCTCCGGAGAATCCACCGGCAAGCCTGCCGCAAATGCCGCCGCCCTCGTCAGCGGAGGCAAGATTGTTTTCGAGCAGCACAAAATGTTGCTGCCCACTTACGACGTCTTCGATGAATCGCGCTATTTTCAACCAGCTCGTTCGCAGCAAGCCGTGACGTTCGGCGGACAAAATCTCGGCATCACCATTTGCGAAGATATTTGGAACGACAAGAATTTCTGGGTCAAACGTCTTTACGATCGTGATCCCGTCACCGAACTGGTAGGGCAGGGAGCTGCCATCCTGCTGAATCTCTCAGCTTCTCCGTACGTTCTCGATAAACGCAATGTTCGCCTCGATATGCTTCGCTCCATCGCGCGCACACATCAGCGCCCAATCGTCTACGTCAATCAAGTTGGAGGGAATGACACTCTGGTTTTCGACGGCGGCAGCATGGCCGTCATGCCCGATGGACGCGTCGCCGCTCAGGCCAAGCTCTTTGAAGAAGACCTCGTCCTCTTCGATTCCGCTGCGGGCTCGGGCGATATCCACGCCCAACCGCAAGAGGAAATCGTAGTCGCGTATCAGGCCTTGGTCTGCGGCACGCGCGATTACGTTCGCAAATGCGGATTCCACAAGGTCGTCGTCGGCCTAAGCGGAGGAATTGATTCCGCCGTAGTCGCCGCTATAGCCGCCGCTGCCGTTGGTCCGGAAAATGTTTTCGGCGTGTCCATGCCCGGACCATATTCTTCCGAAGGCAGCCGCACCGATGCGAAGCAACTCGCCCAGAATCTCGGCATCGAGTTCATCGTTCTGCCCATCGGCGGTGTCTTCGCCAGCTATCGCGCGGGGCTTGCCCAGGTTTTTGCCGGCAAGAAAGAAGATGTCACAGAAGAAAATATCCAGGCGCGCATCCGCGGCAATCTCCTGATGGCGCTCTCGAATAAATATGGCGCGCTCGTGTTGAGCACGGGAAATAAATCCGAATTGTCCGTAGGCTACTGCACTCTCTATGGCGATATGGCTGGTGGCCTCGCCGTAATTGCCGACGTCCCGAAAACCATGGTCTACGAATTGGCCGCCGTGATAAATCGCGAAAGGGAACTGATCCCCCACGCGACAATCGAAAAGCCGCCATCCGCCGAACTTCGTCCCGACCAAAAGGACAGCGATTCTCTGCCGCCCTACGACGTTCTGGACAGCATCCTCAAAGCGTACATCGAAGATCTCCAGTCGCCGGAAGAGATTGCCGACCGCTTCAGCTACGACTTATCTTTGGTTCGCAACATCGCGATCAAAGTTGATCGCAACGAGTACAAGCGAAAACAAGCTGCGCCCGGACTCAAACTCACATCGCGCGCCTTCGGTTTCGGTCGCCCATTCCCGCTAGCGCAAAAGTTCGAGCCATAATCGAAATAGATTCGTCTAGTTTTGGGTGCGGGATACATTAAAAGTCGATCACAGCAAAAGTGAACTAAGGAGAGTGTCGTGCGAAATACGCTGATCGCCGTTGTTCTGTTGTTCCTATCCGCAGCCACTGCACAATCGCAGTCGCAAAAGCCCGCGCAGCCGCCTGCTGCCGCGCACGCCGCGAGCGCGCAAGGCACCGCTCCCGCTGCCGCGCCGCCAACTGAACTCCAGAAAAAGATTGAGGCTTATATCCGCGACCTCTACGCCTTCGGGAAAGATTTCACCGTACGCGTCAGCCAACCTCAACCCACACCGATCTCCGATCTGTCCGCATACGCCGTCCAGATTGGCTTCAACGGTCAGACAGATTCAACAGTGGTTTACGTAAGCAAGGATGGAAAGTTTTTGATCCGCGGAGAACTCGACGATCTTTCTGTCGATCCTCTCGACGCAATTCGCAAATCTCTTCATACCGAGGGCGCCCCCTCGAAGGGACCGTCCGACGCCCGCGTCACTCTCGTCGAGTATGCCGATTACGAATGTCCCATGTGCCATCAACTCGACACGTTGTTGCGAACGCTCCTGCCAAAATATCCACAGATTCGACTGGTGTATAAGGATTTTCCGATCACCGATCTGCATCCCTGGGCGTTGTCAGCAGCGGAGGCAGGGCATTGCGCCTTCACTCAAAATCCATCGGCGTTTTGGAAATTCCATGACAGCATCTTCGACAGCCAGGACTTAATTTCCCCCGACAACGCTTTCGACAAACTCCTGGATCTCGCCTCGCAAGCCGGTCTAAATTCCGACCAGATGAAAACCTGCATGGCCGATCCCGCCACCGCCCAATTCATCCACGCCGAACAAGCCGAAGCCCAAAACCTGGACGTCAATAGCACCCCCACGATCTTTGTAAACGGCCGAAGAATCGTAGGTCCCAACGAACAACAAATCACCCAATACATCGACTACGAGCTAGCCAAGAAGCCCTGACTGCCAACAGTCTCGTAGTTACCAGAGATGGTCAGCGGATCGACGCGCTTGCCGTCGGCGGTGCGGAACCAAGCTTTGAAGTCGGCGCACCACACGC
>JBAQYV010000126.1:0-4913 GCA_049790315.1 Candidatus Acidiferrales bacterium | reverse complement strand
TCGAAGCCGATCACGAATTCCTGCTCAAGGGCGACGTCTTCTCCGAGGACCTGATCGAAACCTACATCGGCTACAAGCGCAAGAACGAAGCCGACGCCGTGCGCATGCGCCCGCATCCGTACGAATTTCACCTCTACTACGACATCTAAATCGTCGCGGTAGAATAACGAATCGAAAACCGAATGGGCCGGCGATGAAATCGTCGGCCCGTTTCGCGTTTCGGTCACAGACGATTTGCCTTATGTAGCGGAGGCCTTCAGGCCTCCATCTTCGTTCAATATTTTCTGAAATCGAATGGCGGCAAGGCTAGTAGCAAATGGTGCGGTGCGACCGGCTCAAAACATGAGCTTGTATAGGGTGCCTTGCTTATCCTTGCACGCGCCCGTGCCGTGGATTAGTGCCGACGTGACATACTCACAGTCGGCCACAAACCCCTCATTCCCGGTGACAATCGCAGTGCCGTACTGATTCGATTTTTGGTCGGTTCCACTCGTGTAAGCAGCTCCTGCTGTGCCATACACGTCGGCGTATATACTGCCCCAGTTCAACGGCGCACGCGCGAAAGTTACATACTCTCCCTTGAGCTGCTCTCTCGACGCTAGAACTGCTCTTATTTTCCCTCTTCCCGAGCCTCCGTAGGTGAACGTGGCTGGCGTCACTTCACCCGTCGTCAAATTATAGAGCCTCGCTTGGAGAGAGCAGCCCGCGCCAATAAGCGCGGCCAAAAGTGCTGCCCGGAACGCTACCTTCTTCATCGCTACCAGACCTTCACCCGCTAGGATTGGCAAGCCGCTGTGGAAACGCAACGTAAAACGATGGCGCGGCCCAGCGCAATCACATTGGAGCCCCTCGCTTGATGCGCTCGTTAATTAGGCGGTATTCTGTACTTGTTAGTTTTTGCGCTGACAGCAAGCATGCAAACAGTTCACGCGAATCTGGAATTCGAACCTCTGACCACGAAGCTGCTCCTTCCCCTTCCTTGGACGGATCCATATCCCAGTTGCCAGGAGTGGGCTGACGAACTTGAGCAACTGTTGGCGTTTGCTGATTTACAAGGTCGGCTAGACGATTTCCTGCCGAGGATCAAGGTCGGGACGGGCCGACATACGCAGCGGGACGCCGCTCTTAATGAACTGCGTGTGGCCTACTTTTTCGACCGAAGCGGCATCCCCATCTCGGCGTGGGCGCCCCCCGGGTTGGCGGGCAGGATCGGCGAGTTTTCCGTGACGGCGCGAGAAGGCTGTGCTGTTTTCACAGAGGTAAAGAGTCGCGGCTGGGAGGGTGAGCTAAGTGATGCTGATCGCTTGGCCGGCCGGACTAGATTTCCAAAATATCTAGAAGGGACGGGCGGGGCCTTTGCCAACTGGCAAGAGGTGCGCAAATGTATCGCTTCCGACAAGACCTACCCGAAGTTCGCGCCCATACAAGCAAATCTTTTGGTGATTTCGGATAATTTATTCGTCGGGCTGCTTGACGCGGAGGAGCAGATGGAGATTGCCCTCTACGACCAAAGGAGCAAATACGGCGGCGAGAACGGATATTTCGCTTCCCCTGCATACAACAATTTGGGGGGCGTCGCGGCGTTCGCGGCTGAGCGTCGGATGGGCCGAGCGGCTGTGGAGTATCGAATGAAGGTGTACGGGAATCGCTTCGCTTTCGCCGAAACAAGCTTGCCCGAATCGATCGTTTCGTTGTCCGCCTAGCTGAACACTGTTGCGTCCCGCGCGGAATCCGCGCTCGTAAACTCCACAGTTTTCACTTCAAAATTTTCGAGTCGCGTGGTACACTTAGGTTGTCAAGGGTGCGTCTAAATTCCCAGGCTGAAGCCGAAAGGCTTCGGCCTTTTGTTTTTCCTGCCCCGTTTTCCCAATAATTGGTGGTCAATATTTCCTGAGATCTAACGGCGGTAGTGCCAGCAACGACTGGCGCGCGGCGGCCCAGAGCGCGGACGTGCCATTCGCAAGATCGCCGACGCTTTGCGTGAGGGGGGGACGACGCAACCGCCGCTCTCCAAAATGAACGCTAACCCTTTCAGAATGAGCAGTTCTGAGAAATCTCATTTTAACCCTATTAGAATCAACACTTCTGGCGCATTGGACTTAAAGTCCCGCAGAATCAACACTTCCGAAAAACACCTAGGGGGAGGGGCACCGCCTACTCCGTTGTCGTAGCCGAAACCCTCGGCGATGCGATTGAGATACGACTGCCGCGTCGCTGACGCGCGACGGTCAATATTTTCTGAGGTCGAAGGGCGGCAGCGCCAGCAAGGCGCCACGCGCGGGGGCAACTAGAGTTCCAGCGGCGTTTTCACGAGCTGAGCGACAGCAGGTCCGAGCCTCGTAAAATCGCGGACATTCCACGTCAGCAAGATGTTTGCAGCAGCCTTCACAGCGCAATGAGCAATGAGCGCGTCATATGCGGCTGCACCGACGATGGCCCCGGAGGAGGCTAGTTCAAGCGCGGAGACATATTCCTGCTCACTGAGCGTAATCAGGGTGAGCCTTTCGCGTATTTGTTTTACGACCCGCATGCCCTCCGGTCCGGTGATGCGGGGCCGAAGCGGCAGGCCAGTGAGGGTAGCGTAGACCTCACCGAGCGTGCGGAGCGCACAGAAGTCGTTCTTTCCTGCGTCAAGGAATATTCGTGTGCTGGATGCGTGCTGCGGATGGTCTGCGTAAAAGACCGGAACCAGAACAGAGCTGTCGAAGAACCGCTTCAAGAATGCTTGCCCAGGATGCGCTGCGCCCTTTCTTCGCGGACTTGGCGGATCGCATCATCCAGTACCCGCACTGGCAGCGGCCTGCCCGTACGATAGACGAATAGCCCGTTTTCCCAAACCATGCCGCTGAGCTGCGAACCATTGGCATCTTCCGGCTTGGTCGGCAGCTCCTTCTCCACAAGCTGCTCGAGGAAGTCTTCCACAGACAACCCTTTGGCGGAAGCCAGGGCCTCCAGCGCGGCGGCAATTTCCGGTTTTACATCCAGTGTCATGAACTACTTCTCCAATCGACCCCAACAGTTTAGGTGACGTATTGCTCCCTGTCACGCAGAAATGCGTTTACGCCAGTGACTTGTGAGGATTCAATCTTCAAGTGGAGTGTCTAGCGAAGCGTCGTATAATTCTTCCGTCAAGGGCGCGTCTAAGTTCCAGGCTGGAGCCGAGAGGCTTCGGCCTTTTGTTTTTTGTGCCCACTTTCTCTCTCGAAATTACGTCAATATTTCCTGAGGTCGAACGGCGGCAGCGCGAGGAAAGAGTGGCGCGCGGCCGCCCACAGCGCAGATGTGGCGCTTACGAGACCTCCGGCGCTTGCCGTGAGATAGCGAACAACGCAACCGCCGCTGCCGAGAAGGCTCGCACCGGCGCGGATTTGCGGCATCGTAGCAAGCGTCGCGTGCATGGCGTCGGCGACGCGTTGCCAATTCTCGAAGCCGTCGCCGAGAATCACGAGCGAGGCCACGTAGCCGAATCCTTCGGCGATCCCGAGACTCGTCGGGCCGAAGGCGGGCGGCGAAGGCGCGATTTTCGTGCGGCTGAGATACAGCGGCCTGCCGCTGCAATACACACGCGTCTCAGAATCGAATTCGCGGAAGGCCCAGGATTCGCCGTGCGCCAGGCGTCCCGCCGCGAACGCATCGAACAAAATCGCGCGGCTGCCGCGGCCCAATTCCACAGACAAGCGTTGTCGGAATCGCGATTCAGCGTGCGGAATCACGTGGTCCGGAAAATATTCGAGTGTGGCTCCGGCGCCCACATCGATCCACGTTTCCTGCACACTCGGCGCGCCAAGCGAACGATAAACGCGCGTGGCCGATGGAGTGGAAAGGCAGGCGTGCGTCCCCGCATCGAGCACGATTCTTGAAAGTAATCGATCGCCGCCGAGAACTCCGCCCGTGGGATTGAGCAGCAGCAGGTACGCCGAGCCGTCAGGCATCGGCGTCGCGGTCTGCGCCTGCAACGGCAGCGTGTAACGCAAGCGCGCGACGACGGTGCGATCGGCATCGCGCTTGAAGCAAAGGCTCAGGAATCCGTCGCGCCCGGTGCGTTCAAGACTCGAAGAGAAGTTCGCGCTTGATCCAGCCGACGACTGTGTCGACGCCTGTCCCGTCTTTGAGATTGGTGAAAACGTAAGGCCGCTCTCCGCGCACGCGCTTGGCGTCGCGATCCATCACTTCCAGGCTCGCGCCGACGTAGGGCGCAAGATCAATTTTGTTAATGATGAGGAGCCCCGACGTGGTGATCCCCGGTCCGCCCTTGCGCGGAATCTTGTCGCCCTCGGCCACGTCGATCACATAAATCGTCGCGTCAACCAGTTCCGGACTGAACGTCGCCGCCAAATTATCGCCGCCACTTTCGATGAATAGAATTTGCAAACCGGGAAAACGCTCGAACATCTGCCGCGCCGCTTCCAGATTCACCGACGCGTCTTCGCGAATCGCCGTGTGCGGGCACCCACCGGTTTCAACGCCGACAATGCGCTCGGGTGGCAGCACGCCCCGCCGCGTCAGAAATTCGGCGTCCTCGCGGGTGTAAATATCGTTTGTGATCACGGCTACGTCATATTGCGGCTGCATTCGCCGGCACAGCGATTCCACCAGCGCGGTTTTGCCCGAGCCTACAGGCCCTCCGATTCCAATGCGCAGCGGAACTTTCGTACCGGGTGGAACTTGTGTCATGAGCGAAATAACCTCGCCGAAAGTTGCGCGTGCTGCATCGCCGCAATTTCGATAGCCGGAACGAAGCTCCAGATTTCATCGGGTGCGCCGTGCTCTGCTGCTTCCACCGCGAGCCGCGCAATCACCGGGCGCAAATTTGACAAGATGCGCTGCCCCGCCAATTGCCCCAGCGGCATCAGTCGCAGCGCCGCGCCAACAAGCTGCGCGCTCGTGGCGTAAAGCAGCGCCGACGCCGTTGC
>JBAQYV010000125.1:0-24176 GCA_049790315.1 Candidatus Acidiferrales bacterium | reverse complement strand
GTAAATTTAATCCACGTGCCGTAGCTCATCTGGATAGAGGTCGCCGCGGCGACGCTTCGAACCAGAAGGGCGAGCGCGCTATGCTGCGATGCGCTTGCGGACGAGCCGTCCTTAAAATGTTCAGCGTTTACGTTCTCCGAAGCAAGGCCACGGGCCTCCTCTACACTGGCTCCACGTCGAACTTGGCGCGCCGTTTCGAGCAGCACAATTCGGGAATCTCGGTGTCAACAAAGCATGGCCGGCCATGGGAACTCGTATTTCGCGAAGATTATCCGACGCGCGCGCAAGCCGTGCGCCGTGAGCGAGAGCTCAAGACTGGCAAGGGCCGAGACGAATTGAGACGAATGTTTTCGACCGCCCGGCCGATCTAGCCTGTCTCGATACGGGCCTCTCGCGCCCCAGCGTAAAGCCCGACGCCAAGGAGGTCCCCCGCGCCAAATTTCCTCCGCTATCCCGGCCAACATCATGTAAATTTGGTCCTCGCGCCCGTAGCTCAGCTGGATAGAGCATCTGGCTTCGAACCAGAGGGTCGGGAGTTCGAATCTCTCCGGGCGCGCCATCCCTTATTTTGTGCTTGCGTGAATATGACGAGATTCGAGCATGACTCTCGATCGCAAAGCTGTCACTAGCTACTGGGAGCCGCGTCAGAGGATTTTGTCAGCGTGGTTCTTACGAATCCAATTTTCGACTTCCTTCCGAGTACGGACCGCCATTTTCCCGCAGAGATCCGCTTCGCCCTGCGAGACTAACCCAAAATCATCATATGAGCCGATATTCCGCTTTTTGCGCATTTTATCAAGGGTAGGCACGATCTTCCTTTCTGGATCAATCGAAAACTCTAGCGCCTCGATGGTTCTGTAATGTTCGTTGTTGCCTCTTACGGTGCGGAATCCCGCGGCGCGCAGTGCGGCTGTAGCGGAAGCTCGAATTGCGTCATAGGCTAGATCCAATTGGGCATCGGGGGACAGCTTTCCTGCAACCGCACGGGTGTAGTCCTCCAGCCGCCCATCCGCAACCGCGAGTAGCCGAGCAATCTCCTCGGCATCCGAATCGCGGCGCTCCAGCCAACTGTTATTGGCCCAATTCTCTAAGGACATTTTCATCCCCAATGATGAACAGTTTTTTCTCGGCCAGCACGTTCTTGAGGAAGTTGCCACGCACCTTGCCGCGGAACTCTTTTACGGAATACACAGTTGGATTGATTTCGCGATTCAGGGTTCTTTGCGCGTCGGCTAGCTTGGATACCACGGCACTGAAATCGACTTTGCCCACAACCATCAGATCAACGTCACTGTGTTCCGCCTCACCTGACCGCGCTACAGAACCGTAGACGAACGCAAGATTGATTTTCTTCCGCAACGGATCGAGCGCCTCATATAGAACGCCATGCATTCCGACTGTCTTGGTGACCAAATTTTTGATCTCCGCAAAGACCGGACTTTGTTGATTGGCGCTGTAGAGCGTCTGAGCCCCAACGATCTTTCTCGCAACGAGCCCAGCATCAACCAGTTGTCGTATCTCGCGTTGAACAGGCCCGAGAGCTATGTCGGTATCGCGGGCAAGCTGACGGAGATAGAACGATTCTCCGACATGGCCGTATAAGATGGAGAGTACGGCCCCTCGGGTGCGTCCGAACAATGTGTTCGATAATGTGCTTGCTGTACCCATTGCGGGGTCGATTGTACCCTTTTAGGGTACAGAGGTCAACCGAGTAGGCCTTTGAAGGGAACAGCCGCGGCTCAGTGCAGAGCTTCACGCGGCCGGTCTAGACAAGTCGACTCGGGAGGGGAACAAAGTGCTCGGTACATTGCTCGCCCCCAATGAACTCCCGGCGGAATCATTCTGGCCTTTGCATGGCGATCCTCCGTCGCTTACGGACAATCTACGGACAATTGGGAAGGTCTAAAGAGCGTTTCGGGTTCGTAGGCGACACCAGAGAAAGCACTTAGATTTTGTGCTGCTCTAGCTTCGAACCAGAGGGTCGGGAGTTCGAATCTCTCCGGGCGCGCCACTTAATATCGCCACGATCACAGACGCGCAGAGTCATGTCACGACATATGGCTACAACGCCCGAGGCGACCGCACGTCGATCACCGATGCCCTATCGCATGAAACGACATTTGCGTATGACCTCATGGACCGGCTCACGTCGATCACGTATCCTGATTCCACCACGACGAGCTTCACTTACGATGATCGCGGGCGGAGAACATCGGTCACTGACCAGAACGGCAAGACAACCAGCTACGCCTACGACACTGCGGACCGGCTTACGAGCGTCACCGACGCGGCGAGCAACGTCACGACCTACGCCTACGACACTGAAAACAACCTCACCAGCATCACCGACGCGAATTCGCACACGACCTATTTCAGCTACGACGCCTTTGGCCGCGTGACGGAGACGAATTTCCCCTCTTCACACACGGAAACCTACGCGTACGATGCCGACAATAATCTGACCAGCAAGACCGACCGAAAAGGCCAGACGATAACCTACCTCTACGACGCGCTGAATCGGCTCACTCAGAAGACATATCCGGATACGACCACCGTCGAGTACACCTACGATTTGGTCGGCAAGATATCGGAAGTGAACGACCCAACAGGGACGTACGCTTTCGCCTACGACAACATGGGCAGGCTGATCGGGACGACGACGAGCTACAGTTTCCTGACGAGTCGCAGCTTCACGAATGCCTACACTTACGACGCAGCGTCGAACCGGACTGGATTCACCGATCCCGAAAGTGGATCGACCACCTACGCTTACGACACTCTGAATCGGCTCACATCGCTCACGCCGCCATCTGCGTTCAGCGGAGGCAGCTCGTTTGGGTTCAGCTACGATGCACTGAGCCGACGCACTCAGATGACGCGCCCGAATAGCGTCACCACAAACTACACCTACGACAATCTGTCGCGCCTGCTGAGCGTATTGCACCAAGCGGGCGGAAGTACCATTGACGGTGCCACCTATACGTTGGATTCTGCGGGTAATCGGACGGCGAAGGCCGACGATTTGGCGGGCGTAACGTCGGACTACGGCTATGACTCGATTTACGAGCTCACTCAAGTGACTCAGGGGGCGAGCACAACGGAGAGTTACACGTACGACCCCGTAGGTAACCGGACGGCGTCGTTGGGGGTGTCATCGTACACGACGAACGCGTCAAATGAGCTGACTTCGGATTCTGATGCGAGCTATTCGTACGATTACAATGGGAACACCACTAGCAAGACGGATTCGACTGGAACGACCGACTATACGTGGGACTATGAGAACCGGCTGGCATCCGTCACGCTGCCCGGCACTGGCGGCACGGTTTCGCTCAAGTATGATCCGTTCGGCCGCCGCATCGAGAAAATCTCCCCCACCACGACCAGTATTTTCGCCTACGATGGGGACAATCTCGTTGAAACCGTAAACTCCAGCGGCGGCGTGATCGCCCGCTACACCCAGGGAGAAAATATCGACCAGCCTCTGGCGATGCTGCGCTCCTCGACAACGAGCTACTACGAGCAAGACGGCCTCAACTCAGTCACATCACTGAGCAACATTTCGGGGGCACTGGCACAAACCTACACGTTTGATTCGTTCGGAAACCAGACAGCATCCTCCGGTTCGCTCACGAATTTCTTCCTCTACATCGGGCGGGAGTTCGACACAGAAACTGGACTGTATTTCGACAGGGCGCGCTATCTAGATCCCAGAACCGGGAGATTCCTAAGCGAGGACCCGATTCGCTTCAGTGGCGGCGACGGTTTCTATACGTACGCTTCGAACAGTCCGGTTTCTTTCCTTGACCCGAGTGGCTTGCTGGCAGAGCTGTACTGTGAGCGCATCAGCCCGATGAGGGGCGGAAGCTTTTTGGGAGATGCCATGCTTTTCGTTTCACAGGCAATGCATTGCTACATACACGTTAAGTGCGCCGGAATAGACGAAACCCTTGAGCTTTATGGCCCTTCAGGTCCCGGCGACAGGACGGGACATCCTCATGTTAATCCGTTTAATCCTAACCGATCCGGCTGGCTTTACTCGAGAAGGGAATTCAATATTTACCCCCCTCCCGGCTTAAATTGCTGCGGCTTTGAACAGCGTTTGGTAGATGCCTATAACCGTAACAGCGGGATGGTTCCTGGTTACAATCCTCTGGGACCAAATAGCAACACATTTGCCCACCAAATAATCATAGATGCCGGAGGGACTGCGGATTTCCCCATTGGGGCCTATGGCGTAAACACGGGGCTTCACTAAATGAGGCCGCTATCCAACTGGGTTCCACGTCAGTGGGCGTTCGTTTTTTGCTACGTCTTTGGATTTCTTGCTTGCCTGCTCGGTCAACTGATCGTGTCGCATGAGCACGGTCCGGTGGTCTACTCTAATTTACTGTCTGCCCTTGCGTATGTCTTTACAGAATGGTTGGGCGGGATGTTTACCATTGGCCACATTGGCGCGAATCTGACGAGCCAACTTTTCGCCTCAGTCCTAGTCGCTGTCTTCTTTCCCGTCGCGCTCATTCCACTTCGCTCGGACAGGCGGGCGATTCGAGTATGGTCCTTGGTGATGTTTGCGGTTCTGGTGTTGATGACACTGTGGTGGGGACGCTTACCCAATATTTGATGAATGAGAATCGCCTGGCAAGCGTTACGCTGCCCGATAGCGGCGAGACGCTCACGTTCAAATACGATCCATTCGTTCGTCGCGCTTACAAACAATGGCCAAGCGCGACGAGCATCTTTGCATATGACGGCGACAATTTGATTGAAACGGTCAGTTGCAGCGGCGCTGTCGTCGCTCGATATGCTGCAGACGCAGCATATCGATGAAACTCTGGCCGAGCATCGTTCGTTGAAACCGAGCGGAAACCCGGGGACCAAGACGGGGGCACAGACGGGATGTTTCCCGTTTCTCTGGCTAAGAGTGCGAACACACAAGCTGCAATATCGCATTTAGTTTAACCGACATTTGTGACACAGGTGGATTACAGGCTCGGTGCGACAGGGAACTGAAGCTGTCGGAGGGCCGCCACGAACTCCCTGAGAAAAGTTCTAAGATCGTCCCCTTGGGCGCGCCATCTTCTAGGAACCTATCATTGCCGTGGCAAACTCCGTCCCGGCGCCCGACCACCAAACAAATGCGCGTGAGCTTGTAGCTCGCCATCTTTCAGACCGAGCTTAACCTGCCGTTCCGCTGACGAAAAATATTTAACGCCCAACTCGAAATACGCCCAAGCGGCAGGTCCGCCGCAAGGCCAAGCGAATCTACAAAACTCCGTTCCCAGGATTTACGTGTTTTAGGGTATCGACCCACTCGCGGCTGCTGCCTAGCATTTGTTGTAGTTCTTAAGTCTCGAGGAGGCGAACATGGCTAACGCGAAGAGTCCGAAGTCGCAAACCACCGATGCCGAAACGCAGTTGGAAAGCGAAATCGAGGATCGCGACGATGTGCGTCGGGAAGGCGAGCAAGTCGATCAACAAAATTTGAATCAAGGAATGAACACGGGAACGAACGATTCGACGCGTCACGGCGTAAATTGGGGCCCTTCTTATCGTGGGAAGACTGCGAAGCGCCGAACCCCGAAAAAATAGGCTCCAGTCTACCCGGCCGAAATCGGCTTACGGAATCCGTGTTCATCCTGATTCCGGTCGATTAAACTATCTCCTGTGAGGGAGACATTTAATCCGTGGCACGATGTTCGGCCAGGAAACGTCGTACCGTCGGAATTCACGGCGATCATTGAGATCCCTTTGGGCTCAAACGTAAAATATGAGCTCGATAAGGAAAGTGGACTTCTCAGGGTCGATCGCGTCCTGCACTCCGCGGTTTATTATCCGGCGAATTACGGTTTCATTCCTCAAACGCTGGCCGAAGACGACGACCCGCTCGACGTTCTCGTTTTTTGCCAGGAAGCGGTTGTTCCTCTCTCTATGATTGAAGCTCGCGTAATTGGCCTGATGAAAATGATCGACGCCGGCGTGCAGGACAGCAAAATCATTTCCGTCGCGATCGGCGATCCGCAATTCAGCTCCTATAAAGAAGCCGGTGAACTTCCGGGATATCAATCGCGTTTGATTCGCCGCTTTTTCCAGGACTATAAGGCGCTCGAAAATAAAACGGTCGAAGTCGGCGACATACTTCCCGCACAGCAGGGCCGCGAAGTTTTGGCCGCTGCGCTTAAAAGCTACGCCGACGCCTTCCCGGTTCCGCCATCGCCGAAACAATCACGATGATGTTCACGTAGATTCCGCGCTGCGCGCCCTTCGCCGGCGCGTTGCACGCTTACTTACATCGCTGCCTTCTTCGGAAACGCCTTCCCCAACGCCGCCAACTGATCCAGAAACGGCTGCGTGATCGTGCCGTCGAGTTCCACCGGCACATCCCATGTGACCGACCCTCCGAGGTCTCGAATCTTTTTCGTGTACGCCACCACTTGATCCGTCGTAAACCGCGGCGCGCCGCTGCCCCATTTTCCGCCGAGAAAGCTCAGCATGTGAATTTGCGTGCCATCCATTCGGCCGTCCGTGTTCCGCCGCGCGCTGACCAAATCCGGTTTGTCGATCTCGCCCGCCGTGAAATCTTCGTCCGGGCTTACGGAAAGAATGCGGTAGATCACGCCGGGATTAAACGCGACACTCGACTCGGAATTTCCCGCGCGCGCAGCCGCCGCAAAGCTGGCGAAATTTGGCGTCGCGGCCGAGCGGTACATTGAATTGGGGAAGTAGCATCCATCGAACCACCAGCCAACCACTTTGTTCCCCCATCGCCGCGACCATTCCGCGATGATCGCTTCCCATTTGCGCTGAAAATCTTTGTTCTCGTATGGACCGTTCAGCCATTCCAGCGCGGCTTTCGCGTCTTTATCGCCATTGGGTGCGCCCGAAGGCAGATAAACCATCAATTTAATATCGCGCTTGCTCAACGCCTCATAAAAATCCGCGATCAGATCGCGATGCGAACACTTGCTCGGCTGAATTCCCGTGATTTTGTCGTACGCCGCATTGGGCGAAGCGTAGTACCCGGAATTCTGGCCAATGCTGATTTGATAGTGGCCGGCGCCAACGGAATCGAGACGCTTGGCCATGCCTTCGACGTCAAAGCCATCCACCATTTTGTTCCACACGTCCACGCTTATCTCGAGGTTATGCACCTTCGATTGCCAATCGGCCAGATAGTGCGTCATCACGCCCCAGCAATAGCGCGGGTCCTGCATCCATGCTGCGCGATGTGAGCCGCCGTACGCCTGCTGAGCCGCGGAAGCGTCGGCCATTTGTGCCGCGGACACCGGTGTTGCAGGCGCCGGTTTCGTCGCCGGCGCGGCGGGTGCTGACGCAAACGCGTGGAGCGGCAGAGCGCTTGCGGCCACAGCGGCGGTCGAGCCGATCATCCAATCGCGACGCGATATTTTCTTGAAGCTCATGAGAGTTGTTCTCCTTTGCGGATGCGCATGCGAACGGCCCATTCGCGCGTGCCGGGCGTGCTCTTTCTGCCAGCGCTATACAGACGCTCGCGGACACCGTCGGCGTTTCAGCGTTTTTCAGGTAGTTTTATAATATGAAATATACAGTCTGAGAAGTAAAAAGATTCGAGACTCCGGGGACGGAGTTGTGATAAGCAGGGATAGCACAAAGTTCACAGTCGCGTCCGGATCGGGAAGGTGACGCCAGAATGAACCGGGATTCGAAATCCACCGAGAGAATGGGCGGCATTATGACAATAAAATTATTTCGCACAACCTCACTGATCCTCGCCGCGGCCTTCGCCGCGCTGATTGCGGCGGGCCCTGGCCTCCGCACCGCTCGCGCCTCGGAGCTTGACGACGATTGGACCGCCATACAAAGTTTTCTCGGCGGCATCAAAGGCGTCGTCACCACGCCGCCGGCAGGAATCGTGAATCAGCGCTATACCGCTGGCCTTTTCGTGGGCAACGGAGACATCGGCGTCGTCGCCGGCGACACAACATCGCAGCAAAAGTTTTATTTCGGCAAGAACGATTTCTGGGGCACCGCGCCCGATGATACGCATCCGGAATATCGCCCCGGTGTTCTCTCTCTCGGCGGTCTCACGATCAGTTCTCCCGCGCCAAGCCCCAATCCCGATTCCGTTTATCGCATGGAGCAGGACATTCTCCACGCGCAAGTGACCACCACGATGCAGCTCGGCAACACCGTTGTCACCATGCGTTCGTGGACCGCCGATGCCGACAATGTGTTCATCACGGAATTCTCAAGCGCCGTCGGCAGCGAAGCTGTTCCGGTCACCGTGCAATTGTGGATTCCGCCCAATAAAGTTTATCCCTACGCCGCCGGCCAATCTGACGGTACGCTCTGGATCACGCGCGCGAACAATTTCTCCGGTCCTGAAGATTTCATCGCCCGCGTCGCCATCGCCGTGCGTCTGCTTGGCGCGCAATTTTCCGCGCCCTCATCCGCCGACGGCAGCGCCACTGGCACATTCACACTCGCACCCGGCACTCCAGTTCGTCTGGTCGCCGTGTTTCGCAGCGATGCACGCACCGGCACCGCCGGTCCCACCACGGACGCGCTGAAGGAATCCGCGCTCGCCTCCGCCGCGAAACTGGATTCCGCCGCCATCGACGCGTTCTGGACCGGCCATCTCGCATTCTGGAAAAGCTACTGGCTGCGCTCCTACATCCGCGTCTATGACGATGTGCTCGAAAAGTATTACTACGGCGCGCTCTACGTTCTCGGTTCGTCCACTCGCCCCGGCAAATTTGTGCAAACTCCGATGTTCGGTCCCTGGGTTACTACGGACATGTCCAAGTGGGGCGCGCGCTATTTCGATAATTACAACGTCGAAGCGCCGTACTATGGAATTTTCTCGGCGAATCGCCCCGATTGGATTTTGCCCTACACAAATTTTGTTTTTGCCGAGGAGCCGTTTCAGCAAAATGACACCGCAATCGCCGGCTACAAGGGCGTCGCGTACACGCGCAGCTTCCCGCCGTTCGATCAGTATGCTCCGCGTCCCGCGCTCGTGCCGATTGCGGAAGGCAAGGACTACACGCGATTGGGATCGAGCGCCGATCAAAAATCCAACGGCACGTTCCTTACGATTCCCGCGATCTGGTATTGGGAGTACACGCGCGACGACGATTATTTGCGCACGCGCCTTTACCCGCAGCTCAAGGCGCTCGATGCTTTCTGGCGCGACTTCATGGTCTGGGACGGCAAGCGCTACGTCATCGAAGGAAGCTCCGCGCACGAAGGTTTGCCTGTCGACACCAATCCCAATCTCGATCTCGGCTTTTTCCGCAAAGTTGAGAAAACACTCATCCAAGCCAGCGGCGTCCTCGGCGTCGATTCCGATATGGTGCCTGTGTGGCGCGACGTCCTGGCGAAACTCAGCGCTTATCCCACCGAAACTTACAACGGCGTCGAAGTCTTCACCACCGCCGAAGTCGTGAACAACGGCAGTCATCGCGTTTTTGAGCCCTCAGGCCAGCCCATCGATATGGAAGGCGTGGTTTTCCCCGGCGAAGATCTTGCCGTCGGCGGCGATCCCAAACTTTTGAAGATCGCCATTGACACGCTCACGCAGATGAATTCCTGGGGCTCCACTCCCGGCTCGAACAGCACCAACGGTTTTCAGAAAGAATTTCCGATCGCCGCGCGCGCCGGTTGGCCGGGTGACGATCTCATCGTAAAGCTCCGCGCCGCTATTCTCTATCACTGGCGCGAGGGCAACCTGACCGTTGCGCACCAGTCCGGCGGCATTGAGACTGCCGGCACCATGGAGTGCATCGATTCAATGCTTCTGCAGCACGAAAATGGCGTCCTGCGAATTTTTCCCGTGTGGCCCAGGGACAAGGACGCAATGTTCAAGCGTCTCCTGGCGAAAGGCGCATTCGAGGTTTCAAGCGAAATGAAAAACGGCGCCGTGCCCTACGTCGATATCACGAGTGAAAAGGGCGGGGAGCTAACGATGCAAAATCCCTGGCCCAACTCAGCGAACCCTTCGATCGCGCGAATCAATCCCACAACACGCGCCAAGCTCGGTAACGTAAATTACAAATTAAACTCCGGCAACCTCGTCTTCACCACCAAGCCCGGCGATCGATATCTGATCACGCCATAACGTCAACCGCCCGCATCTAGTCCGCCGGCTCCAGCAAAAAAAGACTCAGGCTCGCACTGAAAAGTTTCTGTGCAGCTATGCTATAAATTTGGCGTCGGCCAGCCGCGAGCGGGCCAAAATTTCATGCCACCGGTGAAAATGTGATTCTGAAAATTGCGCAAGCAGGCGATCCGGTTCTGCGCCAACCGGCGCGGCCGCTGACGCGTCAGGAAATCTCCGGCGCGGAAACACAGCAGCTCATCCGGGATATGCGCGAAACCATGTACGACGCGCCGGGCGTGGGCCTGGCCGCGCCGCAAATCGGTTTGCCGCTGCAAATCGCGGTAATCGAAGATCCGGAAAGCATCCTCGATGACGTGCCGCCGGAAGATCTCGCCGTGAAAGACCGGCGCCCAGTGCCGTTTCACGTGATCATCAATCCCGTGATTGCGCGCCTGAGCGAAGAAAGCGCGTATTTCTACGAAGGGTGCCTGAGCCTCGCCGGATTTTCCGCCGTGGTGCCGCGGGCGCGCGCAGTTCGCGTGGAATATTTTGACGAACGCGGCGATGCGCGAATCGTTGAAGCATCGGGCTGGTACGCCCGGATTCTGCAACACGAAATCGATCATCTGCGCGGCGCTCTGTACATCGATCGTATGCAGGCCCGCACGTTCACTTCGCTTGAAAACTGGGATCGCTTTTGGAAAGGCAAGCCGATCCCTTCGACCTCGCCAGACACGCCGAAATCGTAGCCGGCGCCGCTCGAATCGCCGCGCCGTCGACCGCCGCTCGCCATAGCCGCTCGCAATACATAGCAGAAGCCGCGCGAGTTCCCGCGTCCGGCGCGTTCAAGAAACAGCTGATTCTGCTCAAGCTGCATCCGCGCGCGAGCGCTGGCGCCGCTCAGGAAATTCCGGCGACGAGGTGCTCGATCGCCGAATCGAATTCGGAGGTGCCATCGAGATACGGGCGCCAGTATTCATCCAGCAGCATATGGAATTCACCCCACGCGCCTTCGTATAAACCGAAGCGATCGGCGTACGGCGTGTACGGCGAATTCTGCGGCCTGCTTTGGGCCAACTCGTGTTCCAAAGCGTAGCCAGTGGTGTAGTACAGCAGCGCGGTGTCAAGGCCGCGCGGAATCGGGATATCGCGCTGGCGGCAAAGATCGGCAATTTCCTTCATCACGCCGCCGGCCAGCACCTCAGACGCCTGGTGAAATAACACCTCGAAGCCGTAGAGTCCTTGGTTTCGCGGATCCTCGCTCGCAATCATCAGGTGCGGAGGGTCGAGCGTCGTATAGGCGCCTTCGGAACCCGCGTAGCACACGACATCCACACGCAGTCGTCCTCGTGGCCACGCCTGTTGGTAAATCGCCGGCAGACGATCCGCCATATCGCCGCCCATTTGCTGAACTAATTGACCCACTTGCACAATCCAGGCGCGATTCGCGCGATCCTGTTGCGGCCACCAGTGCGCGCGATAAATCGGGGCCGCCGATTCAAGCACGCGAATCACATCCGGACGCAATCCGGATGTGCAGGCCTGCTTGCTGCGGCCGGACAAATCGGCGCAAGTTTCAAGTCCGCCGAGCGTGTCGGTGATGCGCGCGAAATCCAGACTGGCCGTCAGATCGCGCTGACCGAGATCCGCGGCGTAATACGCGACGGCCGCATTCCATGTTTGGCGCTCGGCCGGCGAAAGCGTCTGCGCCGCCGAATTAGCCTGCGCGACCGCCGAAGCCTGCCCCGTCGTTGGAGCCTGCCCAGCCGCCGCAGTTTGACCCGACACAGCAACTTGCCCCGGCGCCGCCTGCCCCGAAGGCGGAATGGCGCCTGGAGCGAGGCGCGACTGCTCGTAAAGAAACAGGTGCAGGTTTACCCAGAAGCCGCTGTGAAATTCAAACGCGGGCGGCGGCGAGTAAACATCGGGTCCAACATCCTGCGCCGCGGCGCGTGTGGCTCCGGGAATCGCGAGGCCCGCGAGCAAGAACGAGGCCGCCAGAAGTTGGCACTGTCGATAACGATTGCGCGCAAATCGCATGGGCGGGACGCCGATGTTAACTCGACGGCGGCCTGCATGCCAACTGCCGGATTCAAGCGCGCTTCCTTATTCAGCATCGTTGCCCAACACCGCTACCCAACATCGTTACCCAACATTGCTACCCAACATCGCTACCCAACATTGCTACCCAACATCGCTACCCAACATTGCTACCCAACATTGCTACCCAACATTGCTACCCAACATCGCTACCCAACATCGCTACCCAACATCGTTACACAACATCGTTACGCGACACGGTGGTCCCGACATCACTGCTCAACATCTTGGCTCAACATCGTTACCCAACATCGTCACCCAACATCGTTACCCAACATCGTCACCCAACATCGCCGCTCAACATCGTTCCGCAATATCGGTCGTCAACACTGACATTCAAGATCGGCGCTACGCCTGGGGATGCGTTGTCGCCCAGGTTTTGTATGTCGCAAGCAATTCGACTCCATCGGCGTTGTACCAGGAATAGCCGTTGCGGCGTTCGCGGCTGATTTCATTTACATTGTCGTGAATGGTTTTGTCGCGATCGCCGAAGATCGGCTTGTCGGTGCCGATCTGGTAGTAGCGCGACCAGATGGGGCCGGCGGCGGCGACGGCTACAAGTTTCCGGCCATCGGAATTCGCGCGATCGGCGCGGAAATCGCCGCTGCCATAGCGGAAGCCGAAGATTTCGGTTTTTGTGAACCAGGCCGCGGCGGCGTGCACGGCGGCAACTTCGGCGGGCGTGGGTTGCGGCAGGCTCATGAGGTACTGAACGATTGTGGAGCTTTCGCCGCTGGCGATTGAGGCCATTTCGTAATTTCGCGCGGATGTGGGCGCGAGCGTTAACGCGTCATATTGTTGGGCCCAAGCTGTGCGCGCGCCGTTTTCCTGAATCTGAAGGCTCAATAGACATTTCATGCCGCGATCGGCTGCGGCCGCGGCGCGGCGACGCAGGGCCGGCGGCAGATAGTTGTAATCGCCGGCGGGATCGGCCGCGTTGTGTAGAACTTCGATGGCGTGGAGCATGGCATCGTCATTGATGGTGATCGCATCATGGTAGCCGCCCTCGAGCGGCCAGACTTGTGGCCATCCGCCGTTGGGGTATTGCGATGCGAGAAGATATTGCACTCCGCGCGCAACGGATGCGCGGAACGGTTGGGCATCCGCCGCGCGATTCGCAGCCAGCAACGCCGTGGTGACGTGAGCCAGGAAAATAATCTGTGTGGTCGTCGCGTCATTGTCGAGTGTGGCGAGATAGTGCCAAGTATCATCAACAGGCTTGTCGAAATCGGTTGGGTCGGGATAGCGATTCAAATTGTCGGTGTCATACCGGCCGCCGGGTACCCGAGGGTTGCTGGTCATATCGATGTTCTTGCTCCAGCCGCCATCGGCGATCTGGAAGCTGACCACATTCGTCGCGATGCGAATGGCATAGGCGCTGGCGTAATAGTCCGCGGACTGACTGGTGGAGAGATACATTCCGTAAGCGTTGCGGCCCTGAGGCGCGAGCTTCGATTCGGTGACGTTGGCGGATTTCATTTCCGCTTGCAGCGTGGCCTTGTCGAGCGCCTTTTGTTTTTCGGAGAGCGCGAGATATTGGCGCCAGGCTTTCTGCTGCGCGGCGGGTAGCGTGGCGATGCGCTGCGGCGTGACGGGTTGCGCGATAACGTTCGTGCCGATCACGGTTGCCGCCGCGGGCGCGCACAGCACGCCGGCCGCGAGCGAAATCAGAAACATCGACGACAAGAACGACAATGTTGTTTTCATAATGTCTCTCAGACGCGCGATGTAGGGGGTACGTTTCCCCCGGTGCTGTATTTGCGTTCCCGAAAAAATCTCCGCATATGAACGGGCACGTTCAGGGCTGCGCGGGCTGCTGCGTTTGCGCGTCGGAGCCGGCATCGATGCGCGGATCGCCGGGACCGGCTACGGCACCTTTCTTATCGGCGCCGCGCAGGGCGCCGGTGGAATCGAGGAAAAAGGAACGCGTGCCGGATTTTCCGTAGGCTACCGGAGTGGCGGCCAGTTCGTATCCGGAGAGTTTGTTCTGATCTTCCGTGGTGGTGGCGGCCGCGGAAGGGACGATGCGATAGCGGAATTTGTAGCCGCCTTTTTCGCCGGAGGCCAGATCGGAATCGATGAGGTTTGCCGCATCGGGAGAAATTTGCGGAGGCGCCTGGGCACTCGAAGATTGATTTGCCGGCGCGGGGCCGAGTTGCGCGAGAGAATCCGGCAGAATTCCGAATGCCTGGCGGTAGGAATCGAGCGCGGTGGCAATTTGCCGCAAATTATCGACAGCGTCATTTTCAACGGCTTCGACGTCGGCGCGCGCCCATTCGTCGGTGAGCGCCTGGACGTCGAGTAGCACCAAGCCAAGCGACAGCAATTTCCATTGGCCCTGATCGCGCACCAGGCCGAAACGAATCGTGCGCGGGTCTTCGCCGGGGCTGGGCAACGTGATGGGAATGAAGGCGAGGTTGTCGCTCATCTTCGCGGGGCCAAAGCGCATTTCGGTTGTGATCGAAGGAGTTTCGCAGCGCAGCACGGGCTGACCATCGTCGGCGGTGGAAATCAGCGGATGGCCGGGATCGTCAAGTTGAACCATGCGTTTCATGAATGCGATTTGTTGCGGGCCTACAAGGCTTAGAAATGCCGTGGAATTTTCGGAAGTGAGATAAGTCGCGAATGTCGGGGCGTCTTCTTTGCACGCGGCGGACAGCGCGGCGGTGAGAGCCGTGGCGGCGTCGGTTGCGGCGGGCGGGGCTTTTTGGGCGGATGCGGAGGCCGCGGTGAGCAGGACGAAGAGTAGCGCGGAAGCGACGCGGCGGGCCCAGTGATGTTCTGATTGGCGTTCTTGCGGTGAGCGGCGCGGAATTGCGAGCGTCGATTTTGTGTCGCCCCTCTGGGGCTCGCGCAATTTTTCCCACGTTACCCAGGGTTTACGCCGTGGGCTAAAATGTGCCGGCCCTACGGGGCTGGCTCGGAGAGGTTGGGGCCGGTTCTCATGTTGTGCCTGTTGTTGCTGGCTCATTTTGTGTTCACCGTGCGGGCGTCGCGCAGAATCCGCGGCAGCTCTTGTGTGAATTTGGAGCGCGGCATGACTTCGTCGCAGCCGGCGGCGCGGGCTTGTTCGGCCAGCTCCGTTTGGACGTGCGACAAGAATGCGATGACACGGCGACGCGGGCTGTTGCCTGCCGCGATGGCGGCGGCTTGGCCGTTTAGAGCAACGCGCTCCGGCCCGTCTGTTTGTTGTGCCGGACTGGGAGACGATTGTGCGAGTTCCTCCAGGCGCGCGAGAGCTTCGAGTGGTTTGCCGCGCGCGTTTAGATCGAGCAGAAGGAGCGCGCCGGGATTGGCCGCGGCTTCGCGCAAGAAAGCTTCGCTGCTGGCGACGGTCTTGAGATCGACGCCGGCGTGGCGCGCGGTTTCGGTCATCTTGGCCTGGAAGAAAAGGTCGTCCACAAGTGCTACGGCGTCAGCCATTGGGCTCCTTAGGACGCGTGCGGTGCGAATCGTTGGATGCCGAATTGGAGATGCATAGACGGTGTAGCTCCCGGTGTAGCATGTGGTCTCCGTACGCTGCAAGAACAGCGAGGGTACATACACCCCGGTACCATTTTGTTAAAATACTGAAAATAATGGAGATACAAGAAAAGAGTGCGCATAAGTATGAGTACATGGGAGTTGAAAGTCTTTGTATTCAGCTGGATGCGCACTCTTTGTACATAATACTGAAAACAAAAGAGTTGGAGGGCTGTTTTTGGCAGACAATCTCGCGAGGTGGATCGAGGTTCGATCCGGGGAATGGAGCGGATCGGATTGAATTTCGGCGCGTGAGCGGGCGCGGCGGGGCGAGACAGGCGGAAATTCCGGAGCAAGAGAGTGTGCCGGCGGCTCATAGCAAAGCGTCGCACATTTGTGACTATATGTCAATGATAACATGTGGGTTATTCGAAATAAGGCTGTGGAAATTGATTCGAATTGTGGAAGAAAGGGTGTTGCCGCAGCCCTACGAAGCCGGGGCTGATTCGGTCGCGGTGTAGGTGCGGGGATCGACGCACCGTTTTATGGCTGGAATTAGCTCACTGGCGAGGTTTATCTTGTCCAGCAATGTGACGGCACCCAAACTATCGGCGAGAGTTCTCGCGTCATCATCGTTCCAAATCGAGATTGCCACCACAGGCGGAATACCCGAGGACGATCTCAACGGCATCGAAGTCTTGCTTTCGCGACGACCGATGTGTAAGTCCATAACGATGACGTGAGGGTGGAGCTTGTCCGCAATATCGATCATTTGAGCGAGGGTGGTCGCTTCGGCGACGAGCTGGATTTCGGGATCGTGCTCAAAAAGGCGGCGAATTGCGTCGCGCACGATAGCGGTGTCGTCAGCCAATAGCACTTTGATCGGCACTGGGTGTCCCCGCAATCGTGTTGCCTCGCGGGATCCCGTACAGTGGGATATGCATCGGATGCCCGCGGGTGAGGGGGATTCTATGGCAGGGCCGTTTCCAATGCTGTGTCTTTCCGTACACTTTCGTCCGAGCCATGATCTCGGGTGGTGCGGTCTGTGCTGAACTTTAGTATTGGAGAATTTACCGCGGTGGGTTGCTGGCGGTCACGAGCACGGCAGGGATGGTCGTTTGGAACCTTTACGCCGGGCTGCGAGAGCAATCGCGAGCAGGCCCAAGAAGGTCAGCCCGAATGTCGAAGGCTCGGGCAGTTGCTGGGCCGTTCCAAATTGAACAGCATTAGAATTACTGTTGAGCGAGAAAATAAGCTCCGCGTCCGTTACTGTGTATCCGGTGGACGGGAGCGAAGTGTCAAACTCGGCGCCGCTAAGATCGAAGACATTTTCGCTCTCTAAATCCTGCGGAGTGAAGAGGTTCAACCCCATACCGAAAGATCCATCGCTGCCATCGTCCCGGCCCGCCGTGAGAGTGTCGCCGAATTGGTTGCCGCTGGGGTCGAGGAGAAAGCCAGTGGTAGGCCCAGCAAATCCCGGAGCAGTAGTTGCGGTTGTGTAGATCGCGAGTTCCACGCCGAGCGCATCCGGATCATTCGCATAGACTCTTGCCAGCACGTCATCGCTGAGGACCAAATCCAAAGACAGACTTTGACCTGTAAGGACCGTGCCATTGAGCCCAGAGGAGAAGAGGTCAACCGAACCCCCGTTAAAAGGCGCGCCGACATCCGCGGGAGGGACGGCGAATTGTACGGTGTCACACCGGCCGATTGAGGATGATGCGACAACGATCGCGAAGAGAAGAACGGATCGGGATACAGCCTTGGAGCAGGAGTTCCGAAGTATCATGCCCGACCATAAGGGCACGCTCGTCGCCAATCTCACGATGATGAAAATAAACGGCTTGCGATTGCCAGTGTGCAAATGTTTGCAGCCTACAAGTGAGCGGTTGCCAGATGTCATCGTCGGCAAAAGGGCATCGGCGCTGAGAGCCGGGAGGATGCGGGCCGCCGAACGGCGCGGAAAGACCGCCGTTGCGGTGAACGGGCGGAGAATCCGAAGCATGCAGGCCGGTTGCGCCGCGCGCTCAGTTTTCAGGTTATATGAGGCTGTAGAGGAGAATCGCCAGAACCAAGACGGTGACGACGACGTAGGTGCGGTCGCGCTGCACCGCGAAGGCGGCGATTGAAAAAACGACGCGCGAAACGGGCGTGGCGATCAGAAGCAGAAGGCCGAACTGAATGATCGCGCGACTGTCTAAATGAAAGGCGCCGCTGACGATGGGGAGGAAACCGCGCAGTCCGGCCGGCTCGCCATGGAAAGTGCGGTAATTCAGGGGCGCGTGGGCGAATGCGATGAGATAAAGCACGCCGCCGATCAAGACGACGGCTCCGGCCAGAGAAACGCCGAACTGGAGGAGTCCGCCGACGATTTGTTCCACCTGCCGATCGTTCCACGTGAATGGTTTCACTTAGAGCCTCCCGGTCAACGCGCCGTAGATCATTTCAATTCCCAGGACTGCGATCACGAGGCTGAAGACGACGCGTATCCAGTTCACTTTCGCTTTTACGAGGACGCGAGTGCCGACCAGAGAGCCGATCAAGACGCCGAGGACGACGGGCATGGCGAGGCCGGGGTCTATGAAGCCTCTGCGTAAATAAATTCCGGCGCTGGCTGCCGCCGTGACGCCGATCATGAAATTGCTGGTTGTGGTGGAAACCTTGAACGGGATCTTCATCACCTGGTCCATGGCGAGGACTTTGAATGCGCCGGAGCCGATTCCCAGAAGGCCGGAAAGAGTGCCGGCGACGAACATGAGTCCGAATCCGCCGGGGACATTGCGCACGTTATAGGATTTTTTGCCGTCGGGCGTGGGGTAATCGGAATCCATTTTCAGGCGGGCTGCGAGGGGATTCGGTGTGCTTTCAGCCGCGTGCGCCTTTTTTTCGCGGAAGGATAGGAATGCGGAGATGATCAGGATCGAGCCGAAGATTACACCGATCAGGTTGGTTGCCAATCGCACGGCCAGGTAGGCTCCGAAAATGGCTCCCGCAGTGGTGGCGATTTCCAGGAACATGCCGATGCGCAGGTTGGAATAGCCTTCTTTAACGTAGGCTACGGCGGCGCCGGAAGACGTGGCGATCACGGAGATGAGCGATGCGCCCATGGCGTAACGGATGTCGACGTGGAAACCGAAAACGAGGAGAGGAACGATTACGACGCCGCCACCGAGTCCCGTTAAGGCGCCCAGCAGGCCCGCGAGGAAAGAACCGAGCCAGAGAAGCGGGACGAATAATAGCGTGGTCACTCGGCCAGCATAACATTTTGGGATTGGGGCTTTCTCATGCTTGCAGGGAGTTGGCGACTCAACGGAGTTTTCAGGCGGAGACGATGGTTGTGGCCGAAGGCGGCTTTCGGTGGAGGCGTTGGGTGCGCTATAACGGGCTCGGGTAGTGATGCGCCCTATGGGTCCTGACAAAACTTTCGATGGAGAACCGATTGGCGACGAGGAGGGCGCGCGGTTGGCCGCTGCGGGGGCGCTCGACGTTACGTTGTATACGCGGCCGGGCTGTCATCTATGCGACGAAGCGAAGGGCGTGATGGCGCCGCTGCTGGCGGAGTTTGGCGCGCGGCTGCGGGAAGTGAACATTGATGATGACCCCACGCTGCGCGCGCGGTACGACTACGATGTGCCGGTGATTTTTCTGGGGGCGCGGAAAGTGGCGAAGCATCGCGTGGTGGCGGCGCAGTTTCGGCGGCAGTTGGAGGAAGCGCGAGGGTAGATCGACGTTGGCGCAGCGCTCCTGGCCGCGGGAGTTTTCCGAGTTCGCTCCGAAATTCAAAACTGCAAAAGCACACAGCCATGAGTGGCTGTGCTACTCAAACTGGCGTGGAATTTTAATGTTCGTCGGGAGCGGTGACGCCTACACCGCTGTTGGGAACGGCGCCGGCGCGGCCGGCCACGCGATCGTACTCGGTGACTTGGCACGTGGAGCCGAGAGCTTCATTGTAATAGGTGGGCACGCCGAGGGCGGAACGCAGCTCTTCGTTGAAGCGGCGCATGCGAACCAAATCGTCGGCTTGCGCGGGGAATTTGCGGCCGTCGTCGGTGATCAGGAATTTCTGGTAGCCGGCATCCCACAGGCGCGTGAATTGTCCGGCCACGACGACCGTGGGCAGGATGGTCATTACGAAGTGGCCGTCGGGCGTGCTGCGGAATTCGGCGCCGCAACCATATTTTTCGACGCGCATTACGCCGCGCGTGCTGCCTACGGAGAAGCCGGCTTTGGGCAGGGCTTCAAGAGTCGCGGGAGAGAAGGGCTGTTTAACGTTCCACATGGGGCCTCGTAGACTTCAAGACTACGGAGTCGATGGCGCATCTGTAAAGGTGAATTTGTACGACGCGGGCGCCGAACCTGGTTGTGCTGGCGGCGTTTTGGGCGACGCCATGCTAAATTAGGTGAATACGAGCGGGCTGCGGGACATCTAATATACTGTTCGTTCGCGGAAGGTATTTCGGACTGGGTTGTTAGGGCGCTTCGAGGGGGATTGCCGCTACAGGGGCGTAAACTCCGCAACGATATCAATGAGTTCAGCTAGCCAAACTTTTCGCGCGGAATCGGCGCGGCGCGGGCGGGAAGGCGGGTCAAACCTGATCGATTTGATCGGGAACACGCCGCTGCTGCGGTTGGAAAGAATCGCGCGCGACTTTCCGGGCATCGAATTCTACGCCAAGGCGGAGTGGTTCAATCCGGGCGGGTCGGTGAAGGACCGCGCGGCGCTGAACATGATTCTGGAAGGCGAGCGGTCGGGCGCGCTGCGGCCGGGCGTGGAGATTCTGGACGCGACGAGCGGGAACACCGGAATTGCGTACGCGATGATCGCGGCGGCGCGCGGGTATCGAGTGAAACTTTGCTTGCCGGACAGCGCGAGTCCGGAGCGCAAACGGATACTGAAAGCATTTGGCGCGGAGCTTGTGATTACGCCGGGCGGCGAAGGGTCGGATGGCGCGATTCGGCGCGTGCAGCAGATTGTGGCCGACGCGGAGCCGGGGCGATATTTTTATCCGGATCAGTATGGTAATGCGGCGAACTGGCAGGCGCATTACAAGTCGACCGCAGTAGAGATTTGGGAGCAAACCGCGGGGCGCGTGACGCACTTCGTGGCGGGCTTGGGCACGAGCGGAACTTTTATGGGCACGTCGCGCCGATTGAAAGAACACAATTCGGCGATTCGTTGTGTGAGCTTGCAGCCGGATTCGCCGTTTCATGGATTGGAAGGCTGGAAGCATATGGAGACGGCAATTGTGCCGCCGATTTACGATGCGTCGCTCGCGGATGAAAATTTGGGCGTGAGCACGGAAGAGGCGTATCGACTGGTGAAGCGCGCGGCGCGGGAAGAAGGATTGTTGCTGAGTCCTAGCGCGGCGGCGGCGCTGTCGGGATGTTTTCAGGTGGCGGCGAAATTACCTGCCGGCGAGCGCGCGGTGATCGTCACTGTGTTTCCGGATTCGGGCGAGAAATATTTGAGCGAGCGGTTTTGGGATGAAGCGCAGTAACGGGCTGCGAAAACAACGATGCTTGAATTGAATCAGGAACTCGCGGCGAGGATTGGGGCGCACGGAGCGCAGGATTATCCGCACGAATGCTGCGGCGCTTTGCTGGGCACGGATGGCGCGGCGGGACGCGTGGTGCGCGATTTGGCGCCGCTATCGAATCGGCGAGATGATTCGCCGCGCAATCGGTTTGCGATCACGGCGGAAGATGTTCGCGCGGCCGAGCGCGCGGCGACTGAGCGCGGGTTGGATTTGATCGGCTGGTATCATTCGCATCCGGACCATCCGGCGCGTCCTTCGGAGTTCGATCGCGAGCACGCGTGGCCCTGGTACAGTTACATCATCGTGGCGGTTGCGGCGGCGGTACCGGGCGAGATGACGTCGTGGCGGCTGACCGACGATCGCGCGCGATTCGAGCCTGAGCCGCTTTCATCCGCGGGGGCCGCGCAACGCACGTCATCCGTGGGAGGAAAGCTCTGATGGCCGTGAAAGTGATTTTGCCGACGCCGCTGCGTCCTTATGCCGAACACAAAGCTAGCGTGGAGTTCGACGCCGCGACTGTGGGAGACGCGCTCGACAAATTGACGGCGGCTTACGGCGAGTTGAAAAAACATTTGTATACGCCGGAGGGAAAGATTCGCAGCTTCGTCAACGTTTATTTGAACGATGAGGACATTCGGTTTTTGAAACAGGAGCAAACACCAACGAAGTCCGGCGACACGATTACGATCGTGCCGTCTATTGCCGGCGGCGCCGGCAGCGCGCACGAAATAAATTTGAGCGCGAGCGCCTGAGGCGCGTTAGCAGGAGATTGCCATGCCCATCGACACGAGCGCACTGCCGAAACAAGACGTGAAATTATCGAAGGAAGAAATTCTGCGCTACAGCCGTCACTTGATCATGCCGGAGGTCGGCATGGAAGGGCAGTTGAAGCTGAAGCAGGCGCAGGTGCTGATGATCGGCGCGGGAGGATTGGGCGCGCCGCTAGGACTTTATCTGGCCGCGGCTGGCGTGGGGCGGTTGGGAATCGTGGATTTCGATGTGGTGGATTTTACGAATCTTCAGCGGCAAATTACTTTTTCCACCGCGGATGTCGGGCGCAAAAAAGCGGAAGCGGCGCGCGATCGTCTGGCCGGAATGAATCCGGAGATTCAGATCGATGTGTTCGATACTCGGCTGACGAGCGAGAACGCGATCGAGCTGTTCGAGGGTTTCGACATCATCGTCGACGGGACGGACAATTTCCCGACGCGCTATCTCGTGAACGACGCGTGCGTTCTAACAGGGAAGCCGAACGTTTACGGATCGATTTTTCGATTTGAAGGACAGGTTACCGTGTTCGGGGCGCCGGCGGGACCGTGCTATCGCTGCTTGTATCCCGAACCGCCGCCGCCGGGGCTTGTGCCGTCGTGCGCGGAAGGCGGAGTGCTCGGCGTGTTGCCGGGGATCGTCGGTTCGCTGCAAGCGATGGAGACGATCAAATTGATTTTGGGCGCGGGCGAATCGCTGGCTGGACGGCTTTTGCTTTTCGACGCGCTGGGCATGCGATTCCGCGAACTGAAGATCCGCAAGAATCCGGCGTGCCCGATTTGCGGAGAGAATCGCACAATCAACAAGCTGATTGATTACGAGGAATTTTGCGGAATTCGAGGCGAGGAGGCACCTGTTGTGACGACTGGCATACCTGAAATCACGCCGCGCGAGTTGAAGACGCGGCTCGATCGCGGCGACGATCTATTCATTCTGGATGTGCGTGAGCCGCACGAATATCAGATTTGCAATCTGAATGGCACGCTGATTCCGCTCGGCGATTTGCCGAAGCGCGTCAGCGAGCTGGATAGCTCGCGCGAAATCGTGGCGCATTGCCGCAGCGGCAAGCGCTCGGCCGACGCGGTCGAGTTTTTGCAAAAAGCGGGATTCAAGAAAATCTGGAATTTGAAGGGCGGCATTCTGGCGTGGTCGGATGACGTGGATCCGTCCGTGCCGAAATATTGAGCCGGCCACAAACGGCCGCGCGAAAGGAATCGCATGCCAGCCAAGATTGTGCCTGCTGATAACGGTCCTCTGCGCATCGAGGGCGAATTCGAGATACTGGATCCGTCCGGCAAGAATTTCGGCCTCGCCGGCCGAACCAAGATATCGCTGTGCCGCTGCGGCCACTCCGCAAACAAGCCGTTCTGTGACGGCGCGCACCGCGCGGCGAATTTTCAGGATTCGAGTCAGGCTCGAGATCTTCCTCCGCCCGCGCCCAAGCCCGTGGTCTGACCGTCCATCTATCATTAGCTGCGACTGATTGGGCGCGCGGATTCACTTGGTCATCGCGTCAATCAGGACTGAGCCCGCAATCTGGCGCTCTTCGTTGACATGTTTTCTAATGCAACCTAAGATGTGCGCAGAATGCCGGATTTCTCCTCCCTGATCGGCCAGACCATATCGCATTACCGCGTCCTTGCGGCGCTTGGGGGCGGCGGCATGGGCGTGGTCTACGAAGCCGAAGACCTCAAGCTGCACCGCCGTGTCGCGTTAAAATTCCTACCCGAAGAGCTGGCGAAAGATCCGGCGGCTCGCGAGCGTTTCCAGCGCGAAGCCCTGGCCGCCTCAGCGCTCAATCACCCGAATATTTGCACTATCTATGAGGTTGACGAGGCGAATGGGAAACCCTTCATCGCGATGGAGTTGCTCGAAGGGCAAACGCTCAAGCACCTGATTCGGGGCAAGCCGCTCGACGTGGAAGAGTTGCTGGACCTGGCGGTGCAAGTAGCCGATGCGCTCGATGCCGCTCATGCGCGGGGCATCGTGCATCGCGACATCAAACCGGCGAATATATTCGCAACCACGCGAGGGCACGCGAAGATCCTCGATTTCGGATTGGCGAAGCTGACGGCTCAGCCGATGCCCATTCCCGGGCCATCCGCAGGATCGATGCTCACGGCAACCACGGAAGTTCCCGAGACGCAACTGACTAGTCCTGGCGCGGCGCTGGGAACGGTCGCCTACATGTCTCCCGAGCAAGCGCGAGGAAGGGAACTCGACGCGCG
>JBAQYV010000124.1:0-30680 GCA_049790315.1 Candidatus Acidiferrales bacterium | reverse complement strand
AGCGCGGAGGCGCCACCGAAGCCGACGCCGCCCGCCGCGCCGCTTCCCACGCGCCCTTCACCGATCCGGCTCAAATTTTAAAACTCGAAAAAGACGCGCTGGCGCTTCAAGAACGCGTCGGCCTGCTCGAAATGACCAATCACGAATTCCTCGACAAAAATTACCGCGTCGAGCGCACCACGTTCTCCGACGGCACCACGGTCACAGTGGATTGGGACAAAATGACCTACGTCATCAATCCGCCGCTACCGGCGCAATAGGCGCAGCGGTGGTTAGGGCCGTGACGCTGCGCTAACCTGCTTGGCAAAACACTTACGCGCGAAGTCTCTCCGGCCAGCGGCTTCGGAATTGAACGGACAATTGTCGCGGGGTTTTTCCGATGCCTGAGGCGCGCTCAATGAATCTCAGGCTCGCGCTCATCGGTGCGCTGATTCATAGGCTGGGCGGCGCCGGACTCGTCAGTCGGTTCGGCGTTCGGCTCGAGGAAATCAAAATCGCATCCCAGGTGCGCCTGCGTCACGCGTTCCGCGTACAGCGCGCCGTAGCCGCGGGCGAATTTGGCGTCAGGCTTCGCCCATTTCGCGCGCCGAGCGGCCAATTCTTTTTCGACAACCATCAGATCAAGCCGCCGCGCTTCCGCGTCCAGCGAAATAATATCGCCATCGTGCACAAGCGCCAGCGGTCCACCCACGGCGCTCTCGGGCGAAACGTGCAGCACGCAGGTGCCGTACGCCGTGCCGCTCATGCGCGCATCGGAAATTCGCACCATGTCGCGCACGCCCTTCACAAGCAACTTTTTCGGAATCGGCAGCATGCCCCACTCCGGCATGCCCGGCCCGCCCAATGGCCCCGCGCTCTGCAACACGAGCACGGAATCTTCCGTGACTTCAAGATCTTCGCGATCAATGCGCGCTTCCATGTCCCGGTAATTCTTGAACACAACGGCCGGCCCGGAATGCTTCAGCAACCCAGGCGTGGCGGCGGAGATTTTCAACACCGCGCCGTCCGGAGCCAGGCTGCCGTAAAGAATTGCCGTACCGCCCGTGGCCGAAATCGGATTGTCGCGCGGCCGAATCACGTCGGCGTTGATCACTTTCGCACCGGCAAGATTTTCGCCGATCGATTTGCCGTTCACCGTCAAGCACTCCAAGTGCAGCAAGTCCTTGATCTCGGACATCAGCGCCTGCAATCCACCGGCGTAATAGAAATCCTCCATCAAGTACGCGCCAGACGGCCGAATGTTCGCGAGCACAGGTACGCGCTGCGAAACGCGGTCGAACTCCGGCAGTCTCAGTTGCCATCCGCAGCGCCCCGCCATGGCCACCAGATGAATGATGGCATTTGTCGATCCGCCGATGGCCATATCCACGGTGATGGCGTTCTCGAAAGCGCGCTTTGTCAGGATGTCTCTCGGCAACACATCTTCCCAAACCATCTCGACGATGCGCCGCCCGCAATTCATGGCCATGCGCGTGTGATTCGAGTCGGGCGCGGGAATCGAGGATGCCCCCGGCAATGTGACGCCGAGCGCTTCCGCGAGAGCCGTCATCGTGGAGGCGGTGCCCATCGTCATACAGAAACCGGGCGAACGCGCGATGCCCGCTTCCATATCGTTCCAGGTTTGTTCGGTAATTGTTCCGGCGCAGCGCTCCGTCCAGTATTTGCGGAGATCGGTTCCGCTTCCAAGCGGCTGCCCTTCCCAGTTGCCGCGCAGCATTGGTCCCGCCGGCAAGTAAATCGCCGGCAAATTCATACTGATGGCGCCCATGAGCAAGCCCGGCGTGGTCTTGTCGCAGCCGCCCATCAGCACCGCGCCATCCACCGGCTGGCTGCGCAAAGATTCTTCGGTCTCCATCGCCAGAAGATTGCGGTACATCATGGGGCTCGGCTTCATGTAGGGTTCCGCAATGGAGAACGCTGGAATCTCCACGGGAAAGCCGCCCGCTTGCCAAACGCCGCGCTTCACCGCGTCGGCTCGCTCGCGCAAATGCGCGTGGCACGGATTCATTTCGCTCCACGTGTTGACGATCGCGATCAGCGGCTTGCCGACGAAATCCTCGTGGCGATATCCCAATTGCTGCATGCGCGATCGATGCATGAATCCGGTCATCGAATCTGGGCCGAACCAGCGGAAACTACGCAGTTGCTCCGGTTTGTCTTTAGGCCGCATGTGAGTTCACCTGCTGCTTCCCGCCCATCATCTCGCGGACTCTCGAAACAACATTCTTACGCCTTTCGCTCCGCCGACGATCACCTGCGATGCCAGACCGATAAACAATCCGTGCTCGATCACTCCCACTACGCTGTTCAATTTCGCATCCAGCTCCGCCGGGCGCTCGATCGCTCCGAACGCGGTATCCACAATATAGTGGCCGCCATCGGTGATGAAAGTCTTGCCATCGGGCGCGACGCGCAGTGTGGGTTTGCCGCCCAATTTTCTCAGGCGCTCCGACGTGGTTTGCCAGCCGAATGGCTCGACTTCCACGGGTACGGCGAAGCGGCGACCCAGACGATCGAGGAGTTTGGTTTCGTCCACCACGATGATCAGCCGCGCGCTGGCAACCGCGACAATTTTTTCACGCAGAAGATCTCCGCCGCCGCCCTTGATCAAATTGAGGGCGCCCATCTCAACTTCATCCGCGCCGTCGATCGTTACGTCGATGCGCGGATGCTCGTCCAATGTCGTCAACGAAATTCCCGCGCGCCGAGCGTGCGCCGCCGATTTTTCGGACGTCGGAATTCCGACAATGTGCAGGCCTTCTTCCGCCACGCGCTTCCCCATCGCGGCGATCGCCAGCGTCGCCGTCGACCCCGAGCCGATTCCGACAATCATGTCGCTTTCAAGTTGCGCGACAGCCGCATTGGCCGCGGCCAACTTAAGCTGATCGACTGCCGAGGAATCGTTTGTTGTAGCGTCGCTCACTATGCGCTCAATTCGATTCAATGCCCCGGGAGGTACAGCCGCGCTGACGAGTCAATTTGCCAATTATGGTGGACCGATCCGGTCGGAACCCAATGCGGCAACGGCATCATGAAATGATGGGAGAGGCCATTCGCATATGGCTCGTATGCCGCCCTGAGCTTTCGCAACTTTTCTTCGGACTGATCGTCAAATTGCAATGGAATTGGACCCTCAGCGAGCGCCTTTCGCAGGCGCTCGAAATCTTCCGTTGTTAAGCGATCGGCATGCAACGCTCTGGGTTGCTTCCGGTATACGGCGGAAAGATCCTTCATCGCATGTTGGCCGATGGCGAAGGAAAGTTCAGCCTGCGTTTTCAAATCTCCTTTTGACGCGACCATAATCACGGCGCTTGCGTCCACAATCGTCGTCAGCGTGCTCAGCCAGGATTGGTTCGAGTGCTGGGAGCGAAAATAAGCCAGTACAGGATAAGAAAGATTGCTCTCGAGCAGCTCCGCGCCCCACTCCTCCCAATCGGCGAGCTGGCGTTCCAGCTTGTCGGGGTTGGCGCCCTGCCGCAGCAAGAGTTCGCCCGCGATGGGAGGGGAACCCGCACGCGCATCGAGAAGCGAAATGCGCAATTCGCGTTTCGAGAACGAATCGTAGAACACGGGAAGATATCCGATCACGAGCGCGAGAAAGCTGTATCCGAGGCCGGCCTCGGATACGATCAGGAATTTCACCCAGAACGACCCGGGCTCGGGCGACGACAGCGTGAAAAATGTCGCCGTGCTGTAATACAAATCGTTTCCAAAACTGCTGGAGGAAGCGAGAAGCTGGCCGCGCGCCGCCCATTGCAGCAGCGCAAACGCGAGAATCAACCCACAGGCCCAGAGCGCAAATAGCGACACGAGAGAGAGGGCGCCGAATACGCCGAGATAGGTTTCGCGGCGCCGGTCGGACTTGATGCGCCGCGCGACCGTGGAATAAACGGTCCACGAAGACAGATAAAACGCGCGCGAAATGCGCCACCTGCGAGTGGCGCGCCTGGCGAGAATCACGGTCTGAAATGAATCGACAACCACAGCCAGCGATACGACGCATCCGACAATGACCGCGAGGATTCGCATGAATGATAGGGATTCCGAACGCTTCTCCGATAACTCGACTATACATCGCAGCGCGCGGCGTCGCCAGTTGCCATCGGCGATCACCCGCAGCCAACGCGGTCACACGGGCACAATTTATTTGGAACAGCCAGGTTGGCGGCCCGCGGCAGGTTCAAAAAATGCGCGATCGAAGTATTTTTCTTTCCCGAGCGTTTGGTATTCCAGGATGGTTTGTTTGCCGGACGCTGGGCCTGAAATCGCGACGCACTTTTGTTCCTGCAACTTCACCGCATTGCCGGCTAAAGATTCGGAAATGGCGCGGCCAAAAGTTCCGGCGGGATTGCCGACGTCAAAATGAAGAATATGCGCCAGCGTGGGAACAATGTCCGCATTGCTCACGGGGAGTTCATCCTTGAAGCCAACTTTGAAGTCGGGTCCAATCGCGGCCATATTGTTAAACGTGCTGTCGCGACCGAGGCCGCCATGCATCCCCTGCCCCTCAAGAAGGGCGGTGTCGGATATCTGAATGGCGGTTTGGATGTCGCCGGGAGTGAGATAGAAAACTTTGAGCGCGACGACAATCGAAGGCGCGTTTTCCTGGGAAACTCCGAACAAGCCGACCGCGCTTAGCGGCAATGCTCCGGGAATTGGGTCAGAGGAATCGATGAACTCGTCGTTTACGAAGATTCCACCGACGTAGTCGTAGCGAGCGAGGGCAGCGACTACGGCGCGAACGACTTGCTCGTCTTTACTCGGAATGTAAATCAGATCCGTGCCGCCGTTTGCCGTGACGACGATCCGAGCGTCGGAGCCGTCAGGATTTTTCACATGCTCGCCGAGCAATGCGTTCCCATTAGCCGGAAACTGGCCCTGCGCGGGATCGATTTTCTGAAATGCGTCGCCAGCCGGCGTCGGAGCCAATGGCTTATCGGAATCGAAGAATGAGAGATGCAAATCGTGAGCCAAGTCGATGGCGAGAAATCCCGGCGGCATGATTCCTTTATTGAGGCTCGCGGCAAAACTCGTAGTGGGCGTCAGGTTCGCATCGATTTCTTTGTGGCTAATCGTCGCGAAGCCATGATCGGAGGTGAGGAAGAAATCGGTATTGTTCGCGAGATCCGGATGGGAGCTGATGAAGTTATAGATTTGTCTCAGATTGTTGTCGGCATTTTGAATCGCCCAGCGGGAAGTGTCTCCATTGATTCCGGGTTTGAGCGAGCCGAGACTGTCGCCCTGATTATGCTGACTGCCATCAGGATCTCGCGACCAGTAGATAAGAACGAACGGCTTTTCGCTTCGCTCAAAGGCCGGCAAGATGACTTTTGTCGCCGCGTCGACAAAATAGGTTTGCTGTTTCCAATTCGGGACCTTTGTGCCTTTGGCCCCATTCGCGCCACGTGGCGGCGTTTGATCACCCAACCCTTCGGAAGCCAAGGCTTGCGCGATCGATTTGCAGAGAGCGGGCGAATTCTTGTCGACGGGAACTCCGTTCGCATCGACATTTGTAGCATCGTCAATGACGATTTCGCAGGAACTTCCCGCCGCGTGGCCGTCCAAATTCCGAATGTCCTGAATTCCAGCGGGGCCGATTTTGCCGACGACGGCGGTTTGATAGCCGTTTTGGCGCGCGAGTTCCAGAAGCGTGGGTGGCTGCATGTAATTCGAGGCTTCATTTTGAATCAACTGACGCAGGATCTGATCATTCTCAAGAAAGGGCGTTACGGTGCGAGACGGAGTGCCACCCTCGTTGGTGAACAAGCGGCCAAGATACATGGCATTGCCGAAATCTTTTGTGTCGCCGAGTGAATGTCCGGTGGCAATTGCCGAACCGTTTGGCGTAGTAACAGTCGGATAGAGAGAATGGCTGTTCGCGAAGTAGACGCCACGATTGCGAAACATCCACATCGTCGGCGCATCCGTGGGATTCACGGATCCGTTGCGAAGTCCGTCGGCGACGAAGATGACTATGTTCCGATGCTGGCGCGAAGCGGCTTTGACCGCCTGCGCGTGCAGGCTTATCCGCGGAAACACGAACGCCAATCCAACGAGCAGCGCGCCGAGTTTCCAGTACCGCCGGGATTTATTGCGGAGATTTGTTTTTGGCATGTAGTGATCGCGTGGCCCAGAGTCGATAATCCATCGGCCCGGCTCTGTTCGCAACAAAATTCGTACACCAGAAGATTACGCGCCTGGGATGAGACCTGCCGCGAAGACCGTGAAGCGACTTTCGGATTGGCCCGGCACTTCCGTGCGGATTGCGAACAGCCCGCCGGCCAAGCGCTCGTATGGAGGCGCTTCGGCGCGGGCCGTGGTGACGTACAACGTCTTGCCGCCGGGGCCCCCGAAAGCACAGGTTGTTATGTTTTGCACGGGCATTTCGATCACGCGATCAATTTCGCCGGATGCAGCGACGCGAACGATGCAGGCACCGTTGTGGCGGCAATTCCAGAGATAACCTTCGGCGTCGACGGAAGAACCATCGGGTAATCCTCGAGTGAAACCTTCGAGAAAAGGACGGCGGTTGGAGATCGAACCCGTGGCGGCGTGATAGTCCCAGGCCCAGACGACATTTTGCAATGTGTCGGCGAAGTAAAATCGATCGTGGCCGGGGCTCCAGGCTAGCGTGTTTGCGATGCCGATGTCGCCGCACCAACGTGTGACCGAGGCGTCGGGATCGAGGCGCAGCAGCACGCCATCGCGGCCGCCCGCGGGGGAGGATGAGCCGTCGGGATTCACGTTGTTGCGCATCGAGCCCAGCCAAAGTGAACCGCGGGGGTCGACGCGCGCGTCGTTGAGGCGAACGGCGGGCCAGCCTTCGAGTCGGAAGATAGGCGCGCTTCGCTTATCGGAGTGCGGCTCCCACAAAATTGCGCCAGAGCCGAGGATTACGGCGAGCGTATCGTCGCGATCTGTGAGCGTGAGCGCGGTGACCGGCTCGTCGAACATCCATGTGCGAACAGATTCGTCGGCAGGCGTGAGGCGATGGATCAGGAAGCGATTGATGTCCGTCCAATATGCGGCTTGGTGCGCTGCGTGCCAGACGACGCCTTCACCACAAACGTCACCAGTGGGCGCGATGCATACGGGCGCCGAGATCACTGGACGCCGAGTCCAGCAAGCAAGCCGCCATCGACGAGATAATCGCCGCCGGTGCAGAACGCGGCTCTATCGGAGGCGAGAAATGCCGCGAGTTCCGCAACTTCTTCGGGCGTGCCGATCCGGCCAAGTGGATGCGCGGCAGCGAAGCGCGTGAAGGATTCTTCAACCGGCTGTTGCGGGGAAAAATGCTCGGCCGAGCGAGCGAGCATGGGCGTACGAATCGAGCCGGGACTAATCGAATTCACGCGGATATTATCCGCGGCGTGGTCGAGAGCGAGGGCACGCGTCAGGCTGTGGATCGCTCCTTTGGATGTGGCATAAGCAGCGACGCTTCGCTGGCACGCGTATCCCTGGACGGACGCTATATTGATGATGGCGCCGCCGCCGCGCTTTTTAAGCTCGGGAATGCCGAAATGAGCCAGGAGATAGATGCTGCCGACATTCACCAGCATGCAGCGGTTCCAAGTGTCGGGATCGGTGTCGAGGACATTGCCGAAGGGGTGGATGGCGGCGGCGTTTATAATAATGTCCAGCCCGGCGAAACGGGCGACGGTGTTGCCGATTACCGAGCGCACGGCGCCTGGGTCGGATACATCGCACATTTCCACTTTCAGACTTAGGGCGCGATCCGCCGCGTGGCGAGATAAGGCGTCGTTTGCCGCTGCGTCGATGCCGCATGCCACTACGGCAGCACCGGACTGAGCGAAGCGCTGGGCGATGGCGCGGCCGATTCCCGTGGTGCCGGTGACGAGAGCAACTTTCCCCGTGAACTCGTTCATTAGAGTGGTTCCGTGATTTTGAGCATCGATGGCCTCGGTGTGTTCCGCGGGCATTAGTACAGCATTAAATCCTAAACACAAGGAAAAAACGAGGGGCGGCAACTACCGCGAGCCGCAATCTCCTATAATCGCGGCAAGCGGCGGATATGAACCATGCATCGACGAAACCGCGAAATCCGCGGGCTTCGCGATGTTGCCACCGGCATCGAGTTCATGGCGAGGAAGATTGAGATGAGCGTACGTGGCGCAAAATCGCGGGCTCCCAATGCGGGCGCGATTCGCACGAAGCTGTCCGGATTCGATTTGCTGAACAACGCTCGTCTGAATAAGGGGACCGCGTTTTCGGAAGAAGAACGCGATTTGTTCGAGTTGCATGGCCTGCTTCCGCCTCACATTGGATCACTTGAGGATCAACTGGACCGGCGCAAGCAATCTTTGCAAAATCAGCAGAACGATTTCGCGAAATATGGGTTGATGCGCGATTTGCAGGACGCGAACGAGACGTTATTTTATGCGCTGATTGCGCACAACATCGAAGCGCTGCTGCCGATTGTATACACGCCCACGGTTGGCGAGGGCTGCCAGCGCTTTAGCGAGATTTGGCACAAGCCGCGCGGGCTTTTTCTGAGCTATCCGAACAGGACGCGCATCAAGCAGATACTTTCCAACGCCCGATATGACCGTGTGAAATGCATCGTGGTAAGCGATGGCGAAAGAATTTTGGGATTGGGAGACCAAGGCGCCGGCGGCATGGGGATTCCTATCGGCAAAATGGCGCTGTACACGGCGCTGGGAAGCATTCATCCAGAACATTGCCTGCCAGTGCTGCTGGATGTGGGGACCGACAACGAAGAACGGTTGCGCGATCCGATTTATGTGGGATGGAAAAATAAACGGGTGCGTGGGCAAGAATACGACGACTTCGTCGATATTTTCGTTTCCGCAGTGAAACGGCGCTGGCCACACGTGCTGCTGCAATGGGAAGACTTCGCGGGCTCAAATGCGGCGCGATTATTGGCGCGCTATCGCGATCAGCTGTGCACATTTAACGACGACATTCAGGGAACCGCCGCCGTAGCCACGGCAGCCGTGCTCGCGGCGGTGAACGTAACGGGGATTCCGCTGACGCAACAAAAGATTGTTGTGGTGGGCTTTGGGTCGGCAGGAATCGGGATCGCGAATCTGCTAGTGACTGCGATGAAAGACGCGGGTTTGAGCGACGAGCAAGCGCATAACGTTTTTTACGCAATCGATCGTGACGGATTGCTGGTGGAGGGCACGAAAGATATTCGAGCCGACCAGCAAGATTTTGTGCGTAAGAAGCCGGATGTTGCGGAGTGGAAGCTTGCGGGGAAGGACGAGATCGGCTTGATCGATGTGGTGCGCAACGTCAAGGCAACCGTGCTGATCGGAGTGTCGGGACAACCGGGCGCATTTAGCGAAGAGGCGATACGCGAGATGGCAAACAATGTGGAGCGGCCGGCCATCTTCCCACTGTCGAATCCAACTTCCCGCAGCGAAGCGACGCCACAACAATTGATCGAGTGGACTGATGGACGCGCGCTGATCGGGACGGGTAGCCCATTCGCACCGGTGCAGATCAGCGGAAGATCCGTGCGGATCGATCAAACGAATAATTCTTATATTTTTCCGGGGCTGGCACTGGGGATCATCGCGTCAAAGGCCCGACGCGTCTCAGACACTATGATTATGGCAGCGGCAAAGGCGCTCGCTGAACTATCGCCGACGCGGAAAGATAAAACGGGGAGTCTTTTGCCGCACATTTCCGAATCGCGACGAATCGGGTTGCTGGTTGCTGAAGCTGTGGGACACCGCGCCATAAAGGATGGACTCGCAGGCGTGGCGGACCACAAGGCGTTCAAAGCTGAATTGATCGCGTGTGTGTGGAATCCGGCGTACGTTGCATACGAACGAATTTAGTTCAGCAAGCCGGGAACTGAGCGCGTAATCGCGCGATGTTAGTCGCGTGGTTGAGGAGCGCGACCCAAGGCGGCAAAACAGACCGCACCCATCAACAACGCCACATCGGCGATTACTGAAGCCCGTGAAGACCATCGGAGCGACCCATCCGGATTTCTTGTGAAACTGCCGCAATACAGCGAGACCAGCCGCAACGGTTTGACTTCTAAGAGAATCGAATGAATGAGGCTACCTCGACGCGGCCTTACCCGGTAGGATAACCTTATCGAAGGAATGCGGTGCCGCGACCGTGATTCGCGGACCGTTCCGCGAAGGTTGCCGCGGCGGGCTCCGAGGTATTTTTGCCTGGGATTGGCGACTTTTCCCCCGGGCACAATCGACCGATGGCGGACGGCAACGCGCGAACTCTACAAAATCGTGGAAATCGAAAGTGGGAGGCGTGATCATGAAAGAGAATCCTTTAAAACAGTTGGGAACGCTCGGGCAATCCCTTTGGCTGGATTACATCCGGCGCGATCTAATCACGAGCGGCAAGCTCAAGCGGCTGATTGAAGAAGATGGGCTGCGGGGAATGACCTCAAATCCCGCCATCTTCGAGAAAGCAATCGCGGACAGCGCCGACTACGACAATGAGATTCAGGCGTTGGCGCTCAAAGGAAAAGGCGTCAACGAGATTTACGAAGCTCTGAGCCAGCACGACGTGCAAAGCGCCGCGGATGTGTTCCGCCCTCTCTACGACACGATGGACGGCAAGGATGGATATGTCAGCCTGGAAGTAAATCCACATCTGGCGCATGACACGAATGGGACGATAGCGGAAGCGCGCCGTCTGTGGACCGCGCTCGATCGTCCCAACGTTTTCATCAAGGTGCCCGCCACCGCTGAAGGGCTGCCTGCGATCCAGCAATTGATCAGCGAAGGAATCAGCGTCAACGTGACGCTGCTGTTTGGATTGCCTCGCTATCGCGAGGTTGCCGAGGCCTATATCGCCGGCATCGAATCGCGCGTGGCACAAGGCAAACCCGTGAAGCATATCGCTTCGGTGGCCAGCTTCTTTGTGAGCCGCATCGACGCGATGGTCGATCCCCTGCTGGAAAAACCGAGTGCGAAAGGCGGGCAGGAAGCGTATCTCGACAATCAGGTGCATGGCCAAGTGGCGATTGCCAGCGCCAAGATGGCGTATCAGATTTACAAAGAGATGTTCGGCGGCGAGCGCTTCAAAAAACTTGCCGCTCAAGGCGCGCGTGTGCAACGTCTGCTATGGGCGAGCACCAGCACCAAAAATCCGAAGTACAGCGATGTGAAGTACGTCGAAGCGCTGATCGGACCGGACACGATCGACACAGCCCCGCTGGAAACAATCGACGCCTACCGAGATCACGGCGATCCGAAAGCGCGGCTGGAAGAAAACGTCCACCAAGCGCGCTGGGTACTCGACGAATTGTCAAACGTGGGCATCAAAATCGACGAAGTGACGCAAAAGCTTGAGGACGAAGGCGTTGAGAAATTCAACCAGCCATTCGACAAGCTGATGCAAACGTTGGCAAAACGATCGTTGCCACTCGCGAAAGTGTCGTCGACAACTTCATGAAAATAAGTCCGCTGGCCGGAAAACCGGCAACGGCATCGATGCTGGTAAACGTGCCGCGGCTCATCACGGCCTACTTCAGCGAAACTCCCGACCCTTCCGTGCCAGCGCAAAGGGTAGCGTTCGGAACCTCCGGACATCGCGGCTCCGCGTTCGATAAATCGTTCAATGAGTGGCACATCCTCGCGATCACTCGAGCGATTTGTCTCTATCGGACGCAGCAGAAGATTGACGGTCCATTATTTCTGGGCATGGACACGCACGCGCTATCCGTGCCAGCCAATGCGAGCGCGCTTGAAGTACTCGCGGCGAACGGCGTGGAAGTCATGATCTCTGAGGGCGACGAATACACGCCTACGCCGACCGTCTCCCACGCGATTCTGACGTACAACCGCACGCGCACGACCGGGCTGGCCGACGGCATCGTCATCACGCCGTCGCACAATCCGCCGGAGGACGGCGGATTCAAGTACAACCCACCAAACGGCGGGCCAGCGGATACGGCGGCTACGAAATGGATTGAGTCCAAAGCGAATGAAATTCTTGTAAACAAATTGCAGAGCGTGAAACGGATTCCACTCGAGCGAGCACTTCGCACCTCAACGACGCACCGGCACGACTACCTCACCGCTTACGTCGCCGATCTCGCGAATGTGCTCGACATGAATGCGATTCGCGACTCAAAGCTACGCATGGGAGTGGATCCGCTTGGCGGCGCCGGAGTCCATTATTGGGGACGAATCGCCGAGCGCTTTGGATTGAATCTCACCGTGGTCAATGAAGAAGTCGATCCCACGTTCCGGTTCATGACCGTGGATTGGGATGGCCGGATACGCATGGATCCTTCTTCGGTCTACGCGATGCAGCGATTGATCGCGATGAAGGACCGCTTCGATCTCTCGTTCGCGTGCGACACGGATCACGATCGGCACGGTATTGTGACCAAGAGCGCGGGTCTGCTGCCGCCCAACCATTACCTCTGCGCGATGATCTTTTATCTTTTCCAACATCGGCCAAAGTGGCACAAGGAAGCCGCGGTCGGCAAAACCGTGGTGAGCAGCCAGATGATCGATCGCGTTACGGCGAAGCTTGGGCGGAAGCTGTACGAAGTGCCGGTTGGATTCAAGTGGTTTGTTGACGGCCTGCTGGACGGATCGCTTGGCTTCGGTGGCGAAGAAAGCGCCGGCGCCTCGTTCTCTCGTCTTGACGGAACAGTTTGGACGACGGATAAAGATGGAATTGTGCCGGCTTTGCTCTCGGCGGAAATTGCGGCCCGGATGGGGCGCGATCCCGGCGAAATCTACCAGGATCTTACGCGCGAATTTGGCGAGCCGGCGTACGACCGCGTCGATGCGCCAGCGACACCTGAACAAAAAGCCTTGCTGGCGAAACTTTCGCCTCAGCAGGTGAAGATCACGGAACTGGCGGGCGAAAAAATCAATACTGTCCTGATTAATGCGCCGGGCAACGGCGCGGCCATCGGCGGCGTGAAAGCGATTGCCGAAAGCGGATGGTTCGCGGCGCGCCCATCAGGGACTGAAAATATCTATAAGATTTATGCGGAGAGCTTTCAGGGAGCGGATCATCTACGCCGAATCCTCGATGAAGCTCAGAAAATTGTAAACAATGCTTTAGCTGCCGGCACCGCGCCCCAACAGGGCAAAGATAGCGCATCGCCGGCTGCTCGTCAGCAGACCGTGAGCGAAACAAAGTAAGATGGCCGCGATGAGCGAGATCGTCGCGTTCGGCTCGGCGCGGCATTCATGTTGAGTGATGCGAGCGCTCGATAATTTCAGACAGCATTGGGAATATCGCCGCGATCGCGCCGACGCCGCCGGCCCGCCGTGAAATGATTGGCCCGTCGCGAATCAGGAATCGCCGAAAACAGGGAGAACAGGATGGCACCCACCGCACAATTAAACACGCGATCCGCGTGGAAGGCGCTTGAAGCTCATTTCGCAAAAGTGCGTGAGTTGCACCTTCGCAAGCTTTTCGAGGACGACGCCACGCGCGGAGAGCGGATGGCGGTGGATGCAGCCGGCATTTACTTCGACTACTCAAAGCACCGGATTACCGATGAAACCCTAAAGCTCTTGCTTCAACTGGCGGACGAGTGCGGTCTACGCGCGCGCATCGATGCAATGTTCCGCGGGGACAAAATCAATGTGACCGAGAAGCGAGCCGTACTGCACGTGGCCCTGCGCGCTCCTAAAGGACAATCCATCATGCTGGATGGTGAGGACGTGGTGCCGCAAGTGCACGCGGTCCTCGACAAAATGGCTGATTTCTCGACGAAGGTGCGCGGCGGCGCATGGAAAGGCCACACGGGCAAGCCGATTCGCAACGTAATTAATATCGGCATCGGCGGATCCGATCTTGGGCCCGTAATGGCGTACGAAGCTTTGCGGCACTACAGCCAGCGCGACCTGACATTCCGATTTGTCTCCAACGTGGACGGCACCGATTTCGTGGAAGCTACGCGCGACCTTGACGCCGCCGAAACGCTGTTCATCATTTCATCAAAAACTTTCACGACACTCGAGACCATGACCAACGCGCACACGGCCCGCGATTGGTCGCTTGCAACTTTGAAAGACAGCGCCGCTGTTGCCAAACATTTCGTCGCGGTTTCGACCAACGCCGGAGAAGTGGCGAAGTTCGGTATCGACACGGCCAACATGTTCGGATTTTGGGATTGGGTCGGCGGGCGTTACTCGATGGATTCAGCCATCGGGCTCTCTACGATGCTAGCCATCGGACCTGACAATTTCCGCGCCATGCTAGACGGCTTCCACGAAATGGACGAACATTTTCGCACCGCTCCATTTGAGCGTAACCTGCCGGCGCTAATGGGACTGCTCGGCATCTGGTACAACAATTTCTTCGGTGCGCAGACTGTGGCCGTGCTTCCGTACGAGCAGTATCTGAAACGCTTCCCCGCTTATCTGCAGCAGTTGACGATGGAGAGCAACGGCAAACACGTCACGCTTGACGGCACAGAGGTCGCATGGCAAACCGGACCAATCTACTGGGGGGAACCGGGCACCAACGGTCAACATTCTTTTTATCAACTGATTCATCAGGGGACCAAGCTCATTCCCTGTGATTTCATCGGGTTTGTGGAAGCGCTGAATCCGCTGGGCCGCCACCACGATCTGCTGATGTCCAACGTGTTCGCGCAGGCGGAAGCGCTAGCCTTCGGCAAAACTTCAGAACAGGTGGAAGCTGAGGGAACGCCCGCGTGGCTTGCGCCGCACAAGACGTTTGAGGGCAATCGTCCTTCAAGCACGATGCTGCTCGAACGACTGACTCCGGCGGCGCTGGGAAAACTCGTCGCGCTGTACGAACACAGCGTCTTCACGCAAGGCGCTATCTGGAACATCGATTCGTTCGATCAGTGGGGCGTTGAATTGGGCAAAGCGCTCGCCGTGCGCATCATTCCCGAGCTTGAAACCGGCGCCGCGACCCAACTGAACCACGACAGCTCCACCAACACACTGATCAGGCGCTACAACAAATCCAAAGCATCGCATGCGTGACAATACGAATCAGTTTCTATCGCGCATCGCCTCAATCTGCCGCTAACGCCGTCATTGTCGATCGGCCTACTTGGACGTGCCGAAGCGAAAAACTGACGCTTGTGCCTACGCGAAAGACCAAGTGTTTTAAGAAATGAAACAATAATTTCTACAGGTTGAATCTTTAGGGAATTCTTGATAGAAACCTTCCGTGTGACCCGCGATCCTGTCTCGCAGAGCCCCGCTTGCGCCGATGGAACCCAGGCATAGCGCCGGATTTGGTTCTTGAGAGCTTGCGGCGCATCATGGCGGACGATTCCGGTACAATCTCCGGCGCTTGCGTAAGCGACGCGTCGATTTGGCCGGCGCGCGACCGCGAAGCATGCGGCGAGTTGTAGGTTTGGCAGCGCGTTAACTTAAAAAAGGGGATGAAGGCGCCCGCCGTCGCGCCGTTTGCCGGCGCGCAGTGGCACCGAAAGCCATGGATCTTGGACTTGCGGGCAAAATCATAATCGTTACAGGCGGCGATAAAGGCATCGGCGGGGGGATCACGCGGGCGCTTGCCCAGGAAGGCGCCGTTCCGGTGATCGTCGCGCGCGACACTGCGGCGACAGCGAAAATGCAGGCCGAACTCGCAGCGGCCGGCTCGAAAAGCTTCGCCGTGATCGCGGAGCTATCGGTTCCCGGAAACTGCGAGCGCGCGGTGAAGGAGACTCTGGCGGCGGCTGGGCGGATCGACGCGCTCGTGAACAACGCGGGCGTGAATGACGGCGCCGGCCTCGAAAAAGGAAATCCGGAAAAATTCGTGGCCTCTCTCGGGAAGAATCTGGTTCCCTACTATTGCATGGCGCACTACGCATTACCCTCGCTGAAAGCGGCGCGCGGATCGATCGTGAATATCGGATCGAAGGTCGCGGTGACGGGGCAAGGAAACACGTCGGGCTATGCGGCGTCAAAGGGCGGAATCATGGGATTGACGCGTGAATGGGCGGTTGAGCTGTTGCCCTACGGCATTCGCGTGAATGACGTGTTGCCGGCCGAAGTGATGACGCCTCTATACGAGCGGTGGGTGAGCACATTCCCCGATCCAAAAGCTAAGCTGGCTTCAATCGTCTCGAAAATTCCGCTGGGCAAGCGCATGACAACGCAGGAAGAGATCGCGGCGATGGTGGTGTTTCTGATTTCCGACCGGTCCAGCCATACGACCGGGCAGCATCTATTCGTGGACGGCGGCTATGTGCACTTCGACCGAGCGCTGACTTAGAAATCAGAAAGAGGGCCTGATGGCTTCAAGCGAAACGGGAACACGGCCACTTTTTCCGGCGGGTAATCTTTTTCCTTTCTTCCTGGTAACGGCGCTTTTCTTTCTGTGGGGCATCCCCAATAACCTGAACGACGTGTTGATCCGGCAATTCATGAAGTCGTTCGCGATCACGAGGTTTGAAGCGGGACTCGTGCAGTTCGCATTCTATTTGGGCTATTTCGTCCTAGCGCTTCCCGCTGGCCTGCTGATGCGCAAGCTGGGGTACAAGGCGGGTTTCATCACCGGATTGGTGCTTTTTGGAGCGGGATGCCTGCTGTTCTGGCCCGCGGCTCTGGCCGGGCGATATTCATTTTTCCTTCTAGCGCTGTTCGTAATCGCGAGCGGGCTTTCGTTTCTCGAAACCGGCTCGAACCCATTTATCGCGCAGTGTGGCGATCCAGAAAGTTCGGAGCGCCGGCTGAATTTTTCGCAGGCGTTCAATCCGATCGGTTCGATCACGGGCGTTCTGGTAGGTACGATTTTTATTTTTTCCGGCGTGGAACTGAATCCGCATCAGATCGCGGCGATGCAGGCCGCGCATACGTACGACGCCTACCTCAAAATCGAAACGCTCAGAGTGATTCGTCCATACGTGGTGCTGGGGCTTGTTGCTTTGGCGTGGGCCGCGCTGATCGCACGCACAAAATTTCCGGCCGTTGCCGGTGATGCCGAAGCCGACGCTGGTGACCGCGGCAATGTGCGGGACCTGCTGCACCAGCGGCATTTCATTCTGGCCGTGTTGGCGCAGTTCCTGTATGTGGGCGCGCAGGTTGGGACGTGGAGTTACTTCATCCCGTACGTTCAGGATTACACGCACGAACCGGAAAAAGTGGCGGGATATTTTTTGACGGGCACGCTGGTAGCGTTCGGCGTGGGGAGATTCGCGTCGTCTTACCTGATGAAGTTCATTTCGCCGAAGACGCTGATGGGGACGTACAGTCTGATCAATGTAGTGCTGGTCGCTGTAGGAGTTTTTCGTCCGGGGTGGACGGGGCTGTGGGCAATTTTCCTGACCAGCTTCTTTATGTCGTTGATGTTCCCGACGATTTTTGCGTTGGGATTGAAGGGGCTCGGAGCGAACACCAAGATCGCGGGGTCGCTGCTCGTGATGTCGATCATCGGGGGCGCGATTTTTCCGCCGGCGATCGGATTGATGTCGGAACAATTCCAAAGCTTGGCGTTGGCGTACGGCGTGCTGTTGATTGCATATGCGTTCATTGCGTACTACGCATTCGTGGGATCTGAAGTGCAAGTGCGCGCACATCACTGACAAGGGGGCGGACAACTACCATGAAATCGAAAAAGATGACGCGTCGCGATTGGATGATTCGCACAGCATCGGGGGTGGCTGCCGGCGCCGCCGTGCTTCCGGGGCTCACGGCCGCAGCGCAGCAGTACGGCGGTCCGCCGCAAGGCCGGGCGGGCGAGATGACCACACCGGCACAAGCCACGACTGCGGCGGCTCCGCCAACTTCGCAAGATCTGAACCGCGAACAGCGCATGAAGTGGTGGCACGAAGCGCAATTTGGAATGTTCATTCACTGGGGCTTGTACAGCCAGATCGGGCGGCACGAGTGGGTGTTTGAGGATGAGGCCATCCCGATGCTGGACTATGAACCGCTGGCGAAAACGTTTAAGCCGCGGCCCAATGCGGCGCGGCAATGGGCGCGCGTGGCGCGCGATACGGGCATGAAATACATGGTGATGACGACAAAGCATCACGAAGGCTTTTGCAATTTCGATTCGAAACTCACCAACTATTGCGCCGCGCAGCAGGGGCCCGGACGCGATCTCGTTCGCGAGTACGTGGAAGCGGCGCGAGCGGAAGGAATGCGTGTGGGCTTTTATTACTCGCTAATGGATTGGCATCATCCCGACGGAGCGAACTGCAAAACCGATGCGGCGGCCCGCGATCGCTTCGTGACGTACACGCACGGCTTGATACGAGAGCTGATGAGCAATTACGGAAAAATCGATGTGCTTTGGTACGACGTCAATTGGCCCCTGGACGTGGACGGCTGGCAATCGGCCAAGATGAACGAAATGGTCTTCGACTTGCAGCCGGACATCATCGTCAACAATCGCAATGGACTGCCCGGCGATTTTTCGACGCCCGAGCAGCAGATTCGCGCGGAAACCGGCGGGCGCGCGTGGGAAAGCTGCATGACGCTGAACGACAGTTGGGGCTACCAGCGCGCCGATGACAATTGGAAATCACCGAAAACAGTGGTCCGCAATCTGATCACCTGCGCGCGCGACGGCGGCAATTATCTGCTGAACATCGGACCTCGCGCGGACGGCGTGGTTCCAGAAGATTCCGTGCATGTGCTCGAGCAGGTAGGTCAGTGGCTGCGACGAAATCGCGACACGGTGATCAATACCGACATCTGCCAGCCTCGCCGCTCAAATTACGCGTCGTTCACTCGCAGAGGAAACACGCTATACATGCACGTGCATTACTGGCCGGGCGACTACGTTGCTATCTCAGGCTTAACGGTTGGAGTGAAATCCGCGCGCATGCACGTAAGCGGCGAATCGGTTGCGTTCACACAGGACAAATTCCGTACGCGGCTTTCCGGACTGCCGGAAGAGGCGCCGGACAGCCCCGTGACGACGATCGAGATCGAATGCGACGGCGTGCCGATGCAAGACACGGACATGGTGCGCCGGGAAAAGCCGCGCGACGGCGTGGGCTATAACGGCTAGTGCACCCGCGAGACGTAGAAGCGACGGCACAAGGTTGATGTATGCGGTGACGCTGGATCTTTAGTACGCCCAATAGGGGCCATCGCCCTGTGGCGTGCTGCGACCCTCGATTGCGGCGTATACGTTGCGCCCGAAAAAGAAAGGAAGTCCCCAGTCGAACGAGCCGGAGAATGGTCCGGCGAGCCCATTAGCCGCCGCATTGTTCTCATTGGCGGTGAGGGTCTCGGCATTCGCGACGACAAAATCGACCGTGCCAGACACGCCATTCGAACCTTGATTAGTGGCGGAAAGATTCATCGTCGTGGATGGGCAATACCACGAATTGAATTCCGGACACGCCGGTATGCCGGAGACTTTTGAAGTCAAGAAATAGAGACCGTTCGAGCCACTGTCGATGAAACCTTCGTCCTGATAGGTAACGCCGTCATATACCGTGGTGAAATTTCCAGTCGAGGGATCGATCGCATAAACCGTTGCGCTTCCGAGCTCATTATTTGATTGTGTGCCGATGCCGAAAACCAGAGAGCCTGTCACGCTAGCCTCGCTTCCTGTAACCGCCGGCAATTCGACAATCACGCCATTATTATCCGACGCAAACGATGCAACTGGATTCTGCACTTGATCGGAAAGGCTTTCTGCGGTGACTACACAACCCGAAGGCGGACAAATGTAATAGAGCGCAGGATTGGACGGACCGCTCACCGTACACGCGCCGCCGCAATCTTGCACGAAGTTTCCGACTCCCAAAATGCCATTCGCACCCAGATCTTCGAGATCATCTAAAGGCGCGCCATAGCTCGTACAACTGTCCGGAATTGCTGAAAAATCTGAACCGCCGATCACCTGAATCGGCAGAGACTTCGCCTGCTCACCCGCGATCGTCAGATCCACCGTCAGGACAGGCCCCCAGGTAATTCCATCAACGAAGGGCGCGCATTCTACGACGGGGCTGCCATTGGCGCCGGACTGTGCCGGAAGCGAGAGCGTAAGCGCAGAGGACAGTATCCTTAGTCCTGACGATCCAGTATCGACAAGTACGTCGTTGATCGTCTGGCAGTTCGTCGTACTGCCGGGAGCGCAAACGGTTACGCTCGTAAATGGCACATCAATATCTGGTTCGTTGTACGGGGGACCGGCCGTGGGCCCGCCACTGACGGTGATGGGCTGCACGTTCGAGACGGCAGGGGTCGACACGCCAGTACTGCCCGTACTACTGCCGTTGCTGTTGCTGCTACCGGTGTTGCTACCGGCTGCCCCACATCCCGCGATCGCCACCAAGGCGCTCGCCAAAATCGAAGAAAAGAACCTTCGTACCCACAAGGATTTCATCGTACGTCCTCGGCGTGGACTCCGGCCGGCAGCATCTGAGGAACGTACGCTCTTCCTACAAATGACCTCATGTGTCCCGCCAATTGCACAACTAAACCAGGCAGTTGGATTAGCACAGGGCCGTGGCCTCGACGTTGGGCAACCTGAGCTTGAGCGGCTTGCTCATACTGGCCAAAATACGGTCCCAGGAGCTGCCGCAAATCTGGATGAGAGGGGCCTTGCCACGTTATGGCGAAGACCTTTCCGGAAGGCGATGCATATTCCTTCACGTCGATCCCCGTCGATGCTTGAATTTCATGAACGGTGTACGAATTGTTGCTCGTGCTGCGCAGGCTGCCTTGCATTTTCGCCTGATCGGCCTGTACCGACGCCACATCGCCGCCCAACGAAGCCGATAGTGGAAAAGGAAGAACAAGCATGATAAGCAGGCCGCGCATAATTTTTGACTTCATGATGTCGACTCGATTTGAGCAGCCTGCCGCAGAACCCGATTGCGGATCGCAAATCTCGAATCGCAAACAGTGCTTGAGATAGGTTGCTCAGAACGCCCTACGGCGGATCTCGAGGCTGGGGGGCCCGGGGGCGTAATCCATGTGTCTATGAGCATCAGTCCCGCGAGAACACGCGGTCCGCTCACTTAGAGCTTAGATGGCAGGTCGCTCGAAAGGGTCAACTCTACATCTGGGATTTTGTTGTCGGCTTCGTCAAATCGCTCTGAGAAACGGCGATCCGCGTTCTTGGGACGAACACGGCGACAGAACGTTAACCCGCCAATCCCCGGCTTAGGCGAGAATTATGCACCGGAACGGGTCAAGCCAGACATTGCGGCTAATTTCAAGGAATGGTCTTGTAGATTGACTATGAATGACCTGCTCGTGCTGCGGTCCTCCGGTGCTTCAATCCCGGTGCTATGCCTTTCGCTTTTCATGATGCTTGCTACGCCGGGAATTGCATCGCCGCAAGAAGTGCGCGTCGAGGGCGTGGTGCATGACGCAAGCGGAGCCTCCGTCGCGGGAGCGCAGGTCGAACTTCACTCAGATTCGTATTCCGCGAAGACAACCACGGCCGCGACCGGTGCGTTTTCGTTTGAAAACGTTCCCGGCTCTTCTGGAACAATCGTTGTCACTGCGCCAGGCCTGAAAGAAGTGCAACAGTCATGGAACGCCGCATCAGGCGCCGCGGTGCAACTGGAAGTCGTCCTTGAGCCGGCGACTGTAAATCAGCAGGTCATTGTCACGGCAGCGCGTACGCCGACGCCGATCGGCGAGACACCGGTCAGCGACACACAATTGACGAGCACCGATCTTCAAGCGACTCCCGCTCTTGCCCTCGATGACGCTCTGCGCCAGGTGCCGGGCTTCAGCCTTTTCAGGCGCACCAGTAGCCGCACGGCGAATCCAACCACACTTGGAGTTTCTCTGCGTGGCCTTGGTGCGAATGGCGCCAGCCGAGTGCTCGTGCTTGAGGACGGCATCCCGCTGAACGATCCATTCGGCTCGTGGGTCTATTGGGATCGAGTGCCCGACGCTTCGGTTTCAAGCGTCGAAATCGCGCAGGAGGGTGCATCCAGCCTGTACGGAAGCGAGGCCCTGGGCGGAGTCATTCAGCTTTTCACGAAACCTGCTCAGGCTGCCGACATCTCGCTTGACGTATCCGCTGGCAACCAAGATACACAGGAACTCTCTCTCTCGACCGGTTACCAAATTCGGCGTTGGCAATTTGTGGTTTCCGGCGAAGTATTTCATACCGATGGTTACATCCCGGTGCCGAAAGCCGATCAAGGAAGTGTGGATACCAGCGCCGCTTCTCAGCATGGCACGGCCGATCTCACGGTCGAACGCAAGATCGGCGCACACAGCGATGTTTTTGTCGGCGGCTCGTATTTCGACGATTCGCGCAACAATGGCACGATCGGGCAGACGAACGGCATTCGCCTCGGCGAAGGCACTTTAGGCGCCGACCTGGACTTTGGTTCTTTTGGCAGCGTCCAGTTACGGTCGTACGGTGAGTTCGAAACATACCAGCAAAGTTTTTACTCCGTGGCACTGAACCAGAATAGTGAGGCTCTGACGGATCTGCAGACCGTGCCCGCGCAAGGCGCCGGTGTGTCAGCCGTTTGGTCACGCGGCTGGGGGCGTCGTCAGACGCTCGTAGCGGGTTTCGACGACCACGAAGAAATCGGCCACAGTAATGAACAAATATTCTCCTCCACGACGGGAAGCAATACGAAAGACACCGCGACGGGCGGTCGCCAGCGGACCACCGGCGTCTTTGGCGAAGACCTGATTCAGATCGCATCGCGATGGACTCTGGCTCTGAGCGCGCGATTCGATGATTGGTCCAACTTCGACGCTTTCCTGACCACCAATCCGATCATGCCCTCGGGACCGACGGTGACCACGGCGTATGCGAACCGCACATACAACGCATTTAGCCCGCGAGCAAGCTTAGTCCATCAGTTCAATTCGCATGTTTCATGGTCGGCGTCCGCGTATCGAGCATTTCGCGCGCCAACGCTCAACGAGCTCTACCGGTCCTTCCGGCAAGCCAACAATCTCACCGATGCCAACGCCAGTCTTGCGGCTGAAAGACTCACCGGCGGCGAAGCAGGCATGGCGTTGCAGGGGCTGAACCAGCGCCTGCAAGTGCGCGGCAGCTTTTTCTTCAATGAGATCGTCAATCCGATTTCTAGCGTCTCCTGCCAAGTGAGCCCGGTCCCATCCGTCTGCCCACCGCCCACCGCGAATACGCTGACGTCTGTACGAGCCAATCTGGGCCGCACAAGCGCGCCCGGATTTGAGTTGGATTGGCTCGCACAAATTTCGAGACGCTTGCAGTTGTCGGGAGGCTATCAGTTCGTGAACGCGACCATTATCAGTGCTCCGGGACAGCCATCGCTGGTAAATACGTGGGTTGCTCAGGTCCCGCACAATGCCCTTACATTTCAGGCTCGCTACACGAACCCCCGCTTACTTTCATTTTCCGTCGACGGCCGTTTGATTGGGACGCAACTGGACACAAACCAGCTGCCGCTGGGTAGGTTCTTCGTCCTCGATGCGATGGTGTCGCGGAATTTGACTCACGGCGCCACCGTTTACGCCGCCGTCGAAAATCTTTTCAACGAGCAGTACGTTTCTACCGCTGCGACCTCTCTCTCGCCTCCTCAGATCGGTCTGCCGATCACAGCGCGCGTCGGCGTGCGGTTTGACTTTTCTTCAAAGAAGTAATGCGCCCGTCGAGCGCGCAACGATCGTGCTGGGTCATTCAAGCGTGCGCATAACGGAGAAACACCACTCGCCGCGGGTGCGCGAGCGTCAGGTACAAGCCGAGGCGGACGTTCGACGAAGCTGGGCGCGCGACCCGCTCGTGCTCATGGAGACTCCGACTGAGACCTCTAACGAGGCGAACCACACGCAGGACACACACGGAAATGGAAACCGTCTTATGTAGAGGAAAACCAGCCAGTTGTGATGGCGGAGAGGGTGGGATTCGAACCCACGGTTGAGTTTCCCCAACACACGCTTTCCAAGCGTGCTCCTTAAACCGCTCGGACACCTCTCCACAGTTGCGTTCACACGAGCGTAACAGAAACATGCGCGGAGATAAAACTGCGGCAGGACACCGGGATACATGGCGCGGCAGTCGGCGCGTCTGCTACACTTTTCGGACTGCTCCGGGGTAGTGCAATCGGTAGCACGCCAGCCTTTGGAGCTGGTTATCCTGGTTCGAGTCCAGGCCCCGGAGCCAATTTCCGTTCGCGCTTTTGCCGCGGGCGGTAATGCCTGAAGCAGCACCTGGATGTAGCCCAATTCAAACACAAACGCTTGGAATCACCCGGTAGCGGTGTTAGGCGCTGCGTGCGCGATCTTGTCAGCAATCGTTCGCGACGTTTCAAAAGCGCACACCTCGAGTTGAACCGAGTCCCTTACGGGACACCGTTCGTTCGCGGCGCCCGGCAAGTACCGTGCAAACAATCATTTGGGAGGAACGGCATTGGCAGGCCGCCTGCTTATCATCCCTTCGGATCCTCCCGATCAGGAACCGCAGAGCATGGCGATGAAATCCGAGCCCACCAAAACAACGTATGCCATCGAAGCATCCGGCTGGGATATCAACGCGCAATTTTTCGTTGAGCGCGCCGATCTCCACTGGGACGGAAATGGCGACAAGCTCGTCCGTTTGCGCTCGGTGGTGCGCGCCGGTTCGCTACTCTCTGTGCGAACAATCGAAGCATCGGGAACAGTCGGGCCGCTCTTGATGGCGTATCGGGCAGAGTTCGCGGCGAAACAGACGGTTGGTGAAATCGGACGTTCCGAAGTGCGCTTGGTCCCCTACCGGCGATCCAACTCTATTAACGCGCCACGGAATCATTCGCTCGATTCATTTGCGGGGACGCAAACAACGTGAGAACCAAACTCTTTGGCGCCGCACGCACCGATCGCTGCGCCACCGAACGAGAAATCTATCAGGCCGGTGCTGCGCAACGTATCGTCGCCATGGATGGATCGCTCGAAGAATCGCGCGCGCGATCGCGCGGGAAGTTGCCGCGTGAAGCCGTCTACTGCGAGTTGCGCGCTGAGACGGGCGAGTGGATTCAACTCTACGCCTTTGAACTGGAATTTTTCGCCGCCCTCGATGAAGAGAAAAACGGAGAGTCCGCGGCAAACTAAAGTCCCGCTGTCGATCTCTGTGACGCACAAACACACAAAATAGCCGCGCAATGAAATCCGGGTTTGAACCTCCTCAAAGGCAATTCCACCCAAAATGGGAATCCGAAACCAAAATATTCTCTCCTTCCATGCCGAGCCTACGGATCGCGCAAATATATGCGCCACAAAATCAACGCGGACAACGCCGCTAAGCCTAACCGTGCCCATGCGTTGACGCGCTCCACGCGACGCGATCGAAAACTTCTAATTTGCCGAACTCGAAGGAACATTTCTCCTATCGATGTGGCCTTGGCATTGCCCGGCTAATGTCCATGGGTACGGTTACAGCGAAGACGATTTCTCCAAGTTCCGTACGCGAAGGTTTCCCAATCGCGATATTGGATGACGATCCGGCGATCGTCGAAATGCTCGAAGCCATGACGCAGCAACTGGGCTTTGACGCCGTGGGCACGAACGATCCCCATCAAGTGCTCGGACTAATCGCCGAGGGCCGCTGCCGCGTCGTGCTTTCGGATTTAAGAATGCCCGCGATGGACGGATTGGTTTTCCTCAAGAACGCGCTCGATCGCGACCCCGGCGTGTACGTCATTCTGATGTCTGGCGCCTACTCGCTCGATTCCGCGATCGAGGCGATCAAGCACGGTGCATATGATTACCTGCCCAAACCCATTGACAGGACGCGCCTCAAACGCACTCTCGACGAAATTGCGGATTCCTTTCGCCGCAGAAAACGCATCCGCGAGCTCGAATTGCAGTTGCTGGCTGATCTCGAATTTCACGGAATCGTGGGAAGAAGCCCGGCCATGGTCGAAGTGTTCGAAGTGGCGCGCAAAGTGGCGCGGCATTACACCAATGTTCTGGTCTCCGGCTCCACGGGCACGGGCAAGGAACTCGTAGCGCACGCGCTACACAACATGAGTCCCGTCGCGCAGCAGCGTTTCGCGGTATGCAATTGCTCCGCGATCGTAGACACACTTCTTGAGAGTCAGCTATTCGGCCACGTCCGCGGCGCATTCACAGGCGCAACGGAAACGCGCGCCGGCCTGTTCGAGTACGCCAATGGCGGCACCGTATTCCTGGACGAAGTTGGCGAAACATCGTTGGCCATGCAGGCCAAGCTCCTGCGCGTGATTCAGAACCGCGAAATTCAGCGCGTCGGCTCCCCTGAAGTCCGCACAGTAAATGTTCGATTGATCGCCGCCACGAATCGCGACTTGCGCGCCGATGTCTCGGCCGGCCATTTCCGCGAAGATCTCTACTACCGATTGAGCACAATCCAGATTCGCGTGCCGAGTTTGGCCGAGCGTCTCGAAGACATTCCGCTGCTGATTCAATTTTTCCTGAAGAAATACAACGAGGCCTATGCCAAGAGCATTCGCGGATTGACGCGCCGTGCGCAAACCATCCTGTTGCAGCATCCCTGGCCGGGAAACGTTCGCGAACTTGAAAACGTAATCTCCAGCGCTTGCCTTACCACGTCCAGCGATTTCATCGATGTCGACGACTTGCCGGAGCATTTGCAGAAGCCTGCGGTCGGCGTCGGTGCGGGCCAAACATGGCGCCCCATGCCACTCGAAGAGGTACGGCGGCTTCATATCGAGCGCGTGCTTGAAACGTGCCGGGGCAACCGCGTTCGGGCCGCTCAAGTATTGGGCATTGGGCGCACCAGCCTGTACCGTTTTCTGCGGCGCGCACAGCGTGCTCACAAGGCCGGCGCCTCCGCCGGCTGAAATGGGCGAGAGCAGTCCCGATGTGCCTCCCGCGAACAGTCGTATCGATTAGAGACATACGTCTCCCCGCCATCTGGTCTAACCACCTTCGAATCAATGCAAAATTGTTCCGTTCGTGGCACGAGAGCTGCAAACTTTATTCGGGTGCGGGCTCTACGTGAAACCCGCCCGAAGTAAATCGCCAGAACAACAAAACACCAACCGAAAGCCGAAAGGAATCATGCCGCGGGATACGCGCGAAGTTTACAAACGAGGCCGGATGCCGATTTCCCAAGCTGACGTGGTCGATCCGGATAGACGCGAACCAAAGACGATTGCCCGGTCAGATTGGGAAATCCTCGCCCAGCAAACGACAGAGGAACGCCGCAGGGGAAAGCGTGTGAACTTGCGATTCCCTGTGGAGGTTTCTGGAACCAATGGCGATGGCAAACTTTTCTGCGAGAGCACCTTCACCACTGACATCAGTGCCACGGGCTGCCGGGTCGTTCTGAACGAAGTCGTCGAAAGCGGCGATGTGGTCTCCATCAAACTGGCTGGCAAATTGGAGCCGAACCCCGCGGCCAGCAAGCCCCAAATGTTCCAAATCGCGTGGAGAATACGCAAAGACAATGTCTGGACGGTGGGCGCGCGGAAACTCACCGAAGGTAAATTCTGGCACGTTGATTTCCCAGAGAAGTTCCCGCTCAAAACTTCCTGAAAAGCTGCGCGTCATTCCACGTTTCGGCGCCCGCGTGTGCGCGGTCCGGCCCCTAGCGCGGATCACTCATGTCTTAGCGATACCATCGGATCCGCGCGCATCACCCGTCGCGCGGGCAGGTAACACGCCATCAAAGCCACCGCAAACAGGATCAACACCACGATCACAAACGTTACCGGGTCGGTCGGCTTCACGCCGAAAGTAACAGCACCAGCCAGCATCCAAAGAGATGGCCTGACGCGCTTAACGAGCGGATCACGTAACGGCTGAACACTGAAGACATCTCCGCGGCTCGTGGCAAGACTATTCGGAAACTCGCGACGAAATTCCTGAGTAGTAAGCCGCAGATGCGATCGATCAACCGCAAGGTTTTTCCCCGTTCCTATTCGTAGCGCAACGCGACCATCGGATCGACGCGCGTCGCGCGCCGCGCCGACACATAGCAGGCCGCGAGCGTGACGCACAGAACAAGCATCGCCACCCCGGCGAAAGTAACAAGATCGTTCGGCCGCACTCCGTAGAGATACGCCGAGATCAATCGCGTCAAACCCGCGGATGCCCCCAATCCCAGCGCAAGACCCGCAACCGTCAGCACGATGCCTTTCCGAATGACCATCCACAGTACGCTCCGTGGCTGCGCGCCCAGCGCCATGCGAATGCCGAACTCCTGTGTCGAGCGCGCCGTCGTGTAGGACACCAGGCCATAAGCTCCGGCGGCAAACAAAATAGTCGCCAGCACTGAGAAAAGACCGAGCACGCGGGAGAGAAAATACTGATCGCTGAGCACCAGCGTGACCTGGTCGCGCATCGTGTGCGCGCGAAACACGGGCAAATCCGGATTGACGCGCTCTACCGCTGCGCGAATCTCCGGAAGCAGACGCCTCGGTTCGCCGCTGCTCCGCGCGAATAAAGTGATGTCCGGCTGAAACGGAAACATCAGATAGGCCTGTTCGATGGGCACGTAAACGACCGGGACTGGCGCTGTTATCACGGCCCCCGACGCTTGCGATCGAAGGGGCGCAACATTGTCCACAACTCCAACCACCTCGAATGTCTGCTCGTTCGGGCCGACGCCTGTTATATGTTTTCCAATCGGATTCTGTCCCGGCCAATACTCCCCGGCCGTGAACGCGTCGACGATGGCCACGCCCCGCGCACTCGGCCCATCGGACGAATCAAAATCTCGCCCACCGAGCATCGAAATTCCGACGGTGCTGAAATAATCCGGACTCACCATGATGAGCTGCACCCAATCGGCCTTGCCACCGTTGGCCTCGCGTCCTTCCGGGACGACAACGGTGCCTAGCCCGCCCTGAAAGGGAGTCGCGCTGCTCAGCGCAGCCGATTGCACGCCCGGCTGCGCGCGCAAAGCATCGAGCAAGGGTTCGAGCAGTTTCGCAGCCGCGGCCTTGTCGTAGCCTTGACGGATCGGATCCGTTGAGGCAAAGGCAGCGTGGTCCGGATCGAATCCCAACCGGATACGTGACGTCTCGGCTAGCGTCCTCGCGAGCAACCCGGCGCCAGCGAGCAGCGGAACGCACGCAACAACTTGCAGAATCACCAGTGCGCTGCGCAACGGAAGTCGCCAGAACGCGGCGCTTGCGGTCCGTGACGCCCCTTTCAGCGAGAGCGCGAGGTCAGACCGGGAATATCGCCATGCGGGAGCAACGCCGCTTGCCACCCCCGCCAGAATCCCTATCAGCGCAGTAAATGCGAGGACGCGGAGGTCCAGGATGGAGGCGGCGCGATCGATCGGAATCGGAAGCAATGGCGGCGCTTGGGCCGTGAGAAATCTAACGCCCCAGTACGCGAGCAAGCCGCCGGCCCCCATGCCCAAGGCCGAAACGATCAGCGCTTCGATCAAGTGCAACCGGACGATCCGGATTCGTGTGGCTCCGAGCGCCAGCCGCAGAGCAATCTCCTTTTGCCGGCTCTCGGCTCTCGCCAGCAGCAGCCCGGCCGCATCGGCGCAGGCGATCACCAGCACGAACAGAACGATTCCCATCAGCAGTAAAGAGAAACGAGCGCGGGATTGCCGCGCTCCTTCGAGTGCGGGCACCAAAACCGGCCAGCCTCTTGCGTACCCTCCCTCCCCTGGAACCAGTCTGCCCGCTCCCAGGCGTTCGGCGACCGTATCGAGTTGCGTTTGCGCTTGCTGGATCGACACGCCAGGACCCAGCCGCGCTACGACCGAAAATGGCACGAACGATTCGCTATTCAAGGGAATCTGGGCCCGCAGTAACGGATCGATCCGAAATGCCTCCGACATCGGCAGCCAAATGCCGGGGAAGTTGTCAAAGCTCACGCCGCCAAATCCCGGCGGCGTGACACCCACAATCGTGACTTGAGATCCATCAATGATCGCTTCCGCGCCGACCGCGCTTCGATCACCCGCGAAGTGGCTCCTCCAATACGCGTAACCCAGCATCGCCACCGGCGGCGCGCCCGAACGGTCGTCGTCCGGCGAAATCACGCGTCCCAGCAAGGCGTTGACGCCGAGCGTTTGAAAATAATTGCCGGTCACCATGCCAGCATCCACGCGCTCCGCGCTCGCGCCGGCGGCGGAAAAATTCACCGGCAGCCGGTCGAGGTAAGCTGCCATGCCGGAAAAAACATCCGTATTGTCCCGATATTCTTGATACGCGGGAAACGAAGTGGTGATCCAATGCGAATCCCCGCGCGTTTCTCCAAACGTCAAACGTACGACTTCCGCGGGCTTCGCGATCGGCAATGGGCGAAACAACACGGCATCCACAAGGCTGAAGATAGCCGTGTTTGCGCCGATGCCCAGCGCAAGCGTAAGCACGGCTATTGCGGTGGTTCCGGGATTCTTGCGCAGCATGCGCGCGCCGAAGCGCACGTCTTGCCACAGCGTTTCGAGCCACACACCGGGCCGCGCGCCGCGCACTTCTTCTTTCACTTGCTCGATTCCTCCCATCTCCAATCGCGCCGCGCGTTGCGCTTCTCGCGGACTCATGCCCTGCTGCATTTTCTCGTCCGCCAACATCTCAGCGTGCGCGCGCACCTCCGCGTCCAGATCGCAATCATCCTCGCCACGATGAGCGAGACCGTGAAAGAAACTCAAGATGCGGTTGAGCAAGCGCATTACATCGCCTCGTTAGCAGACGGCCAATACGCGCGCGATTGCCGCGGACACGCGCGCCCACCGCTCGGTCTCGGCGCCGAGTTGCCGCCGTCCCGCACGCGTGAGCTGATAAAATTTCGCGCGGCGATTGTTTTCCGATTCGCCCCACGACGACGAAAGCCAGCCTTCCTCTTCCATGCGATGCAGCGCCGGAAACAGCGAGCCCG
>JBAQYV010000123.1:0-6480 GCA_049790315.1 Candidatus Acidiferrales bacterium | reverse complement strand
GGCTGAATTTCCATGGGCAGGGTATCGACGCCTTTGCTGGCGATCAATCGCTCGCCATTGGCGTTCCACGCGTGAGCCAATGCAGGCACGGCGAGGCCGAGCAGCGCCACGATGGCGGCTCGCGCACATGCAGCCTGCACAGTATTCATCGCGCCGATCGGGTTCACGGGACTCATAGGCACCATCGAAGGCCTTGAAAACATGACTGTACCTTTAGCGCCGGTTGCGCGCAACCGCGTGAAGCGTTCTCCGCAAGGGCGCGGACGCTGCGACGGCGGGTACGATGAGTCAGGCCCACACGAGCTGCGCGTAACGCTCGACCAATATCTTCACGCCGTAATCGGAAAAGCGCACGGTGAGTTTACGATCCTCGTCGTCGCCTTCGACCGCGACGATCGTGCCGGTTCCATATTTCGGATGACGGACGCGGCGGCCGATGTTCGGATTGTTGGACGCGGCGCGGGCTGCGGCGGCGCTGCGCGCGGGACTCCACGCGGGCGCGGAGGCGGAATCGCCGGAGCCGCGGCGCGTGGTGGATGCGGGACGGCGGGCTCGGCGCGCGAATTCGTCGGGCGAGTAGGAATATTCCGGATCGGGCTCGTAGCGACGCGTTTCACCGGCGTCGGCAAGCGAGCCGGGAGCGGCTTCGATCAACTCACCGGGAATCTCCGCGAGGAAACGCGACGGAAGCGAACCTTCAAGACGATCATTTCCATAAATGCGGCGATAGACGGCGCGCGTCAGGGTGAGCGTGTCGCGCGCGCGCGTCATGCCGACGTAACAGAGGCGGCGCTCTTCTTCGATATCGTCGGGATGATTCGCGGAGCGGCTGTGCGGGAAGACGCCCTCTTCGAGGCCGGTGAGGAATACGTGGTCAAATTCCAGGCCTTTGGCGCTGTGAAGCGTGAGCAGCGTGACGGTGGCGCGGCTATCGAAGTTGTCGGCGTCGCTGACGAGCGCGGCATGCTCAAGAAAATCGGTGAGCGTCTCGCCGCGATCGGTTCCTTCCGCGACGGCGGCGAGGAGTTCGCGGACGTTGTCGGCGCGCGCGGAATCTTCCACGGAATCGCGCTGGGAGAGCATGTCGAGATAGCCGGAGCGATCGATCACTTTGGAAAGAAAGTCCGCGGGGGCGAGCGCGGCGACGTCCTGACGCAAGTGCTCGATCAATTCTCGAAAGCCTCGCAGCGGAACGGCGGAGCGTTGAGCGGTGGCATTCTCCGCGAGTTCGGCGGAAGCGGTCCACAGTGAAATGCCGCGCTCGCGCGCGAAGCCGCGGAGGGCGTCGAGGGTGACCTTGCCGATTCCGCGAGGCGGCGTGTTGAGCACGCGGAGCAAGGCCACGTCGTCGTCGGGACGAATCGCGAGGCGCGCATAGGCCAGGACGTCCTTCACTTCGGTGCGCTGATAGAAAGAAAATCCACCGAGCATGCGATAGCGAATCGCGCGCCAGAGAAGCGCTTCTTCAAACGCGCGCGATTGCGCGTTGGTTCGGTAAAGAACGGCAATGTGCGCGCTGGAATCTTCGGCGAGAAGCGCGGCGATGCGCTCGGATACGAAATCGGCCTCGGCTTTGGCGTCGCGCGCTTCGTAGAAAGCTAAAAGTTTGCCAGCGCCGCGCGTGGCTTCGAGAGTTTTGCCGAGACGCTTCTGGTTTTTCTGAACGACGCCACTGGCGGCGTCCAGAATATTTTGCGTGGAGCGATAGTTTTGTTCGAGGCGTATTACCTGCGCTCCGGGAAAATTCTCAGCGAATCGCAAAATGTTGCCGACGTCCGCGCCTCGCCAGCGATAGATCGATTGATCTTCGTCGCCGACGACGCAGAGGTTGCGATCGGCGTTCAGCAGAAGGCGAAGCAAATCGAACTGCGCGCGATTGGTGTCTTGATATTCGTCGACCATGACGTAACGAAATCGTGAGGTCCATGCGGAGCGCGCTTCGCTCGATTCGGCCAGCACCTGCACGGCGCGCAACAATAGGTCGTCGAAATCGAGCGCGCCGGCGCGGCGGAGCACACCTTCGTAGGCGGCGTAGACGCGGGCGAAAGCGCGCGCGCGATCGTCGCCGGCGGCTTCGGCGGCGGCCTCGGGAGTTTCGCCGTGATTCTTGGCGGAGCTGATGCGCTCGAGAAGGGCGCGTGGCCGATCGGCGGAATCGGCGATGCCGAGTTGTTCGAGCGCGCGCTTGACGGCGGCGATTTGATCGTCGTCATCGTAGATCGCGAAATCGCGCGGCAGGTTGAGCCGCGGGGCTTCGCGCCGCAAGAGGCGCGCGCAGAACGCATGGAACGTATAGATCCATGGATCCGCAAATGGTTTGCCGGAGCGCAGCAGGAGCGTCGCCACGCGCTCGCGCATTTCATCCGCGGCTTTATTGGTGAACGTGACGGCTAAAATTGCGTCGCCGGGCATGCCGATTTCAATCAGGTGCGCGATCCGATAGGTAATCGCGCGCGTTTTTCCCGTGCCCGCTCCGGCAAGCATCAGCACGGGGCCTTCGGTGGCCAACGCGGCTTCGCGCTGTTTGGGATTCAGGTCGTCGAGAAGGGGCATGATGAAATGCGAATCGCGGACACTCACAAGTTTAGCCGAGGCGTCACGGTGCCGCAAATCGCCGGTGTGCGAAAACCGATGCAAGAGTGCGCTACGAATCGTTGCCGGCGGAATGCCGCGTTGCAGTCAGAGCTTGGCGGCCGGCGCGAGGTCGACCTCGAAGAACAGAAGCACTTGATTGTTCACCAGGAATGTGAGGTCGGGAACGTATAGGTGTGAATCGTGTAGCAGGTCAAAGTGATGCGAAAGATCGAAATAGAGGCAACCATGTACGGTGCCGTGCGGCGGAATCAAATCGCTCGAAAGCGACGCCGCGCGCAGCGAATCGGCGAGCGCGGTCCATTGCTTGTCGTGATCGCCCTTCGGATTGCCGATGGGCAAGCGGGGTCGAGCCGCCGGCGCGGAGGCCGGACCATTCAGCAGCACGCGATCGGCGACGTCCTCCGGTGTCAGGTCCTCGATGCTTTGGGGATCGCCACCATCCCGCGTAATAACCAGGCGCACTGTGCTCAAGTCCACTTTGATTGGCGAGTCGTTGTCGTTGCGGAAATAGACGTCGAGCGCCACGATGCCGGCGTCGTAGGGATTTTTCTTGCCGAAGTGATCTTTGTACTCCGCCGCGTCAAGCCACGGCCGTACGGCGATGAGCAAATGTTGATGCGAATCGTGCGCGGGCAGGGAAGCGGGATCGGTTTGCGCGCGCGCTGGCGCGCACGCGGCGAGGGCGGCAACAGTGGCAAGAAAAGCCAGCGAGATTCGTGGGCACATCGTACCCCGCTGACCCGCACGTGATATGTGTTTCATGTTTGTTGCGGCGGGTACGATTCCTTTGCCTTCAGATGCGGGAGTGCAGCAAGAGTTGCCCCGCGTCATTTGTTTGCATCACTGTTTTTGGCGGACGCCAACTGGAGCCCGTGCCCGTATAATAACCCCGCATTCGGTTCTTTCCGAAGGAGTACGCAACGGAGCGGTCAGATTCCCCGTCACGGCGGGGGAGGATGGCCGCCACGCGCATGTTTTTCCTCTACAGTTTGTTGACCGGCGCCGCGATGCTCGTGGCATCGCCATATTTTTTATTTCAGGCGCTGAGCCGCGGCCAATCGTTCGGATCGTTGCGGCAACGATTCGGATGGGGCTACTCGCCGGAATTGACCGCGGGCGAGGCCGGTGCGATCTGGGTCCACGCGGTTTCTGTCGGAGAGCTGCTCGCTGTGCTGCCGTTGTTGCGCAGACTTGCGGAACGCTTTCCGCGCCGCCGAATCGTAGTTTCGACGACGACGGCGACCGGCCAGCGTCTGGCGCGCGAGCGGTTGCCGCGGGCCGATGCCATCTTCTACTTTCCGCTGGATTGGCGTGGCCCGATACGCCGGGCGATGGCGGCGGTTCGGCCAGCGATCATCGTGATTGCGGAAACCGAGATCTGGCCGAATTTTCTGCGCGCCGCGAGCGAGCGCGGCGTACCGGTGGCGTTCGTCAATGGCCGGCTTTCCGACCGGTCGTATCAGAGACAACGGCGGGCCGCTTCGATTTCTCCGCGGATACTCGGGAAATTCATACGGCGCGTGCTGGCTTTCCCCGCGATCTATTTGATGCAATCGGATGCGGATGCTCAGCGCTTGCTCGATCTTGGCGCGCCCCGGGAGCGCGTTATTGTTTCGGGCAATTTGAAGTACGATCTTCCGCAGCCGGGAATCGGGCATCTGAACACGTGGCTGTCCGCCGAATTGCAGCGAACGCAACGCGGCCCGGTTTTGCTGGCTGGCAGCCTTGCGGAAGGTGAGGAGCGGCCCGTGCTCGAAGCAATGTCTGCGATCGAGCGCGAATGGCCGCGCGCACTTTTGATCGCCGCGCCGCGCAAGCCGCAGCATTTCGATGCCGCCGCGCGCGGCATCGAGGCAAGCGGTCGCGTTGTAGTTCGCAGAAGCGCGGTCGATCAGGGTGGTCACGACGCCGGCGGCAGGACACTCGACACGCCGAGCTCTGTGTTTCTTCTCGATAGCGTGGGGGATCTCGCCGATCTTTTCGCGCTGGCAGACGCGGTGTTCGTCGGCGGTTCGCTTGTTCCAATGGGAGGCCACAATATTTTGGAGCCGGCAATCGCGGGACGCGTACCCGTCTTCGGGCCGTCAATGCACAATTTCAAGGACATCGCGGCACGGTTTCGCGAGGCGGGCGCGGGCATCGAAGTGGTTGATGCCACGGCGTTAGCCGCGGTCTGGGCCGGCCTCTTGCGAGATCCGCAAGAGCGCGAGCGTCGCGGGGACGCGGCGAAGGCGCTCGTTGAACGATATCGCGGGGCAACTGATGCGGCCGTCGACCAATTAAGCGCGCTTCTGAACGCCACGCAGGTCGCGCGGGACAAGCTGTGAATCCGCCGCTCATTGTGTCGTGGTTGCTATGGCCGCTCAGTTTGATTTACGGGGCGTGGATGATGTTGCGCGCCTGGGCGTATCGTCGCGGAATTTTCAAGTCGAAGCGCGTGGAAGGCATCGTGGTTAGCATCGGCAATCTGACAACAGGCGGGACAGGCAAGACTCCGACGGCGCTGTGGCTCGCCCTGCGGGCGGCAGACGCAGGGCAACGCGCCGCCATTTTGCTGCGAGGCTACGGCAGTCGGGGCGAAGCCGATGCGGACGGCCGGCCGCGCAGCGATGAAGCCGCACTGTTGCGCGATCGCCTGGCGGGGCGCGCGCAGCTCGGCATTGGGCCGGACCGAATCGCGTCGGCCGAAGTGCTTGCGCGTCACGGCGTGACATGGTTCGTTCTCGACGATGGGTTTCAGCATCTCAAGTTGCGGCGCGATGTGGATATTGTTTTGCTCGATGCATCGCGGCCGTTCGGGAATGGGCGTCTCTTGCCCGCTGGAGCGTTGCGCGAGCCGCGCTCCGCGCTTCGTCGAGCCGATATGATTCTGATTACGCGCAGCGATCGCGCTCCGGCGCTTGAGACCGCTGTCAGGCACTACGCCAAGGCTCCTGTTTTTTACGCACGCGCGCGGCTGGATGGTTTGTATCGCGCGCCACAGCGCGCGGTTGCGCTGCCGCGGGCGGATTGGGCGCGCGGGCGTTTCTTCGCATTCGCGGGTATCGGGAATCCCGCGGCATTCTTTGACGATCTCGGCCGTTGGGGAGTTCCGCTCGCGGGCACGCGCGCATTCCGAGACCACCATCGATTCACCCCGGCCGACCTTGCGCAGATAGAGCGCGCGGCCATCGAGAAATCGGCGGACGCGCTGGTGTGCACGGAGAAGGACGTATTCAACCTCAGCGACATCACCGCGCTTCGCTTGCCGATTTATGCCGCGTGCATCTCCATGGCGATCGATGGCGAGGAGCGATTCTGGGAAAGTATTTGTCGCATCGCGAATCAGCGCGCGAGCGAGGCCGCACGATGAAAATTCTGGTGCGCGCGCCGAATTGGGTGGGAGACGCGGTGATGGCCATTCCCGCGCTCGACGCGATTCGCGCGCGCTGGCCGGGCGCCGAGATTGCGGTGCTCGGAATCCCCGCGATCGCCGGGATCCTGGCTGGACAGAGCTTCTCTGATCGCACGATTGTGTTCGACCGTGGCGACCGGCACGGCGGATTTTGGGGCAGGGAACGCCTGTCAGCGGAACTGGCGCGAGAGAAGTTCGATATCGCGATTCTATTGCCCAATTCGTTCGAGGCGGCTTCGATCGCGTGGCGCGCACACATTCCGAAACGCATTGGGTACTCACATGACGGTCGCGGCGTGTTGCTGACCACGGCCATATCGCGGCCGCGCGCGGGAGAGATTGCAGCGCATCATTCATATTACTATCTGGAGCTGCTTCGCCGCGCAAAGTGGATCGACAAATTGCCGGATGCGCTCGAAGCGACGCTACGTGTGCCGGCAGAAGCGCGCGACGCGGCGGAAACGGCGCTGGTTCGCGCGGGTGTGCGCGGG
>JBAQYV010000122.1:0-46781 GCA_049790315.1 Candidatus Acidiferrales bacterium | reverse complement strand
CCGCGTGCCCAGATATGTTCCCGGTGACGGTCCAAACGGCGACATCATCGCGCGCCACACTCCCGAATGTCCCAAGCCGAGCGTGTGTCCGATTTCGTGCGCCAGTACGGATTCCAGATCGTAGGCGGATGGATTCGCGGCGAGTGCCCCGGGAGTGGCAAACGTCACGCTGCTATCGCCAGGCAACAAAAAAATATCGGCGTCCAAAATTTGTCCGATAAAACTTGCGGCGGGTGTGCCGGGCCCCGCTTGTTGCCCGATCGCGTCGGTTGTCGTCACCCGCGTGAAGGAAAGCACGCCCGTGGTGAACGCGGGATCGGCTTGATTGAAGCAGATTGTGTTCACGCCGTCGGTTGGACTGCAGGCGATCTGAGCGGCCGTCACGCCAAGCGGTGCGAACGCTGCCGGCGCAAGTTCCGTTCCGCTCACGCCCGTCCACATTCCGTATGCCGCTGCGATCGTGGCGGCAATTTCCGCAAGCTGCCCCGCGGGCGTTTGATTGGCCGTCAAAATCGTCGCCGGATTTGCGCCTAGGGAAGTGCTCCACTGGTTCGGAATTCCGCCGGGCTCCAAAATGTTTTCTCGCGACGGTTGCGGGCAAGCCGTGCCGCCGGAAATCTGCGCGCCCTCGCGCATGTCCGCTACTTGATAATTAAATGTGTATGCGCAGGCAGCGGGGCCCGCGCACTGCCACGCGAACAGTGTCGCTGTCAGCAGCGCAAACTTCGCTGGGCGCCGCGGCCGCGGAAAGGTGTGCGGCAACATCAATGGCTGCCGCCGCTTGCCATTGCGGCGTCCAGTCGCGTGCGGAATTCCGCAAGCGGCATTCGCGCAATTCCATCGGTGTGGAATGTTCGTGTGGCGGGGTCGAACACGGCCATGCTGCTTGAATCCTGCGTGATCGTCTGTTGCCCCGTTTGCGAATCGCGCCGGATGCGAAATGTTCCCTCAGCCCACGCGGAAATTGACCAATCTCCGGAACGCGTACGCTCAATGAAAATGATCGCTTCGTCTCCCGCCACAAATCGCGGCGCGCCTTCCACGGTTTCCACCAAGTGACCATCGCGCCCGCCCGGCAGCCGGATCGTTACGTGCGCGCCGGGCGCGCCCTTGAAAGTTTCCTCGACAGTGAAATCCGTGAACGTCCAGATAGAGCCCGCTTCACGCCGCGACTCCTCTCCTGTGCAGCGCACGCGCGCAACTATTTGCGCCGCTGTGGCGAGCTGAACGAGGGTGAGTCGCGCAAGCGTTGTGCCGCGCACGAGTGGCACGCTCGCCAAAGTGAAAACAAGGCCCAGCACCGCACCTACTTTCCAAATCCTGCGCGGCGTTTTTGCGCCGCGCGCTCCGGGCATCGATGCGCTCCGTTCATTGCACATCCAGGGCTCCCGTCGCGGCCGTTACGTCGAGCGCGGGACTCTCGATAAATAAAGTACGCGCGCCCGCGGCCGCGGTGCCCGGCACCAGCAACGTCACTTGCACGATGCCCAGCCCCAAAGGCGCTACAGCGGAAATGGAGATGTCGGGCGGCGCTGGTCCCGTCAGCGTGTAGATGTAGGACGAATCGAGGCCGCTTACCGAGAACGCGCAGATATTTTCGGTCGCCGTGCCGGACGCCGGCCGCACCAGCGGCACCGAAGATCCGCCCAGCGTGCAAGTGTTGGTGGCCGTATCGAATGAGCCGATCGCCACAATATCTAAATTCACGTCGGATGCCGGCGCGGACGAACCCGCTGTGCTCAAATCCGCGACGACGATGTTTTTTCCCGGCGCCGCGGGAGCCGAGGCCGTCAACGGAATTTGCGTGGCCGCCGTTCCTGCCGCGACGACGATGAATGACACTGTGTTTGACACGCTGAGATTCGGGTTCTGTACCTGAATCGAGATCTGTGCCGCGGTAGCCATATCCGCGGCCGCCAGTGATGTCGTGCAATCGGTTGTCGAATCGCACGCCGTTGCTCGCGCTACGCCGCCGATCAGAATCGTCGAGCCCGCTCCCGAATTCGACGTCACGAAATTCGCGCCCGTCACTCGCAGCGTGATTCCTCCGGCCGCTCCGGCCGTGGCGCTTGATGGTGCCAGCGAGGTGATCGCAAGCGGCGGGCCCGACATTGTCGCGAGTATGGTGACCACGGCCGTCGCGAATGCGCTCGGTTCGGCATTACTTCGCGCATCGACAGACACCGTGCCGGCCGAAGGCGCGTTTTGCGGCGCCATGTAAGTTGCTTGATCGGGAATTGAAATCGACGGCGCGATCGTACCGACCGTCGAATTTCCGCCGACGATTCCGCTGACGTCCCACGTTACGTCTGTGTTTGCCGATCCCGTCACACTTGCTTGAAACGCGGTCGAGGCTCCGAGCGATACTTGCGCACTCTGCGGCGAAATCCCAACTTGAACATTCGGATTCACGGTCACAATCGCCGAAGCCGCTTTTGATGAATCGGCGGCAGGCGTAGCCGTGATGACCACGGAATTCGGTGACGGCGCGATGGTTGGCGCGGTGTATGTCGCCGCGGGCGATTCCGCCGATCCCGCATTACTCGGCGCGATCAAGCCGCACGTCGCGCCCGTGCAGCCGGGTCCAGAAAGGCTCCACGCCACACTGAAATTCGGATTCGATCCCGCTGCGGCGGTGAATGCCGCTTGAAACGTCGCGGGTGCGCCGGAATTCACCGATGCCGGCCCTGAGACCACAACAGTGAATCCGCTCACTATTGTTAGCGTGACGCTTCCGCTCGCACCCGTGTCCGCCGCGCTCGTCGCGGTGATTGTCGCGCTTGCCGGCTGCGGCAGAATCGCGGGCGCGGTGTAAATCCCGTTCGCCGTGATTGTGCCGACGATTGCATTTCCACCGCTCACCTGATTCACGCTCCAAGTGATCGCGGCATTCGCCGTTCCGGTCACGCTTGGAGTGAGCGTCATGTTCGCGCCCAGAAAAATATTCGAGCTCGGCGACGATACGCTCACGGAAATTATCGGGGGAGGAGCCGGTGAAGCAGCGGGACCGACCGTCCCAGTGCTACACCCCAGCGTCGATATCGCAGCGAGTAGCGCAGTGCCTACTTTTAGCAGGCAGCCTTGGTTTCTGCGCCCCACCGTCCTCGCCGGGACCTCCCCCATGCCCGCATGACAGTGCAAGCGCTTTGCCAGTGTCGAAGATGGTTTGGTGCGAGATTGAAGCGACCCTTGCGCGGCAGGTACTTCCACTGAATCTCGCGGTAACCCTCAGCTCCTCCAACAGTTGTGTCGCTTCGCCGCGCTCACAAAGAATCACACTCCGGATGAGATCCGAATTCGCATTCACCGTTATGTCGCTGGCGATTCTCATTTTGACTCGCATCTATGTTCCAAATTGGCTCACTGCATCCGCATCTCGCTGCGGTCCGCTTCACGCCGATGTGAGACCCCGCGTAATCGGGTGCCGCGCCACACGTCAAAAATGGCAGCCGCCGGATTGACAGCCGCGTGTTCCGCGGCGGAAGATGCCGAGCATGGCTCGTCCCGAAACCGCGCACCGCGTGAAAAGTTATTCCGCTGAATCGGGATACGTCTATCAATACTATTTTTTCGAGGTGCAAAAATCGCGCCGCGGCGCAATTTCAGGCACCGAATATGTCTACATGGTTTCCACCGACCGCAAAACCGTTTTCCCTGTTCGCATTTTCGTGCGAAGCGACGCGGTCGACGCCTGGGCCAAACGCACAGGCCGCGCCATAAGCGGAACCGAAGAGTACGCCGTCGCGAAGATGCGCCTGTTTCAAGTGTTCGACGAAAGCGAACAAATGAGTCCCGGCGCGCACGATTATTTTGTCGACGAATCGAATCTCGACCAACTGCTCGCGCTCCTCGATCTATAATTCAGTTTCCATTCCGATTTCGATTCGCAATGATTTCGCTTCAGCGCAATCGCATTCGCACTCGCGATCTCGCTCCGTGGCAAAACCTCGTTGCGGTATACTCCGCGCATGCAAACTAACACGCGAACCAAATTGTTTCGCCCGTTGCCATTTCTCGCGGCCGCAATCGCCGGATTTCTTCTTTGCGGCTGGAATTCGACCGCGCAGCAGGTCCCTGCGATGGCCCCCATCCCCGCCTCGTCGGCAGGGTCCGTGCCGGACGCGCCGCAGACGCCGTATGTGCCGTCGCAGCACCAGTTGCCGGTGCCTGGCATGGACGACAACACGGGATTCGTGCCGATATTCGACGGCAAGACGCTGACGGGGTGGGATGGCGATCCGAAGTATTGGCGCGTGGAGAATGGCGAGCTCGTAGGCGAGGTTACGCCGGAGACGTTGCTCAAGATCAATACCTTCATCATTTGGCGCGGGGGAACTACGCGCGATTTTGAATTGAAGGCCGATTACCGCATCTCCGCGCAGGGAAACAGCGGAATCAATTACCGCAGCGTCGAAGTGCCGGGCATGCCGTACGTGATGCGCGGCTATCAGGCCGATATCGACGGCGAGGCGCGCAACTCAACCGGCATACGCTACACCGGCCAGAACTACGAAGAGCGCGGTCGGCTATTTCTCGCGCTACGCGGCGAAGTGACGCGCATCGAGACCGGGAAGATTCCCGAAGTGATCGGCTCGGTCGGTGACACGCAGCAGCTCGCGTCCGACATTCACGGCGCCGACGATTGGAATCACTATTTCCTGATCGTGCGCGGCAACGTTCTGATTCACATCCTCAACGGCCAAGTGATGAGCATCGTCATCGACGACGATCCGGTTGGCCGTAAGATGGAAGGCGAACTTGGCGTGCAAGTCCACGTCGGTCCGCCGATGAAAGTCGAATTCAAGAACATTCTCTACAAAGCGCTTTAGGCCGCTACTGTGCGCTCCAATTGGCTGCCGGACGTTCCGATCTGCCGCGAAGCGCTGCGGCCTGCTACACGACTTTATCGTCAGCGCTGACACGTCACTTTCCAAAAGCTTCGCGCAGCGCGGCGCGCAGATCGGTTTGCGCGAACGCGTAGCCGGATGCTTCGAGGCGGCGCGGGAAAACGCGTGCGCTTGAGAGCAAGAGGGTATCGGCCATTTCGCCGAGCGCGAGGCGCAGCGCGAACACCGGGGCAGGGAAGATCGCCGGGCGATGCATCACTTCCGCTAATGCGCGCGTGAAATCGGAGTTGCGCGCGGGTTCGGGGGCGACGGCATCGAGCGGTCCTGCGAGCGAGGCGGTAGCCAGCGCAAACCTCGCGATGCCCACTGCGTCCCGCAGGGCAATCCACGACATCCATTGGCGGCCTGAGCCTAAACGTCCGCCGGCACCGAACTTGAACGGAGTTACCATGCGCGGCAAGGCTCCGCCATTTCCTGCCAACACGATTCCGAATCGCATGGAAACCACGCGCGCGGCGAAGCCTGCGGCTGCGGCTTGTTCGCGCTCCCAATCCTGAACGAGCGTCGCGAGGAAATCGTTTCCCGGCGCGCTATTTTCATCGAGCGATTCATCGCCTCGATCGCCGAAATATCCGATGGCCGATGCACCGAGAAAAATGCGCGGCGGACGCGCGAGTGCGGCGAGCGATTCCACCAAGTGGCGCGTAGCCTCGATGCGGCTGGTGCGCAGCAATTGTTTTCGCGCGGCGGTCCAGCGGCCATCGGCGATGGAGGCGCCAGCGAGATGCACGACGGCATCGGTGCCGTCCGCGGCTGCGGCATCGAACTTGCCTGTGATCGGATCCCACAGCACGTCTCCGGATTGCGCGCGCGTGGAACTCGATGGCCGCACGAGGCGCGAGATCGTGTGGCCATCGCGCGTTAGCGCATCTGAGATCGCGCTGCCAATCAAACCGCTCGAGCCTGAGACGAGGATTCGCATGGCGCTTCCAAACCTTTCTCACGAGAATAAACGCATCTCGTGGATAGTGCAGTTGTCCGTCTTCCTGGCCCCAGAGGCTGAAGCCCCTGATTTGTCGCCGCTTTTCGGCACGGCCAAAGCCGTGCCCTCCTGCGAACCACTTCGGCACGGTACTTAATTTAGTGGGGACAAGTCGCGCCGTGCCTTTGTGGCAGCTATTTATTCGATGATTGGTGTGATGCGAGCGATGCGACTTCAAGAAAACGGCTCGGGCTGCGGCGGCGGGGGCTAGAATAGCGCCATGCGCGTGCGTGTTTTGTTTTTTGGGCGATTCAAGGAGATCGTCGGCACGGCCGAAGATCAGGCCGAGGTTGCCGACGGCGCGCGCGTGGAGGATGTTTTCAAACAATATGGTAGCAGGCATCCGGAACTTGCCGGATTTCGTGATTCGGCGGCCGCGGCGGTGAATCAGCAATTCGCCGAATGGGACGCGGGGCTTGCGGCAGGCGATGAAGTAGCTTTCTTGCCGCCGGTAAGTGGTGGGGAAGATGGCGCATCGGAAGCGAGACTTCTCGCCGCAGAGCGAGATCGCGTGGAATTGGTGCGCGCGCCGATTGCGACTTCGGAAATTGCGAAGTCGCTGAAGGCGCCAGAGAATGGCGCGCAGGTGGTGTTTGAAGGAATCGTACGGAATCATTCCGGCGGACGCGAAACGCTGTACCTTGAATACGAGGCCTATGAAGCGATGGCGCTGGCCGGGATGAGCGCGCTTATCGCGGAAATGCGCGCGCGATTTCCCGTGGATCGCGTGGCGATGCTTCACCGGCTTGGGCGAATCGAGATCGGCGAAACAGCCGTGCTGGTTGTCGTGAGTTCGGCGCATCGCGCCGCGGCGTTCGATGCGTGCCGCTATGGCATCGATGAACTGAAGCGGCGCGTTCCGATCTGGAAGAAAGAATTTTTCGCCGATGGCGCGGTTTGGGCCGAAGGCGAACGGTGCTAGGCGGAATTGCCTGGGGCCGAACAATCCTTTTTCGCTTCGCGTGAATCTATCCCTTAGCACTCTTGACGCCACAAAGACGGTTGGCACCATCCGGAAAGAAGGAGCGCAACTAGATTGAGCCCCTCCCCAATCCTGGCACGCGGACATTTGCGGCCGACGCTTGGCTGCGCGCTGGTGGCGATTTTTTTCTGCTGCGGGTTTGCCGGAGACGCGGCGCTCGATTCCGCGCAGGCGCCTGCGCCACGCGGTGACACGCGCGGTACGATTCGCGCGCAAGTCGATCTGGTGACGGTGATCGCGAGCGTGCTCGACAAGGATCATCATCCGGCAGCGAACCTGACAGCGGATCAATTTGAGATTTATGAAGAGGGCGTGCGGCAGAAGATCGACTTGTTCGAGCCGGACACGCAATCGCCGCTCGATCTCGCGCTGATGATCGATTGCAGCTTGAGCGAAACGCAGGAACTGGAATTTGAGCGCGAGGCCGCGTCGGCATTCATCGGGCAAGTTGTGCGCCCGACGGATCGGATGGCGGTGTTTGGATTTTCCGATGCTGTGGACATGGTCGCGGGATTTTCCGGCGACGCGTCGTACTTGCAGAGTTCGCTGCGGCGCCTTGAACCGGGCGCGGGAACGGCGATGTACGATGCCGTGTATTTGGGATCGCAAGCGCTGGGGCGCAATCCGCAGGGACGGCGGCGCGTGATCGTGCTTGTGACCGACGCGGGAGAAACCACCAGCCACGCGAATTTCAATACCGCGCGCGACGCCGCGGTACGCGCCGATGCGCTGCTTTACACGATTTGCGTGCGCGCCGTGACGAACGAAGGCGGGCGCAACACCGCGGGCGAACACGCACTCGAGACTATCGCCGACACAACCGGCGGCGCGATTTATTATCTGGATAGTTTGAAAGAGCTTGGTCCAACATTCGATCAGATCAATCGCGAGCTGCGCACGCAATACCGCATCGGCTACTACCCCGATCCGAAACCTCCACAGGATACGTATCGCTCGATCGACGTTGAGGTTCCGGGCGATTACACCGTTCACTCCCGCAAGACGTATTACACCGGCAAAGCGCCTGACTGACGATCGCGCGAGCAGTCGCGGCGATGCGCTCCGCGCCGGACTGGGTAGCGAATCCGAACATCCAATTCTTAGCGCGCCAACCGCCAGTTCTGGCATCATGGTTGTGGTGCCGGAGAGAGCACACACAAATTTATGAATGCTTATCTCAATGTGGCCGTGGAAGCGGCGCGCGAAGGAGGGGCGATTCTGCTGGCGGAATACGATCGCCCGCGCCAGATCACGTACAAGGGCGACGTGGACATCGTGACGCAAGCGGACAAGGGTTCCGAGCGAGCGATCGTGACGCGGCTGCGCGATCATTTTCCGAAACATGCGATTGTGGCCGAAGAAGGAGGCGGGCAGGAAAACGCATCGGCGTTTCGTTGGTTCGTGGATCCGCTGGACGGCACGACGAATTACGCGCACGGGTATCCGTGTTTTGCGGTGTCGATTGGGTTGGAAGAGGCGGGCGAGCTTTTGGTGGGCGTGGTCTACAATCCGATTTCGCAGGAAATGTTTACGGCGGTGCGTGGCGAAGGCGCATTTCTGAATCAAAAGCGAATTCACGTTTCGACCGTAGAAAAATTGTCGACGAGTCTGGTAGCCACGGGATTCCCGACGCATAAGCGCGAATCGAATCCCAACATTCGCTACTACTGGGATTTTACTTTGCGATCTCATGGTGTTCGCCGCGACGGATCGGCCGCATTGGATCTGGCGTCGGTGGCCTGCGGGCGGTTTGAAGGTTTTTGGGAATTCGGGCTGAAGTCGTGGGACACCGCAGCGGGCACACTGCTGGTGCGCGAAGCGGGCGGCACAGTGACGCGATTTGTAGGCGCGGCGCCGTATCGGCCGGGCGAGCCGGAAGTTGTGGCGTCAAATACGCGCGTGCACGCGGAGATGCAGAAGCTGCTGGCAGAAATTGGGTCCGAGAAAAACGAGACAAGGAAGTAGGCCGTACCCCTCCCCCCAGGTGTTTTTCGGAAGTGTTGATTCTGCGGGACTTTAAGTCCAATGCGCCAGAAGTATTGATTCTAATGGGGTTAAAATGCAATTTCTCAGAACTGGTCATTCTGAAAGGGTTAGCGTTCGTTTTGGAGAGTGCGAGGAGGTTTGTAGTGGATTTTGCGCTTGATGCGGCGTTAGCTTTTGCGATCAACGACGTGAGTTGCTGTCGGCGTTGCAAAAACTATAGCACTTTATTCACGATCTGTAAACATATACTTTGCGCCAATTCGAATTGATTTCCACAATTGGTTTCCACAGAGGGCGTGGGGCGCCAAGCGCCTCGAAACAAATCAGGCTGGTTTGCCGGTTCGTTTAGGAATCGAAATCGTAGCCGATTTCGCCGTGCTGCGAGACATCGAGTCCCTGGATTTCGTGCTCCTCGGAAACGCGCACGCCGACCAGGATATCGGTAATTTTTAGAAGGACGACTGTGCCGACAATGGCGAGGCACCACGCGATCGCCACGCCCATGAGCTGATTCACAATCTGATGGTGATTTCCATCGAGAAGGCCAACAGGCAGCGCGCGACCCGCCGCGTCGTGATAGACCGGGTTGATGGCAGCGACGGCGAAGACGCCGGTGAGCAAAGCGCCGAGGGTGCCGCCCGCGCCGTGAACGCCGAAGGCGTCCAGCGAATCGTCGTAGTGGAATTGATGCTTCACCACGGTGACCATGAGATAGCAGACCACGCCGGCGGCGGCGCCGATTGCCAGTGCCGACATTGGTCCGACGAAACCGGATGCGGGCGTGATGGCGACGAGTCCGGCGACAGCGCCCGAAATCGCGCCGAGAGCACTGGGCTTTCCATTGCGAATCCATTCGGCGGCGGCCCAACTTGCGGCGGCGGACGCGGCGGCAAATTGCGTGGCAACGAACGCGCTGGTGGCAAGAGCGCCGGCGTTAAGCGCGCTGCCGGCGTTGAAGCCGAACCAACCAACCCACAAGAGACACGCCCCCAGGAAACTCAGGACGACGCTGTGTGGCAGCATCGGTTCGTGCGGATAACCGATGCGTTTGCCGAGATAAATGGCGCAGACGAGGGCGGAAACTCCCGAGGTGATGTGCACGACGGTGCCACCCGCGAAATCGAGAGTGGGAATCGCGCCGCCAAGCGCGGCGTTGAGCAAGCCGCCTTGCCCCCAGACCATGTGGGCCATCGGAGCGTAAACGAAAACGAACCAGAGCGCGGTGAAAATGCACATGGCGCTGAATTTCATGCGCTCGGCGAATGCGCCGGCGATCAGGCCGGGCGTGATGATCGCGAACATCAATTGGAAGACCATGAAGGTTTGCTGCGGGATGGTGGCGGCGTAGAGCGGATTGGGCGCGGCGCCGACGTTGTGAAGGAAAACGTAATCGAAGCCGCCGATGAAATGATTGCCGGGCGCGAAACAAAGGCTGTACCCGAAGACGCCCCACATCACGGTGATCATGGCCATCAGCGCGAAACTTTGCATCATGGTGCCGAGAATATTTTTCTTGCGAACCAGGCCGCCATAAAAAAGCGCGAGGCCGGGGCCGGTCATCAGCAGGACCAGACCGGAGGCCATCAGCATCCAGGCGTTATCGCCGGCGGAACGCGCGGCGGCGACTTGCTGCTGAAGCGCGACGATCTGTTCGGCTGTCGCCGGCGCTTGCGACACGACGGAGAGCTGCGCGCGAGCGGTTGCCGGCGCGTGCATGATGGGAACAACAGCGGCGGCGGGCAATGGAGCGACAGCGAAAAAAATCACAGCGATTAAAAGGACGATGACGTTTTTGCGGCGCATTCGATATGAACCCCTTTGGTCGAACGGTAATCTACACTTCGGAGGTGGTGGCGCGCAATGTGCGAGGGCGGAGTTTCGTGTGGTGGTAGCGTTGACACTATCCGGGATCGTGGTTCATGATGTGCACTTAAGACAATCGAGAAGGGGGAATCAGTAATGTCCGAAAAGCATCTGGTGCGGGCCATCGGAGCGAAATACGCCAGGATGGGCCCCAGGAAAAGGATCGAGACGATTCGCGGGCTGCGGTCGGGAGGCGCCCTTTTCTTTCTTAAGTTTTTTCCTCGTTTTTTTGCCGAGGCTTTTCCCGAGCGGTCCCGAACGGCTTATGGCGCTTCGGAATCAAAGCCGCTTCCTGCGCTATCCGAAAAGCGTCGCTAGGCGGGACGTGCATTTTTCTAGCCCAGTGAACGATCATGCCTTTCCGCGCGTCAGGATCGTAGATGTCCTTTACCAGAGCCTCGAAGACCTCAACAGATTCCATGCCGGCGGCAGACGCAGCTTCGACGGCGCCCTTCTTTTCCCTCTTTGTCAGGTCGTCCATTGGCTTGGCCTTGTTCATCGGCTGTGAAGGCTAAATAGTAATTTATTACAGGGGATAAAGGAATTGTTTTTATAAACGCCATGGGCGGCTGCTGTGACCATCCAATTCGCCCCATATTGGCCGTCGCGTTCCTTCGTCCTTCAGGCGGCGACAGCGCTTCGTTGACGCGGTTTGTCGGCGAGTGCTAGGCTGCCAATCATGCGCGTCGTTGATCTGATTCGGCGGAAACGCGACGGCGCGGAACTCCTCCCTGAAGAAATCCGCAACTTGATCGATGATTACACGCGCGGGGATATTCCCGATTATCAGATGGCGGCGTGGCTGATGGCCGCTTTCTTGCGCGGATTGAACGGCGCGGAGACGGCGGCGCTGACGGAGGCGATGCTGCATTCAGGCCAGGTGCTAGATTTTTCCGATGTGGCGGGGCGAAAGGTGGACAAGCATTCCACAGGCGGCGTGGGCGATAAAACTTCACTGATCATCGCGCCGATCGTGGCCGCGGCTGGAGGAGTGCGCGTCCCGATGATCAGCGGGCGCGGATTGGGGCACACGGGAGGCACGCTCGACAAACTTGAAGCGATTCCAGGATTCAGCGTGAATTTATCGCTGGCGGAATTTCGGCGCGCGCTTGAGGTTGTGGGCTGCGCGCTGATCGGGCAGACGGCGGAGATCGCTCCCGCGGATAAAAAAATGTATGCGTTGCGCGATGTGACCGGGACGGTGGAGAGCCGGTCGCTGATCTGTGCTTCGATCATGAGCAAAAAATTGGCGGAGGGGATTGACGCGCTGGTGCTGGACGTGAAGGTGGGCTCGGGCGCATTTTTGAAAACGGAAGCGGACGCGACGCTGCTGGCGGAATTGATGGTGGAAACGGGACGGAGAATGGGCAAGCAGGTGGTGGCGCTGCTGACGGATATGGACCAGCCACTGGGGCGCATGGCCGGGAACGCGATGGAAGTGCGGGAATCGATCGATGTGCTCTCCGGCGCGGGGCCGGCTGATTTGCGCGAGCTATGTCTGGTGCTTGCGGCGTGGATGCTGTTTCTGGGGCAGCGCGTGAAAAGTGTGGAGGAAGGGAAGAGTTTGGCGGCGGAGATGGTCGCGTCGGGACGCGCGCGGGAGAAATTCCGCGAGATTGTGCGGCAGCAGGGCGGCGACGCGCGCGTGATCGATGATCCGGAATTGCTGGCGAGCGCGAAGCATGCGGTGGATGTGGTCGCGGCATCGGACGGATTCGTTGGCGCGACGCAATGCGAGCAGTTGGGCGTTGCGGTGGTGGTGTTGGGCGGCGGGCGCGAAAAGAAGGAAGACTCGGTGGATCCGGCGGTTGGGCTGGTGTTTCACAAGAAGATTGGCGATGCCGTGCGGCGTGGCGAGGCGCTGTGTACGCTGCACTACAATTCGGATGCGCGGCTGGAAGAGGCGCGGCGTCTGGTTGAAACGGCGTATACAATTTCGCCGCAGCGGCCGGCCGCGGGACGCGCGCTGGTGGGGCGCGTGATCGGCGGCTGACGTCCGGGATTCAGAATCCTCTCATTTTTACAGCGTTTCCTCGCGGCAGTTGGCTTAGAATGCTCTCTCCGTTCGAACAGGGCCTACCTAAAAGGCACAAGCATAAGGAGGAACGGGATGGGGCGTTACACCGGGATTCTTGGCTTGGCGACGATGCTGGGCCTCGCCTATCTGTTCTCCACAAAGCGCAGCGCGATTAAATTAAAAACAATTCTTTGGGGATTGGGCTTGCAGTTGAGCTTCGCGTTTTTCGTGCTGCGGTTCGACGTCGGCCGGGTGCTGTTTGAAAAAGCCGGCGCGGCGATTAACACGCTGCTGAGCTATTCGTACGCGGGTTCGGAATTCGTGTTCGGCTCGCTGGGCGCGAAGAATTCCTCGTACGGCTTGATCTTCGCGTTCCAGGTGCTCCCGACGATTATTTTCATCGCGTCGTTATTCGCGGTGCTTTACTACCTGGGCGTGATGCAGGTGATTATCCGCGGAGCTGCGTGGGTGATGCAACGCGTGATGGGCGCCAGTGGAGCGGAATCGCTGAACGTCGCGGCCAGCATTTTCATGGGACAAACGGAGGCGCCGCTGACGGTGAGGCCGTTTCTGCCGGACGCGACGCAGTCGGAGTTGATGACCATCATGACCAGCGGCATGGCGCACGTGTCGGGCGGAATCATGGCGGCATACATTGCGTTCGGCGTGGACGCGAAACATTTGCTCACGGCGGTGATCATGACCGCGCCGGGCACGTTGCTGATGGCCAAGATGCTTGTGCCCGAGACGGAAGTGCCGCGCACGGCGGGCAAAGTGAAGATGCCGGAGATGGAAAAAGACTCGAATTTCCTCGCGGCGATCTCGCGCGGTACGACCGATGGATTGAATTTGGCGATCAACGTGGCCGCGATGCTGATCGCGTTTCTCGCGCTGATTGCGCTGATCAACGGAATCATGGGAGGCACGCACAACTGGCTCGCGTATCACCATGTGGGCTGGTTTCCGTCGAGCTTGCAGCAAATTTTTGGCTGGGCATTCGCGCCGGTAGCGTGGGTGATCGGGGTTCCCTGGCACGACTGCACGAAAATCGGGAATTTGCTGGGCATTCGTATGGTGCTGAATGAACTTGTGGCGTTCTCGTTCCTCGGGCCGATGAAGGCGGTTCTGGACCCGCGCTCGTTTACGATTGCCACGTTTGCGCTGTGCGGATTCGCGAATTTCAGCTCGATCGGCATACAGATCGGCGGCATCGGTGCGTTGGCTCCGAATCGCCGCGATGATTTGGCGCGTCTCGGCATACGCGCGATGCTCGCAGGCACAATGGCGAATTTGATGTCGGCGTCAATCGTCGGTTTGTTTCTGCCGCGATGAGCGCCGCACGATCCCGCACGGGTGCGGCGCGATCGGGCGACGATTTCGCGCGCGCCGAGCGAGCTGCGAAATTTATTCGCTCCCGCACGCGGCTGCGTCCACGCATTGCGCTGGTGTTGGGCAGCGGGCTTGGCGCATTTGCGGATGGCATGGAGCGGGCTGTGCGCGTGGACTATGCGAAGATTCCGCACTTTCCGCGCTCGACGGCTGTGGGTCACGCGGGAAGATTGGTGATCGGCGAGATCGGGAAAGTGCCGGTCGCCGTGATGCAAGGGCGCGTGCATTTTTACGAAGGCTATTCGCAGCGCGAAGTTATTTTTCCGATGCGGGTGCTGGGGCGGTTGGGCGTGCGCGCGGTGATTTTGACCAACGCAGCCGGGGGAATCAGCCGCGATTACAAGCAAGGCTGCCTGGTCGTGCTGCGCGATCACATCAACATGCAAGGGACGAATCCGTTGATTGGGCCGAACGAATCGCGATTTGGCGTGAGATTTCCGGATATGTCGCGGGTCTACGAGCCGGCGTACCGCAAGATCGCGTTGGAGGAGGCCGCGCGGCTGGGCCTGGATCAATTCGAGGGCGTGTACACGGCGATGACGGGGCCGAGCTACGAGACGCCGGCGGAAATTCGCGCGCTGCGCACGCTCGGCGCGGACTTGGTTGGAATGTCCACCGCGCCGGAAGCGATCGCCGCGAAACACCTGGGGATTCGCGTGCTGGGAATTTCGTGCGTGACGAATATGGCGGCGGGTATTCTGGATCGGCCGATTACGGCGGAAGAAGTGATCGAAACCGGAGAGCGCGTGAAGCATCAATTCGTGGCGCTGCTTTCGGCTGTGATTCCGCGCATCGCGGCGGAACTGGCATGAGCGGGAGCGATGTGCTGCACGATATTCAGCGCGACGATTTGATCGCCGCCGCCCGCGCGGCGCGTGAGAACGCGCACGCGCCATTCTCAAAGTTTCGCGTGGGCGCGGCGGTGCGCGGAGTTTCGGGACGCGTTTACACCGGCTGCAATGTTGAAAACGCGACGTACGGGCTCACTCTGTGCGCCGAGCGCGTTGCGATTTTCAAGGCCGTGTCCGAGGGCGAACGCAAATTTGAATCTGTCGCGGTTGTCGCGGACACGGATCGGCTGACGCCCCCGTGCGGCGCGTGCCGGCAAATCCTGTGGGAATTTTGCGGCGACGCGGAGATTGTGCTGGCGAACTTGCAGGGCAAAATTGAGACCCGTAGGATGAAGCAGCTTTTTCCCGAGCCATTCGATTCATCGTTTCTGTGAGGCGGACTCCCGGCGTGCCGCAAGGCGGTGGTCTATGAACGGAATCGTCAGAAAATCCAGCGTTTCATCATCATTTCAAAGAGAGTGGCGCGGGCGGTCCGTGGCCGTGCGCGCGATCTGGCTTTGCGCGATTCTGATTTGCGGTTCGTGGATGGCGCGGGCGCAGACGAGCAAGCCTGCGCCTGCGGCGACAGCCACTGCGACGGCGAAGCCGAAAGAAAAAGTTAGTTTGCTGATCGAAGGCGGCACGGTTGTCACGATGGACGCAACGCGGCGCGTGATTACCGATGGAGCCATCGCGGTGCGCGGCGATACGATCGTGGCGGTAGGATCGCGAGCGGAGCTCGAAGCGCGCTATTTGCCCGTGCGCCGCATTTCCGCGCAGGGACGCCTTGTGATGCCGGGCTTGATCAATGGGCACGCGCACGCGGCGATGACGTTGCTCCGCGGCATTGCCAACGATGTGACGCTGCAGGACTGGCTGAACAATTATATTTTCCCCGCGGAGGCGCGCAACGTTACCGAACAGTTCGTCGCCGACGGCACGCGTCTGGGCGTGCTGGAGATGATGCGCGGCGGCATTACGACATACGTGGATATGTATTATTTCGAGGACACGGTCGCGCGCGTCACCAAGGCCGCGGGCATGCGCGGCATTCTGGGAGAGACGCTGCTCGATTTTCCCGCGCCCGACAATAAGACGATGCCGCAGGCGCTGGCCTACACTGAGAAATACTTGCAAACCTGGAAGGGCGATCCTCTGATCGTTGCGGCGGTGGCGCCGCATTCGATCTACACGGCTTCGGAGCAAACGCTGCGCTCGGCTGCGGAACTGGCGCGGCGCTACGACGCGCCGATCGTGATTCACGTCGCGGAAACGAAGAAGGAACTCGACGACAGCCTGGCGAAAAATCTGGCTACGCCGGTGGCGTATCTCGATCACATTGGATTTCTGGGGCCGGATGTGATCGCAGCGCATTGTGTTTGGGTGAACGCCGCCGATATTCAATTGCTCGCGCAGCGGCACACGGGCTGCGTGCACAATCCTTCCTCAAATATGTTGCTGGCCAGCGGCGTCGCGCCGGTGGGCGCCATGCTGGACGCCGGCTTGGCGGTTGGGCTGGGCACGGACGGAGCCGCAAGCAATAACGACATGGACTTGATGCGGGAAATGGATTTGGCGGCGAAATTACAAAAGATTTCGAAAATGGATCCGCGCGCACTGACGGCACAGCAAGCGGTGGAGATGGCGACGATCGGCGGCGCGCGTGCGATTCACATGGACAAGGAAATCGGTTCGCTCGAGGCGGGCAAGAAGGCCGACTTCATCGTGCTCGATCTCGATGCCCCGCACGCCGTGCCGCTTTACGATCTATACGGACAAATCGTTTACTCGCTTAACGCCAGCGATGTGCGCACGGTCGTCATCGGCGGACGCATCGTGATGCAGGATCGCCGCGTGCTTACGCTGAATCAGCCGGCCATCGTGGCGACAGCGAAGGTCTGGGGGTTGCGCGTGCAGAAATCTTTGGCCACGCCGCCCGCACCTGCCGCCGCGCACAATTAGTCTCCTCGTTTTCAAATCGTACAAATGTTGATTTGAGTCTTGCGGCGGCGAAGTGTCTAGCCGTCGAGCGCGGATTTTTTCTGTGTGCGCTGCAGATGCAGGCGCGCGGCCGAGGTGCGTAGCGTTTCGGGAACGTTGCGGCTTTTAGCGAGCGTTTTAAGGTCGACGGGATTGACGCTTGTGAGCATGTGGAGCGTGACGTCGAGGGGCGCCTTGGGATTGAACACGATGCTGTGCACCACGTTGTAATTTTTGCGATGCACGCGGCTGGTGGCGATCATGCGCAGCACTTCTTCGCTCAGGATGGTCATTCCGGCGAAGGATTCCACTTCCTGATCGGTGATGCGTGGCGATTGAAGCACGGCGCGTTGCACCACCTTGCATGGATCTTTGATCAGCAGGATGCGTTCCTCGCGCCCGCCCTTCAGGGCGAGCTGCACGCGCTCGACAACGCGCATCCTCGCGAGGCGCTGCAATAGCGTGATGCGTTTCGCCGGATCGGGCACGGCTTCGGTGACGGCGTCAACGAACGCCGATTCCGGCTCGGGCTCCTCCTTCAGCAAGTCTTGCAATTCGGAGCGCTGCTCGGCGGTCAGCGACGACGATTCCACCAGCGCCGCCATCAGCCCCGGCGCGCCACTGAGCTGATCGAGATTGTCGAGAAGATGCTGGACCGCGGCGGTGGAAAGATGGCGAGCCACAACGCGCAGTTGTTCGAGCATGCACGCCGGATTATTGGCCATGGCATCGGCCACGCGCGGTTTATCACCCCAGTGCGCTACGCAGAACGCAAATAGCTGCGGAGGCGCATCGGGCAGCGCCAGCGCCGTAAGCATGGATTCGATCGGGTGAAACAGCAGCGCATTGGCCGCACGCTCGCGGATCAGCGGGTCAGAATCGCCGGTGAGGAGCGCCAGCGACGCAGCGCGCTCCGCGGGCGCAAGTGACGTTAGCGTACCCGCGCATACGGCGAGCTTGGTCTCTTGCGACGCCGTACCCGAGCGGATTTCCTGGCGTACCGCGGATAAGCTAATGGCTCGTACCGTCCTGTGATTTGAGCGTTTCGCGCGTGAGGCGAATGCTGCCTGAGCGGCCTTGCGGGCCCAGCGGCGGCAAAGTTTGCCCGTTTAGTTCGAGCAGCACACCGCCGGCGTCTCGCGCGGTAACGTAGAACACTTCGTTCGCTTGGAATGTTTTGCTGCCGCCCGCCGGAATCTTGCCATTAAAACTCTTGTGCCCGTCGATGCTGACTTTCACTGAAGTCGCGCGCCCGGCTTCGATCTTCAAGATGAGCGGGCCGGAGGCGGACGTGGACGACGCCGGAGGTGCCGTCCCTGCGGCGGCAGGAGCGTTCGCGCCGGACGAAGCCGGAGCCGCATCAGTCGCGGCATCGGACGCAGAAGATGTGACGGGCGTCGTCGGTGCGGGCGCAACTGGCGAATCGGCCGGCGGTTGCAATGCCGGCGCCTGCGCGGTTGAAGACGTAGCGTCAGGCGCCGCCGATCTTGCCGACGACGGTGCGGGGCCGGTTTCGGATATGGTCGCGGCAGAGGAGCCGGATGTGGCGGCAACCGGGGCGTCAGTCGCGCGCGCGTGCCGTACGGCGCGATAGTGCTTCAGGCCAAACCACCCACCGGCGGCGGCCAGAATCGCGATCAGCACGATCCATGGCAACAGGCTGCGGTTGTCGCGCGTCTGCGGCGCCGTTCGCGGCGTCCACGAACTTTGCGAATGGATTAAGACGGCTGCGGCAGGGCGCGCCGAATCGGTGGTGGCCAGCGTGTATTCGGCGAGCATCGCTTCCGGATCAAGGCCCAGAAATTGCGCGGTGCTACGCACGAATCCCCGGTTGAATACGCCGCCGGGCAAGACATCCCAATGCTCGGTCTCAAGCGCGTCCAAAAAACGCGTGCCGATGCGCGTAGCCGAGGAAATTTCCTCGAGCGTGACGCCGCGCATCTCCCGCTCCCTGCGCAGGTGGACGCCGAAGCCGTCCTTCGCGGTCGATTGGTTGCCTTCTTGAGCGCGCGGTTGGTCCATCGAAGAAGAAAAAATTTAACCCAAGTCACTATAGGCGCGCGGCTAAAAGGTGTCAATCGCGGGCGCTGTGCCGATCCGGCACGCCGTGGCGGGTAGTGAGAGAAGGGCTGCTGAATTTGAAACCCGGTCCGAAGTCTGCGTTGCGCCGGGAAAAACGCGGCGTCTATAATTGAAATTGCTCGTACCTTGTCGCGCGGGCGGCCCAGCCTCGCGCCAGAACCTAGGCGTATTGTGAACGAGACGAAACAATTCAGCGGACAGGAACGCCGCCGCAATCCTTCCGGCACGCCCGATCAACGCGAAGCGGGCGAAGTCGCCGTTTTCCATGAGCTTGGCAAGGCGCTCACATCGTCGTTGCAGCTCGATCAAGTGCTGCGCACGATCATGGAAAAGATCGACGAGTTTCTGCGCCCGGATACGTGGTCGCTGCTGCTGGTGGACGAAGAGAAACGCGAACTTTATTTCGAGCTGGCCGTTGGCAAAAACGCGCAAATTCTAAAGGACGTGCGCATCAAGATGGGCCAGGGCATTGCGGGCTGGGTGGCGGAGAATGAAAAGGCCGTGATCGTGCCCGACGTCAGCCGCGACACGCGTTTTTTCGCGCAAGTGGACGAGAAGACCAAGATGGAGACGCACTCGATCGTGGCCGTGCCGGTGCGTTATCGCGATCATTGCCTGGGCGTGATCGAGTTGATCAATTGCGTGGGCCCGGATGGATTTCACGATCGCGATTTGGCGCTGCTTGAGGCTCTGGCGGATTTCGCGGCGATCGCGCTTGAGAACGCGCGGACCGTCAAGCGCATCCATGAGCTGACCATAACCGACGATTGCACGGCGCTCTACAACGCGCGCCACATGAATTTTATTTTGGAAACGGAAGTTTACCGTTCGCAGCGCTACGGGTACGAATTCTCCCTCATTTTCATCGATCTCGATCACTTCAAGAGCGTGAACGACACGCACGGCCATTTGGTGGGATCGACACTGCTGGCGGAAATCGGACAGTTCCTGCGATCCAATTGCCGGCTCATCGATTTCGCGTTTCGCTACGGTGGCGACGAATTCGTGATTGTGCTGCCGCAGGCTTCGAAGGAGAGCGCTACCGCGACGGCTCACCGTCTGCACAGCCTGCTGCGCGAGCATGTGTGGCTTCAGGAAGAGGGCTTGAGCATCCGCGTGACGGCCAGCATGGGCGTCGCCTCCTATCCGGCCGACGCCAAGACCAAAGTTGAATTGTTGCATCTGGCCGACGAAGCCATGTACATGGTGAAGAATTCAACGCGCGACGCCGTGGCCTCTGCCCATCAGGGCGTCCTGCCCAAAGTCTGAGCGCTTCCGCACGCATCCGCGAAAAAAATATTTCCAAAACTGCAATCTCCATCTTTACTACGCATCGGCGATGTGCTACTTTGTGTTTGTAACCGCCAAGTCCACGCGCCAGGCGGCTGGGCCACTGTCAGCGACCCACCCTACTCGTTTTGTCGCAAGAAAGATCCTCCCGAGGAAACGGCACTCGTCCCGCTATTTGTTTGCCTTGGCGCGTCCAGGCGAACCAAATGGCCGCGCCGAGGCCGAAAATGAGGCAATGACTTGCTGAAGCTTCGCAAAGTCGAAGTGGCAGGCTTTAAGTCTTTCTCTGACCGCACGCAAATCGCGTTCAGCGGCACCGGCCTCACCTGCATCATCGGTCCAAACGGCTGCGGAAAATCGAACATCGTGGACGCTATTTCCTGGGTCCTTGGCGAGCAGAGCCATAAGTCCCTGCGCGCCGAGCGCATGTCCGATTGCATTTTCAATGGCACGGCTAAGCGGCCGCCGATGGGACTCGCGGAGGTCACGCTCACGCTCGTAGACCCGGAGCTGGCCGAAGCGGCGCGAAAAGTCCTCGAAGGCGTTTCTGACGGCCCGCAGATTGCCGAATCGGCCGCGGCCGGCGATCTGAACGCGGCGACGCCAGAGATCGAAGCTGTGCCCTCCGCTGGTGATGACGGCGCGATTGTGCCCGAGGCAATTGACGAAACTGCTGGCGAATCGCTTTCGACCGAGGATCTTGCGCCAGCCGGCGAAGAAAACGATGCGCGTCTTCAGAAATTCCGGCGCAAGAAGCGCGCTGGCGACGACGCGGCTACGCAAGCCGCCGCGCAAATGAAAATAGGCGAAGTGGTGATTGGGCGGCGGCTATATCGCTCGGGGCAAAGCGAATATTTGTTGAATGGACGCACGGTGCGCTTGCGCGATGTTCAGGAACTTTTCATGGGCATCGGCCTTGGCCCGAATTCGTATGCCATTATCGAGCAGGGCCGCATCGGACAAATCCTGAGCACCAAGCCCTCCGATCGGCGCGCGATCATCGAAGAAGCCGCCGGAATCACCAAATTCAAGACCAAGCGCCGGCTCTCTGAAGCCAAACTCGAATCGTCGAAAATCAATCTTTCGCGCGTGAACGACATTTTGGTCGAAGTCGAAAAGCAACTTGGCTCGCTGAAGCGGCAGGCTTCGCGCGCGCGCCGCTACACCGAAATGCGCGATCAGATGCGCGGCATGCTTCGGCAAGTCCTGGGCAGTAAGGCGCGCGAACTCGATTCCGAGGCGGCGCGTCTGGAACGCGCGCTCGCGGAAATCGCCGGGCGCGAATCCCATTTTTCGACATCCACTGTGCAGCTCGAAGCCGAACAGGAAAGATTGTCGCACCGCGTTTTCGAGCTCGACGACGAGTTGCGGCAGAATCAAAATCTCGCGGGCCAGGCCGGACTTGAACTTGATCGCAGCGAAAACCGGATTGTATTCAATGGCCAACGCTCCGAGGAATTGGACGCGCGGATTCGGCAATTGCGCCAGGAAACCGAGTTGCTCGCCGCGCAAACCGCGCAAGTGGAAGCGCGCGTGCGCGAGCAGCAGGAATCGCTGACCGCCGTTTCGGACGAAACAGCGCGTCTTGAGGCGATCATCGCGCGGCTGTCCGAAGAGGGAACTGGTCTCGATGGCGACGCGGCGTCGAGCGAAGCTCGCATTGCCGAATTGCGCGCCGCTTCCGAGCGACTCGCTCAGGACCTCGCGCGGCTGCATGGCGAACAAGCGCAGGCCGGGCAGGATTTCGCGCACCAGAGCGAAGCCGTTGCGCATTCCGAGCTAGTCGAACATCGATTGCTCGAGGAATCTTTGGACCACCGCGAGCGTGCCGAGGCCGCGGACTTGAATTGGAAGTCCGCTTCGGATCGCGCGCGGCATCTCGAACAGTCCGTTCGCGAGGCGCAGGCGCGTATCGGCGATCTGCGGCGCCAGCAACAATCGAGCGTGGCGCATTCCGATACGGCTCGCAGCGAATTGGCTGGCGGACGCGCGCGTCGCGCGACGCTCTCACAAATTTTGGACGATCGCTCGTATACAGCCGAAGCGGTGCAGAAATTATTCGCCGCGAACGGCTCAGCGCCCGAACGCGGGTTCCGCGCGGTCGGCGTGCTGGCGGATTATGTTGAAGTTCAAGAACGCTACGAGACCGCCGTCGAACAATTTTTGCGCGAGGAACTCGAATATGTCGTCGTCGATACATTCGACGTTGCGCGTGCCGGCATCGCGATGCTACAGGCGGAAGTTGGCGGACGCGCCACGTTCTTCGTCGATTCGCTGCGCACGCTGAATCTTTCTCCCGACGCGGAGCCGCCGATGCCGTTTGAAGCCGGCTCCGAAGTCGTCGCGCGCCTGGATCAACTCGTTGAGTTTCGCGATCCGCTCGGCCCGCTTGCCAAGCGATTCCTGCCGCGCCTCGGCTCCGCGTATCTTGTGGAAACCGCCGCGGCGGCCGAAAAATTGGCCCGCGAAAATCCCGCGCAACATTTCCTGACAGCCGATGGCACGTGTTATCAAGGCCGCATGGTAAGCGGCGGTCGTCCCACTGAAGCCGGGCCGCTCGTGATGAAGCGCGAATTGCGCGAGCTTGACGCCGAGGTGCTGCGCCTTGAGCGCGAAGCGAGCGAAGCGCAAGCCGCGCTCAGTCATCTCGAAATCGAAATCCAAGCGGCAACGGAAGTTCTCGATCGCATTTCCGCCGATCAGATGGACGCCGAAAAGGCGGTGGTCGGCGCCACCCATTTGCGCGAACAGCAGCATGGCGAGTTGGCGCGCTTGGGAATGGAACTGACCGATTGTCAGAACGATCTGGCGCGTTTGCGAGCGCAGGCAGGTGCGGCGCAACACCGCGTTGAAACCGCCGCGGCTGAGCGCACTGCCGCAAGCGCCGCGCGCGACGCCGCCGAACGCGAAATCGCCGATACCGCGGCTCGCATTTCCGAATTGCGGCAACGCTCCGTGACGGCGCAGCAGGAATTGTCGGGCTGCCGCGCGGACCTCGCGCAGTTGCTCGAGCGGCGCGCGCATGCCGCTGCCGAATCGGCGCGTCTGGCCGAAGAGCAACAGGAATTGTCCGCGCGCCGTGCCGGGCTTGACGGCCAGGCGCACGAAATCTCCGCCGAGCGCGAGCAGATCGACGCGCAAACAATCGAGCAGCAACAGAAAGCCGAAGCATTGCGCGTGGAAAAGACGCGGCTCGAAGAACGCAAGCTCGAGCTCGAACGCGAATGGGAAGCCGCGCGCACACGCGGCGCCGAAGTCGACGACACTCTGCGCATGGCGCGCCAAACCCTCGGCGATTTGCGCGAGGAGCGTGGCCGCCACGAAATCGATCGCGCGCGAAACGATTCCGAGCGCGAACATCTGCGGCAAGCGTGCGTCGAAGAATTGAACGCGCAGCCCGAGGACCTGATCGCCACGGAGACCGCGCTGTTGACCGGCGAAGAACTTCGTGCGGCTGATGCGCTGTACCACGATCTGAAAACGCGAATTGAATCCATGGGCCCGATCAACATGATGGCCCTCGAGGAATTCAATGAGTGCGAAGGACGCTTCGGATTCCTTTCTCGCGAGCGCGATGACCTCTTGCAATCCATCACCGATACGCAGCAGGCCATCGCCGAACTCGACCTCGTTTGCCGCCAGAAATTCGAGGAAGCCTTCCACGCCATCAACGCGCATTTCGCCACCGCGTTCCACACCATGTTCGGCGGCGGCCATGGCGAAATGCGCCTTTCCGAACCTGATAGTTCCGGCGAAGCGGGTATCGACATCGCGGCGCAGCCGCCGGGCAAGCGTTTGCAAAATGTGCTGTTGCTTTCCGGCGGCGAGAAGGCGCTCACCGCTCTCGCGTTGCTGATCGCCGTGTTCCGCTATCAGCCGAGCCCGTTCTGCATCCTTGACGAAGTGGATGCGCCGCTCGACGAAGCCAACGTCGGCCGCTTCACCCAGATGGTCCGCGAGATGAGCGCGGGCACGCAGTTCATTGTCGTCACGCACAACCGGCGCACCATGGAGATGGCCTCGGTTCTTTACGGTGTAACGATGCAAGAGCCTGGCGTCTCGAAATTGGTCTCCGTCCGTTGGGACGAGCCCGCCGAGCAGCGCGTCGCGGCGGCAGCCGCAAACGCAGCCTGACGTCTTTGCGTTGACACCGGCCTTCCGCGCGTCCACGCGCGCGCTAAAATTGCAAGCGCCGCCGCAAAATTCCATTCACAGGCACGCACAGCTTTCCACAGCCGCGCGTTTGACTTCCGCTGCCCTCGCGCTAGAATGGGCGCCTTTGAACGAGGGTAAATCACCTTGGCTACTCCTTCTATGAGCTCAGTCGTTTGGGAAACAAATCTTGCCGGCGCGAAACTTCTCTCGCGCGGGAAAGTTCGCGACATCTACGAGATCGATGGCCGCCTGTTGCTGGTCGCCACCGACAGAATCTCGGCCTTCGATGTGGTGCTGCCTACGCCCATCCCCGATAAAGGCCGCGTGCTCACGCAGCTTTCGCGTTTTTGGTTCGATCGCCTCGCCGATGTGATTCCGAATCACGTTTTGGGCGGCGATGATCTTCCGCCGGAACTCGATGCGCATCGCGAGCAGCTCCAGGGCCGCTCGATGCTCTGCCGCAAAACGCAGCCGCTGCCGGTCGAATGTGTTGTGCGCGGATATCTCGTCGGCAGCGGATGGAAGGACTACCGCGCCACGGGTAAAGTGTGCGGCATTCCTTTGCCGGCTGGCCTCCGTGAGTCGGATAAGTTGCCCGAGCCGCTGTTCACGCCTTCCACCAAGGCCACGCAAGGCCACGACGAAAATATCTCGTTCGATCAAGTTGTGCGCCAAATCGGAGTTGAACTCGCTGAACGCATTCGCGCGGTCAGCATCGAGCTCTATCGCCGCGCCGGAGAGTACGCCGCGCCGCGCGGCATCCTGCTGGCCGACACGAAATTTGAATTCGGCTTGATCGACGGCGAACTCATCTGGATCGATGAAGCGCTGACGCCGGATTCTTCGCGTTTCTGGCCCGCCGCGTCGTACGAGCCAGGCCGCCCGCAGCCCTCATTCGATAAACAGTTTGTGCGCGATTATCTCGAGCGCATCGGCTGGAACAAGTTGCCGCCCGGCCCCGAACTTCCCGCCGACGTAGTGAGCGGCACGCGCGAGAAATATCGCGAAGCCTACCGCCTGCTTGTGGGCCAGGATCTCGATCATACGCAGAGTTGAATATTTCCGCGGAGCGTGGACACTTGAGAGATCAACTCGAATCGCTGGTGGGCCAAATGGTGGAGCGCGGAATTTTGTTCGACGAAGCCGTAAATGAATTCGAGAAGCGCTTCATCAAGCGCGCTCTGGACCGCTCGAACGGCAACCAATCGCGCGCCGCCCGCCTGCTCGGGATTCACCGCAACACATTGAGCCGCAAGATCGGCCTCTACAAACTTGATCAGCATCATCGGCACATCTGACCGCCGCCCGCTGTCCTCAAAAAAATATCCGGTTGTGCTTCAGTGCGAAAAAAGCGGCCCGGAATATTCCGGGCCGCCTGAAAGTATCGAAGTACGCGAATTGTTACGTCTCCGTCCCTAGTGCGTAGAGGGCGGTGCCGCAGCCCCGGCCCTGTGCGCTGGACGCCTGGCTCCGGGCGCTGCCTTCTCCGGCGGAATGTCTTCCGCGTTTACCTTCGCGCCGCTCCACGTCAGCATGAACGGAGTTGGTGTGTATCCCGATAGCGTGCCTGTGAACCGCACTCCGTCGCCTTTTTGCAGCCGCCTTACTTCAGGCTGGCCGACGATGTTGACGGTCATGTTGGGATCGGTCGCCGCATCCATTTCTTTTTGCGCGGCATCGGGATCGCTCGCCGCGGGACGATAAACCAGCAGCGTGCTGTTGTCTCCGTCCGCCGGCGTCACTGTCATCACCTCAACGGCCACATCGGGGAACTCAAGACCGCAGGTGGAAAGCCACATCAGCTTCCCGTGATCGCCGCCTTCTTTCAGCCACGGGATGAAATTGTTCGTGTCGTTTCGCGCCGCCGTCAGATCTGCGGCGCTCGGAATGGTGTACGTAGCAGGCCGGTCTGCGGTAGTGCCTGCGAGCGTGATCAGTTCGTTCATCTGGTCATCTACGAGATTATCACAGCCGGTTTGCTGGTAGTTCTGAATCTGGCCGCGCAGGTAGGCCTTCACCTGATCCGATCCCTGGCCCTTCAACGCAACCGAGCGCGCCAGTGACCAGAAACCGTCAAGACTTTGCGGCGGCGTCATCTGCAAATACGCCACGCCCAAATGGAAATAAGTCACGGCATCGTTCGGCGTAGCCGCCAGGGCGGCCTTGAATGAAGTGATCGCCGATGGATAATCCTTCAGAGCCGAAGACGAGATTCCCGCCGTGTAATTGAACAGCGCCGTGGGCGCCTTCTTCGTTTCCGCCCATTGATCGTCGGTTTGGTTGGCTGGCTTCGCAATCGTGCCCAGAACAGTCAATCCATTCTGCGCCGCTTGTAACTCTTGCGTAGCTTCGTCCTTGGCGTTCGCGTCTTTTTCGCTGAAGGAATAATTGAACGCCAAAGTTCTCAGGTACAGCGCCTGAAAGCGGGTGGCAGCCACCACTTTGTCGCCAAGCGCCACTTCCCGATCGGCGTATTCGATCACTTTCGCATAATTCTTAAGATCGTTATAGGCGTGCAAGTAGGAGTTGTATACGTACGGCATCAAGGTGGAGTTCGGAAATTTCGATACGAAATCGTCCAGATCCTTTACGCGCTGCGTCGGATCTTTTTCCGCCGCCGCCGATTGATACGCGTTGTATTCCGCCAGCGTGTAGGCTGGCGCGGCGGCTTGACCCGCCGGCTGCTGGGTCTGCGCCGCCCGTGCTGTGACGCTAGCCGCGCAGACCAGTGACAGCGCACATATGAGTGCGGCTCCGCTACACTTCCAGGTTCGGTTCATCGATTCTCCCCGCTCTCTAAGCAGCAGACTCGTGTTCTGGGCCGCGCTTTAAAACTCACGGATTTATCTATGCGTGAAAAGTGCATTCGGCTGCGAAATTATAGGGAATCCCCACTCCCCGCGCAAGGCCAGCTTGCCTCGCCGCCAATATCTTCGATGCCCCGGCGGCCAGTATCGATCACAATGATAAGATAAAATTCGCGCGCGCGGGGTGACGCGATCGCCGAATTTCAAAATCTGAAAAATGAGGACCCTTCCATGGAATCGCACACGCCGTCAATCGCGGGACAATCAGCGCTCGTCACCGGTGGAAGCCGCGGCATCGGCTTCGCTGTAGCTCGGCGCCTTGGCTCAATGGGAGCCAAGGTGGCCATCTGCGCGCGCGACGCCCAGAAGCTGGAGGAATCCGCCGCGAAGCTGCGCGAAGAAGACATCGCGGTTCTGCCGGTTTCCGCGGATGTTTCAAAGGCCGGCGATATTACGCGTCTCATCGAACAAGTCGAAAAGTCCATGGGCCCATTGGATATTCTCGTCAACAATGCCGGCATCGGCTTGTTCAAGCCCGGCCAGCAGGCCACCGAGGAAGAGTGGGATCGCGTGCTTGACACCAACCTCAGAGGCGTCTTCCTGATGTGCCGCGCTGTCGCGCCCAGCATGATTCGCCGGCGCACAGGGCACATCGTAAATATTAGTTCGCTGGCCGGGAAAAACGCTTTCGCGAATGGCGCCGTGTACTGCGCCTCGAAGTGGGGCTTGCAGGGGTTCAGCTTCTGCCTGGCTGAGGATTTGCGCGCCCACGGTATTCGAGTCAGCGTGATCTGCCCAGGATCGGTCGCCACTGACTTCGGCAAGCATGAAGGCAAGGACGTAACGAAACTCCTCCAGCCGGAAGATGTGGCGCATGCCGTAGCCATGCTCGTCACGCAAGCGCCGCAAAGCTTTGTGAGTGAGCTACTTATGAGGCCCACGCAGAAGCCTTGATTTTCTAATGACAACGAGACGGCGCCACGCGCAGGGCAACTTTACAATCGCGGCAACACGATTCCTTGCTGCGATTGGTATTTGCCTTTTTTATCTTTGTACGAGATTTCGCAGCCTTCGTCGGACTCGAAGAAGATCACCTGGCATAGTCCTTCGTTCGCATAAATTTTCGCGGGCAGAGGAGTGGTGTTGCTGATTTCAAGCGTAACGAAGCCTTCCCACTCGGGCTCGAATGGCGTCACGTTCACGATAATTCCGCAACGCGCGTAAGTGGATTTACCCACGCAGATCGTCAGCACGTTGCGCGGAATGCGGAAATATTCCACGGAGCGGCCCAGCGCGAATGAGTTGGGCGGAATCACGCAGACCGCCGCGCGCAGCTCGACAAAACTTTTCGGATCGAAATTCTTCGGATCCACGATCGTGGAATTCACATTCGTGAAGATCCGGAATTCATCGGCGACACGGATGTCATAACCGTAGCTCGATACGCCGTAGCTGATCACGCCGTCGCGCACCTGGCGGTCCTCGAACGGCTCAATCATCTTGTGCTCAAGCGCCATGCGGCGAATCCAGCGGTCGGGCCTTACCGACATGCGTGCCTCCTGTTGAGTTTCCGATTTCCGTGCGCGATTCGGTTGCCACCGCGGTTTCTGTTCGTCGCCGCGGTCTTTACGGGCGCCATCTTCAAAGGAAGCGAATCTTACCATAGCGACGTATGGCGCGAGGCTCAGTCGTCGCTCCGCACCCCGTGTGGCGGCGCGTGCCTCGTTGCTTGACAACCCGCAACCTCCTGTCTAGCATAGGCTTCCATTTCCCAAGCCGGAGGGAGCTATGATCAAGCTCGACATCGTGAACGCGGTCGTAAACAAAACCGGCGTGAGCCGCACCCGGGCAGAACAGGCCGTCGAGGCCGTATTTGACGCCATGAAGAAAGCCCTGGGCCGCGGCGAGCGAATCGAGCTGCGGCGCTTCGGCGTCTTCGGCGTGAAACCTCGCAAGACCGGTATCGGCCGTAATCCGCGCACCGGCCAGGAAGTCAGCATCCCTCCCGGCAAGGCTGTTCGCTTTAAGCCCGGCAAGGAATTGCAGACTCTGTAAGGCGCTTGCCGCATTCCAAATCCTCAGCGTATTCTGAATCGTGCGTTGGCGCATCCGTGTTCGGATCGCCGCGCGCGAATCGATGACTCAAGAAAACGACCAGCCTAAATTACCCGTCGAAGTTTGGACTCTGGCGTGGCCGCCCGGGATGCCGGGACCTTACGCGCGCGCTCCCTACCTTGAACCAGGCGGCCGCGTGCGGCGCCGCAAGCAATTCGCCATCGCGCTTCTACTGTTTCTGCTGACGCTCATTTCGACCCTCGCTGTCGGCGTGCAATTCGCGAACGCGTATGCGGTAGGCCGGAATCCCGACTTCGATGAATTCTTCTCGCTGTATGTGAAACTGCTCAGCCACCCCAGCTTACTCGTGCCGGGGATTCCATTCGCGTTCACGCTGCTCGGCATTTTGCTGGCGCACGAGTTGGGACACTTTTTTGCGTGCCGCGCGTATGGCATCGACGCGAGCTATCCGTATTTCATTCCGGCGCCGACATTGATTGGGACGCTCGGCGCATTTATTCGCATTCGCTCGCCGATTCCGACGCGCGGCGCGCTGTTCGATGTTGGCATCGCCGGACCATTCGTTGGATTTTGTCTGGCGATTCCGGCGCTGGCGTTTGGCGTGGCGCATTCCAAAGTTGTCGCCGGAGCCGAACTCGGCACCGTAGTGCACTTCGGCACGCCGCTGGCGATGCGATTGTTGATGGCGTTGCTGAAGCCGGGTGTCGCCGCGGGCGATTTGGTGTTGCATCCGATTGGGCGCGCGGCGTGGGTGGGATTGTTTGCGACGGCGCTGAATCTGATTCCCGCGGGGCAGCTCGATGGGGGACACATTTTGTACGCGCTCGATAGCCGGAGGCACGCGCGGATTTCGCTTGCGGTAGCGATCGCGCTTGTGCCACTGGCGTATTTTTTCTGGTGGGGCTGGCTCATGTGGGCTGTTCTGCTTCTGGCGCTGACGTTCCGGCATCCTCCGCTGATCAATCCCTGGCAGCCGCTGGGCGCGCGGCGCGTGGTGTGGTCCCTCGTCGCGCTCGCGATGTTCGTGCTGTGCTTCCTTCCCATGCCGATCAGCATCACAGGTTAATCTCGACTCACATCAGGCTGAGCGGATCGACATCGATCAGCACGGCTTTCTGCGGAATCTCCTTGCGCGCGCAGTAGTCGAGCGCGGCGCGCAGCAAGCGGCCGAGATCGGATCGCTTCGGCGACTTCAACAAAAATTGAAAACGAAATTCTTTGCGTAAACGCGCCAGCGGCGCGGGCGCGGGGCCGAGCACGCGCACGCCGGTTGTGGCCGCGCCGGCGAAGAAGCGCTCGATTTCGCGCGACCATTTCGCGGCGTTTTCCAATCGCGCGTCGCGCACCAGCACGCTCGCCAGCGCGGCGAACGGCGGATAGTGCATCATGCGGCGGTAGTGCAATTCCTTTTCGTAAAACGAAAAATAGTCCTGCTGCGCGGCGAGAGCGATCGCGTAGTGCTCCGGATGATACGTTTCGACGAGAACCTGGCCGGGCAAATCGCCGCGTCCAGCGCGCCCGGCGACCTGCGTGAGTAAGTGAAAAGTGCGCTCAGCCGCGCGGAAATCCGGCAAGCCCAATTGCGAATCGGCGGAAACCACACCGACCAGCGTGACGCGATGGAAATCGTGGCCCTTGGCGACCATTTGCGTTCCGACCAGAATATCGATCCGCCCATCGGCAAACGCACCGAGCAGTTGTTGCCACACGCTCGCGTGGCGCGCGGTGTCGCGGTCCAACCGGCCGACGCGCGCGGCGGGGAAAAGCGTCTTCAGCCGCTCTTCGAGTTGCTCGGCACCCGCGCCGACAAAATATAAATGTTTCGATTCGCATTTCGGGCACGACTTCGGCACCGCGCGCGAATAGCCGCAGTAATGGCATTCCATGCGTCCGCGCGCTTTGTGATACGCCAGCGCGATGCTGCAATTTGCGCACTCAAGCGACGCGCCGCAGCTTCGGCACAGCGCGTACCAGGAATAGCCGCGCCGATTGACGAGCAGAAGTGTTTGCGTGCCTTCTTCGAGCCGCCGCGCGATCGCGGCTTGCAACGCGCCAGAGATTGGTTCGCTGCTGTGGTTTTGGCGGAAGTCTTCGCGAAGGTCGACGATTTCCACGGCCGCCATTGGCCGATCGGCAACGCGCGATCCGAGTTGCAGCAGGCGATAGCGGCCTTTTTGCGCGTGGTGAAAAGTTTCCATCGAGGGCGTGGCCGAACCGAGCAGGGCCACGGCCGATTCCATCTTGGCGCGCACAACGGCAACATCGCGGCCGTGATAGCGGGGCGTTTCCTCCTGCTTGTAGCTCGATTCCTGCTCTTCGTCGACGATTACCACGCCGAGATTTTCAAGCGGCGCGAACACGGCGGAGCGCGTGCCCACAACGACGCGGGCTTCGCCGCCACGCACGCGCCACCATTCGCGTACGCGCTCGACATCCGGCAAGCCACTGTGCAGCACAGCCACGATTGAGCCGAATCGCGCGCGGCATACGCGGCCCATCCAAAGCGTCAGCGCGATTTCCGGTACAAGCACGAGAGCGGTGCGGCCCTGCGCCAGCGCCGCTTCCACCGCGCCCAAATAGACTTCGGTTTTACCGCTGCCCGTGACGCCGTGCAGCAGGCCCACCGTAAATGCGCGCGATTCAATCCAGCCGCGAATTTCGCCGAGTGCCGCGAGTTGATCCGCATTCAACACATGCGAGGGCGGCGCTTCACCGACTTCCAATCCCGTCGCGACACTGACGGGCGCGAGCGGTTCTTCCCAACTTATCAATGTGCCGGCGCGCACCAGACGTTCGACCGCCGAGCGCGACACGCTGGTTCGTTTCAGCAATTCCGCGAGCGGAAGCGGTCCGGTCTGCTCGCTGAGCACTTGATAAAGGCGGCGCTCGATATCGTTTTTCAGACTCGCGATATCGACTGGGGCCGTTTCTGCCCACGCCACGATTCGTTGCGTGCGAGGCTTGCGCCTCCGCGCGACCTCGTGCGCTTCCAGCATTCCGCGACGCAGCAAACTTTCGGCGGCGCGCGTGCCGCCGGGCAGTTTCTCAACGCGATCGGCGCGCACCGGCTTGCCTTCGATTTCCGCCAATCGCAGAAGCGCCAATTCATCGACTTCGGCTTCGCTGCGATTGCCTCGCGCGGCCAGCGCGCGGCAGCGTTCGGCGCCGGCGGGAGTTACGCGAAGTTCGCGATCGGCGCGGAGATCGATTTGTGGCGGCAGCATGCCGCGGAACACTTCGCCTTCAGGAGCGAGATAATAGTTCGCGACCCAGCGGCCTAATTCGACGACGCTTGGCGGAAGCGCGGGCATGGGATCGAGAACGTCCTGCAATTCTTTCAGCGGTTTGCCTTCGGGCGCGCGCCGCGCGGCTTCCACGATCACACCGACGAGAGCGCGATTGCGAAAGGGAACCAGCACGCGGGCGCCGACGACGGCGCGCTCGGCCAGCGACTCCGGCACGATATACGTGAACGTGGAGCGCAGCGGTACGGGAAGAGCGACTTCGCAGGACATTGCGGGCATCGCCGCATAGTGTAACCTCTCGCGTCTGGCGCCGTCTCTTGGGGCGGTACAACCCGTGGAGGCCTGAAGGCCTCCGCTACAAAACCAAGATTGGCGGGCGGCTGCGCGGCGATTCCAGTTGACTTCTTTTCGCGCAGTCAGAACAATCGCGGAATGCGACGACTCACCTACGCGGTTCGTGGAAGTATTCTGCTCGCTGCGGTCACGTTCACCCTTTCTCTGTGCGCTCGCGCGCAGCAAACGCCGGCCGCGATCGCGAGCGATCCGGCGCCCGACAAAGCCAATCCCGCGGCGATGCAGGCGATACAGTTGCCGAGTCACGGCGCGCTGCTGAATGCGATCGTCTATGTGGCGTCGGGAGCGGGATCGCACCCGGTAGTCGTTCTGTTGCATGGCTATCCGGGCAACGAAAAGAATCTCGATCTGGCGCAGGCCATTCGGCGCGACGGCTGGGACGTTTTGTATTTCGACTATCGCGGATCGTGGGGTTCGCCGGGCGACTTCTCTTTCTCGCATTGCATTGAGGACACCGAAGCCGCGGTGGCCTATCTGCGCGATCCCGCGAACGCGAAAAAACTGCGCGCCGATCCCGCGCACATTGTGCTGATCGGGCACAGCATGGGCGGCTTCATGGCGAATTTTGTGGGCGCCGAGGATGCGGGCATAGAAGCGGTGGGCATGATCTCCGCCGCGAATCTTGGCGGCACGGACACCTGGCCGCTCGGCGGGGGCCACGCAGCCACGGTGGACGCGGTTGCCGCGGCGCTCGCAAAGTCGGGGATGGCGCCGCTGGCCGGTTGCACGCCGGAGAGCTTGGCGCGCGACGTGATCGCGAATCAGGCGCGATGGGATTTTGTCGGCTTCGCTCCGAAGCTGGCCTCGCGACCAATACTGGTGGTTACGGCGGACGACGGATTGACCGCGACGAACGACGCGTTCGTGGCTGCGCTGAGAAAAAGCGGCGCCGCGAGCCTGACCGCGATTCACATGGCCACGGATCATGGCTACTCCGACCATCGCATCGCGCTTGAAACCGCGGTGCTCATGTGGCTCGATTCGGTGCGCAAGCTATAGCCACGGACCGAGGACTCTCTCGGGCGCGAGTGGGAAGTGATTGATTGCGCGGCACTTGTTTTTCCGCCGCGGCCAAGGGTTCCAGCCCGCAATAGCAGGGTACATACACCCCCGGTACGTTTTTGCGAAAGTATTGAAATCACAGGGGATGCGGCAAAAGAGTGCGCACAAGCCTGAAAAGGCAGGGAGTTAAAGTTACCTATTTTCAGTGCTTTGCGCACTCTTTTGCTATTTGTTTGAAAACAATGCGGTTGCGGACGAACAAAATACAACACAAGATGCGGGTGGTGGTGCCGCGAGCGATTCGGATTGCATGAACGCAGGAGGCGCGCACGCTGCGCGCGACGAGGCTGTATTTCCAGGAAAGGGCCGAGGAACAATTCGAATGAGGAAAGAGCGAACATGCGGAAGCATAGCAGATGTGAATAGTAGTGTCAATAACTAAATGAGTATTCGAAATGATTTCCACAGGACGATGCGCGAAAGCGCGCGGAGGCAAGCTCCGCCCCCACAAGAGATTCCACGGCGCGGCCGCGCATTATTTGACACGCTCGCCGGCACCGATTAGCCTTTCGGTTGATTTGGATTCGCGGGAGAGGTGGAGATGCGACGGAAATTCCAATATGTTTCGCCGATCGTGATGGCGATGGCGGCGTGCGTTTGGGCCAACGCGCCGAAACCGGCGGCAGCGCAGTTCGGATACGGACCTGGCAAAGCTGTCAATCGCATCGCGTTCACGCCGGATGGCCGCACGATCGTCGCAGCAGGAATGGACAAGCCGGCGTCTCTGACGATTACTCTGTGGGACATCCAGACGGGAAAATCGCGCCGCACATTCTCCACCACCGCGGCCGATCTCTACGACGGCTACGCGTTCAGCCCTGACGCGCGGACGTTCGCCGTTGGAAGCAATCCGAACACGGATATCGATCACTACACGGTCACGCTGCGGGACGTGGCGACGGGGAAGACGCTCCACGCGATGACGGGGCAGACGAAACAAACCGACGACAATGAGTTCAGCCCGGACGGGCGCACACTGGCCTCGGGAAGCCAGGATCAAAGGCTCATGCTCTTCGATGTTGCGACCGGGAAGCTGATCCGCGAGATCGACGACCCTGTCGGCATGGTCTCTCCCGTGGCCTTCAGTCCTGATGGGCGCACGCTCGTGACGGGAAGCAACAACTATGAGCCCATGAATGATGACAACCCGGCGGACGAGATCAATACGATCGACGTGTGGGACGCAACGACTACCAATCAACTACAGACGTTGCCGCGCCAGGATAATTGGACTTCCAGCGTCGCCTTTAGTCCAGACGGGAAGATTCTGGCCACGGCGAATTGGGACGCGAAGGTCACGTTGTGGGATGTTGCGAGCTGGAAAGTGCTTCGGACACTTTCCGGCCAAACCGACACCATCACCGCAGTTGCATTCAGCCCGGATGGCCGAACGCTCGCATCCGGATGCAATGACAGCTCAATCAAGCTTTGGGACGTCGCCAGCGGGAAGGAATTGGTTACGCTGGCGGGCCACACCGACCAGGTGGTTTCCGTTGTGTTCAGTCCGGACGGCAAGTCTCTCGCGTCAGGGAGCTTCGACAATACGATCAAGCTGTGGGATGTGGCGAGCGGGAAACTTCTTAGCACGTTCGGCGATCCGAATCCGGCAGACGCTAACACCGGATCCGCGGGCGGGGCGCGGTAGCGCGAGCGATTTCGCGCGGGAGGATGGGCGGATATGAGGAAGAAATTTTGGGGTGCATGCGTGATTGGGATGGCGCTGGCGGGTTGCGTGTGGGGGAATGCACGGAAGCCGGCACAGGGGTTCGAGTTCGGTCCAAACCAATGGATCACATCCGCCGCGTTCAGCGGGGACGGACGCTCAATCTTTGCGATGGGATTCACGAAGCCGGGCACTTTCACGGTTACAGTGTGGGACATCGCGACGGGGAAATCGCGGCGGGCGCTGGCCGCTCCGACACGATCGGTGGAAAACAATGATGTGCTGAGTCCGGACGGGCGGACGCTGGCGGCGACAAATAACGCCGTCTATTTCAAAGACGACTTCACGATATTGCTGTGGAGCGTGACGACCGGGCGGCAACTCCGCACACTTTCCGGCAACGGTTTGAAGATCGAGGACATGGTCTTCAGCAACGATGGGAAAACGCTGGTGTCCGGAAGCGACGATTTTTCGATCCGGCTCTTTGACGTCGCGACAGGGAAGCAAACCAAGCTGATTCCCACCGGCAGCGACATGCCAAAAGTCGTGGCGATCAGCCCGGACGGGCACACGCTGGCCGCGGGAAATGACGACTCTCCGGGAGTCGAGAGCCAAGCGGGGGAAGCGACGAATTCAATTCAGTTGTGGGACGCCACGACGGGCGAGGTGACGTTTACGTTGTCGAGCCAAAAATTCTGGACGTCGTGGCTGGCGTTCAGCCCGGACGGACACACGCTGGCTTCGACCGGCGGCGACGGTACGATTGCGCTGTGGGATGTTGCGACCGGCAAAGCGCTGCGTTCATTTTCCGATCCCTCCGGCAGCCCCGGTGCGCTGGCCTTCAGTCCTGATGGGCAGACGCTCGCTTTGGCGCTCGGCGACAGCACGATCAAACTGTATGACGTTGCGACGCTGCAATTGGTGCGGACGCTTGAGGGCGTCACCGATGGTGGCGGCAACATCGCATTCAGTCCGGACGGGCACAGTATCGCTTCCGGAAATGGCGACGACACGGTCAAGCTGTGGGACGTGGCGAGCGGGAAAATGCTGAAAAGTTTCGGCGTGCCGATTCCCGAGAACGACGGCACGGACTCGACCGGCGCGAAGCAGTAGCGCGGGCGATCAGCACGGGGGAGCTTCGGCGGACGTTGGATCAAATATGTGGCGGATGACGGCAACGGAATTGGCCGGGAAGCCGCCTTGGCGGGCGTGTTCGCGAACGGCTTGTTCATCGGGCGCGATGTAGACGCAATAAATCTTGTTGTCGGTGACGTAGCTTTCCACCCACTGCACTTGCGGGAGCGAGCGCAAGACGCTGCAAGATTTTTCGGCAACGCCTTGAAGCTCAGCGGGACTGAGTTCGCCCGCGCCGGGAATTTCGCGCTCGATTAGAAACTTCGGCATAGTTTGTCTCCTGTCGGCTGACTGACCCGGAATAAATCTCCCAACTGGCGTTGGATTGTATCGCGATCGCTTGCGACATCGAAGAGGGTTCTTCGAGTTCGCTCAGAATGACACTTTGACGTTACGTTGGCGTATGAGTGCGGCCTCAAGCGCATTGCGCGCGAGCCGGCGCGGCGATCCGCGTGGGGCGCACAGCCTAATCGGCGCGGCGGGAGCGGTTGAGGGGGAGGCCGAGCTCGACCATAACTTTTTTCAAGTCGAGCCATACATCACTCTTCGCGGCGGGATTGCGAAGCAGATAGGCGGGATGATACGTCGGGATCAGGCGCGAGCCACGGTAATCAACCCACTGGCCGCGATACTGCGAGATCGATTTCGTTGTGCCGAGCAGCGATTGGGTGGCGACGTTGCCGAGGCAGACGATCACTTTGGGGCGAATCGCGTCGATCTGGCGGAAAAGATACGGCGAGCACGTTGCGACTTCGTCTTTTTCGGGCGGGCGATTTTCGGGCGGGCGGCACTTGACGACGTTGGCGATGTAAACGTCGTCGCGGCGCAGGCCCATGGCTTCGATCATTTGCGTAAGCAATTTTCCGGCGCGGCCGACGAAGGGAATGCCTTGAATGTCTTCGTCGTGGCCAGGGCCTTCGCCGACGAAGAGGAGCGAAGCTTTGGGATTGCCGACGCCGAAGACAATTTTGTTGCGCGTTTTGTGCAGGCGACAGCGGGTGCAGTCGCCGAGGTCTTCGCGGATGCGTTCGAGCGTGTCGCCTTCGATGCGCTCGGAGGCGTGGAAGAGCGACGGCGCCTGGAGGATGGGGAGCGGGGCGGGCGCGGCGGCGGGCGGCGCGGATCGTAAAGACGATGACAACGGCGAAGCTAGTGGGCGCGGAGCAGACGCCGGTTGTTTTTGGCGCGGCGCGGCTTGCGCGACGGGCATTGCGCTGGGCGATTCGATTGGCGTTGCGGCAATAGCGGGCGGACGGATCGCGCGGTTGATGCCGAGTGGCGCGCCAGACGGTGAGCGGCGATCGCGATAGAACGGGCCGAGGCGAAGGTCTTCGTAATAGCGGAGCCAGGCGGTGAACTTTTGGTTTGGATCGCCGGGCGGAAGGGAATTCATCTAGGCTCAGCGCCGGCTGTGCGCGGCTGGCGCGCCGGACGTTGCTGGAGCGGCGGAAGCGCCAGGATCAGACGGCGCCGATGGGCGCGCGCGGCGCAGTTCGAGAACTTGATCGAGGATGCGGCCGGCGACGTCGAGCTTGCTCATGCGCGGCAAAGCGATTTCGGAGCCGCCAGCAGGATAGAGGGTGACGATGTTGGTATCGTGATCGAAGCCGGAGCCGGGCGCGGTGACGTCGTTGGCGACGATCAGGTCGGCTTGCTTGGCGGAGAGCTTGGCGCGGGCGTGCGCGGCGACGTCTTCGGTCTCCGCGGCGAAGCCGACGAGGATGCGATCGGATTTTTCGCGCGGAACATTTTTATCGCGCGCTACATTTTTTTCACGAGCCACATCGGCCAGGATGTCGGGTGTGGATTCAAGTTCGAGCGTCATGGGGCCGGGGCCGCGCTTGATTTTTTTATTCGCGGGCGCGACGGGGCGGTAATCGGCGACGGCCGCGGCCATGATGACGATTGTCGAGCCGGTTAAATGTTCGAGCACGGCGCGATGCATTTGTTCCGCGCTGCGCACCGGCACAAGATCGACGCCTTGCGGGGCCGCAATTTCGACGGGTCCGCTGATGAGCGTGACGTGGGCGCCGCGGCGCAAAGCGGCAAGCGCCAATGCGTAGCCCATTTTTCCAGAGGAGCGATTGGTCAAGTAGCGCACGGGATCGATATCTTCGCGCGTGGGGCCGGCGGTGATCAGAATGGATTCGGCTGCGAGATCGCGGCGCAGACCGAGCACAGCGCGCACGGTTTCGGCGATGGCTTCTGTGCCGGCGAGGCGGCCGGCGCCCGTCATGCCGCAAGCGAGATAGCCTTCTTCGGGCGCGACGACATGGACGCCGCGCGCGCGTAGCGTAGCGATATTCTCCTGCGTCGCGGCGTGCTCCCACATGTTGACGTTCATCGCGGGGGCGACGATCACGGGGGCGGTGGTCGCAAGATATAGTGTAGTGAGGAAATCGTCGGCCACGCCGCGCGCCATTTTTGCAATCGTGTTGGCGGTGGCGGGGGCTACGACCAGGGCGTCAATGCGTTGCGCCACGGCGATGTGTTCGATGGCGCTTTCAACGTTGGCTGCGGCGGGTTGCTGGCCGAACATATCGGTGATTACTTTTTGTCCGGTGAGCGCGGCGAAAGTGAGCGGAGTGACAAATTCCTGCGCGCTCGCGGTCATGATGACCTGGACGTCGAGGCCATCCTGCTGGAGACGCCGCACCAGTTCGGCCGCTTTGTACGCGGCGACGCCGCCCGAAACTCCGAGAGCAATGCGCATGGCGAGGCCTGGCTAGTCCTTCTTAAGTTTTCCGGTTTTGGTGATGTCCACAGGCTCTTCGGGCAGATTGAATTCGAGCACGCCGTTTTCGAGTTCTTCAACGGCGACGCGCGTGGGCTTGTGCGAACGCGGCGCGACCATCGGCGGAGCGCCGGCCATCAATTGCCGCGCACGGCGAGCGGCGATCACCACAAAAGAAAACCGGCATTCCGGGGCTTCATTTTGAATCGGCATCGAAATCATCCTCCAAAGGAATCTAGAATTTCTTGCGCGCGCTCTGTCATAACGCGGCGCGCGGCGCGTTCGGCGAGCGCGATCGCCAGAATCGTGTTGTCGGCGCGATCGAGATCGTCATTGACGATCAGGTAGTCGTACTCGCGATAGCGCTCCACTTCTTTCCGCGCGCGATCGAGACGCTTCGCGATCGAATCATCCGAATCCTGGCCGCGTGCGCGAAGGCGGCGTTCAAGCTCCTGCCGCGAGGGAGGCAGGATGAAAATCGCCACGGCCTCGGGGATTTTCTGCTTCACCTGAGCCGCGCCCTGCACATCGATTTCGAGCACGAGATCAAGCCGCTCTTCCCGGGCCTTGTCGAGCCACTTGCGCGGCGTGCCGTAGCGGTGATGGCCGAACACCTGGGCGGACTCAAGGAACTCGCCCCGGCGCGCCATGCGGTCGAAATCTTGCTCGGAGATGAAATCATACCATTTTCCGGGGCTCTCCTGTGCGCGCGGAGGACGTGTGGTGCACGAGACAGAAAACAGCGTGCCGGGCAGCTCGCGCAGCTTTGAAACGAGCGTGGATTTGCCGGAGCCGGACGGGCCGGAGACGATCAGGACGAGCGGGACTGGTTTCTCTTGCGTCACTCGACGTTCTGCACTTGTTCGCGCAATTTTTCGATGTCGGACTTGATCTCGAGGCCGAGCTCGGTGATCTCAATGCCGTCGCGTTCGACGCCGGGCGTTTTGGAGAGAAGAGTATTCGCTTCGCGCTGCATTTCCTGAAGCAGAAAATCGAGTTTTTTGCCGAGCTCGCCGCCGGCATCCAGAAGCGCGCCGAACTGTTGGAGGTGACTGCGGAGGCGCGCCAGTTCTTCGCTGGTATCGCCGCGCTCGACGAGCAGCGCGGCTTCCTGCGCCAGACGCGTGGGATCGATCTGAGCTTCGCCGAGGAGTTCCGCGAGGCGCGCGGCGAGATGCCTGGCGATGGCCGGACGTACGCGCGCGGAAAGTTCTTCGACGCGCGCGGTGCGCCCGGTGATTCGGCGGAGAAGGGAATGCATTTCGCGCACGAGAGCGGCGCCTTCGACACCGCGCATTTCGTCGAGTTGCTTCAGGGCTTGCGCGAGGCAATTCTCGACAGCGCGGCCCAGTTTTTCTTCTTTCTCTTGCGGCGCGTCACCGGCGTCGCCGGTTTCTCCGGAGGCGGCGACGACGCCGGGCAGGCGAAATAGTCCGATCAGATCGGGTTGGGTCGTGAGGCCGAATTTGCGCCGCAGTTCTTCGGCGGCTTTCAAGTAGGCTTCGGCGATGTCAGGATTCACGCGCGCGGCGGTTTGCGCCAGCGACTCGAAATTCACAGTGACGTCGACATGGCCGCGGCGCATGCGATCGCGCAGCATCTGGCGGATGCGTGGCTCGATCGCTTCGACGCCGGCGGGCAGATGGAGGCGCACATCGAGAAAACGATGATTCACGCTGCGGATGCTGACGCGAAGGCGCCAGCCATTCTCTTCGGAGCGCGCCTGGGCGAAGCCGGTCATGGAGCGCACGTCATTTGGCGCGGCACTCATGAGGGCAACGCTCCAGGCGGCACGGGCGCGGGCGACGGATCGTCGTCGTCGGCGAACTGCATTTCGTAGAGGCGCGCGTAGGTGCCGCCGCCGGCGAGAAGTTCCTGATGCGTTCCGGTTTCGCGGATCACGCCGTCTTCGATGACGACGATTTTATCGGCGCGGCGAATCGTGGAGAGGCGGTGCGCGATGACGAACGATGTGCGGCCGGTCATCAGATTGGCGAGCGCGCGCTGCACGAGCTGCTCGGATTCGGAATCGAGTTCGGACGTGGCTTCGTCGAGAATGAGAATCGGAGAATCTTTTAAAACAGCCCGCGCGATCGCCAGGCGCTGGCGCTGTCCCCCGGAGAGACTTCGGCCGAGATCGCCGATCACGGTTTGATAGCCTTTCGGCAGCGCGAGAATGAAATCGTGCGCGAGGGCCACCTTCGCGGCGTTGAAGACGCGCTCTTCGGGCAGGCCAGGCTGGCCGTAACAAATGTTGTTCCAGACCGTATCGTTAAAGAGCACGGTTTCCTGGGTGACGATGGCCATCTGGGAACGCAGAGAGCGCAAGGTGACCTCGCGAACGTCGATTCCGTCCAAGCGAATCGCGCCTGAAGTCGCCGTGTAGAAGCGCGGGAGCAAATTGACGAGCGTGGTTTTTCCGGCGCCGCTCGATCCGACGATCGCGAGGACTTCACCGCGATTCGCTTTCAGATTGATCCCGCAGAGAATCGGCGTGCGCGTGCCTTCGTAAGTGAAGCTGACATCCTCGAATTCGACGTCGCTGGAAAATGGCGGCAGCACCTTGGCGCCGGCCGCATCGGGCTGTTCCTCCTGCAAATCCAGGAACGCGAAGACCTGGCCGGTTGCGCCGTGAGCTTCTTGCAGGTGTTGGTACACGTTGCCGAGCCCTTTGATCGGCTCGTAGGCTCTGAACATGGCATACGTGAACGCTCCGAATGCGCCCGTGGTGAGAACGCCCATCTTGATCTGTGTGCGCGCGAACGCTACGGCCAGGCATACGGCGACGGCGGCGAGAATGTCCATGGCGGGCGAGGTGCGGGCCACGTTGCGGATCCAGTCCATGTTTTCGCGGAACAGGCGACGCGCGGCGTCGCGGAATTTCGCGATTTCAAACCCTTCCATGCCGAAAGCTTTCACGACGCGATTGCCCGAGATCGTTTCCTGCACGATCTGCGTGAGCTCTCCAAAACCATTTTGCACGCGCGTGACGGCGCGCCGAATGCGCCTGCCAAACGCGGCGACCGGCCACACCACCAATGGAACGAAGATCATGACGCCGATCGTCATTTTCCAACTGAGGAGCAGCAACACCGCGACGAGAAAGAAGAGCGTGAAAAGATACTGGAAGAAGCCGGCGACGGTATCGGAAAGCGTGGTGCGCACGCGTTCGATGTCGTTAATGATCGCGGAGAGCAGGCGCCCGGCGGGATGTTGCTGGAAAAATCCGACGGGCTGCCGGATGAGCTTGGCGTAAATATCGTTGCGCAGATCGGTGACGCCGGCGAGGCCCACATATCCGAGCGTGACCACGCCGAAATAATCGGCGAGCGCGCGGCTGAAAAACAAGACGAGCAAAGAGACCGCGAAGATAGTGAAAACGTGGTGGACCCAGTGCGGGAAAAAGGAGTTCAACACGAGGGGACGGTGAAGGATCGGGATATTTTTGAGTAGAGTCAGCTTCGCGCCCGAACCCGCGGGCGTGAGGACGGTGTCTATCATCGGCTGGAACATCAGGGCGACGAGGCCTTCGGAAAGGCCGACAAACGCCAGCGCGGCGACGCCCGCCAATACGCGAAAACGATAGGGCCAGACGTAGCGCAGGAGGCGCCGAGATTCGCCATCGAAGAATCGCTTTACGGCCATGCGCTGGGTGCGCTCCGAAATTGCACAGGGAGAACAGCTACGCTACGAATCGCCGGTTCGATTGTCAAGCCGCTTGGTTCTTCTGTGCCGATTCTATTTGTCGATGTCGCGATGCACGGCCTTGGCCGTGTAGCCGCGCTTTTCAAGGGCGCTGCGCACGGCGGCGGCCAATGTGACTGAGCGATGGCGCCCGCCCGTGCAACCGAACGCGATGGTCAAATAACTTTTCCCCTCGCGCACATACAACGGGATCAGATATTTCAGCAAACTTTCGATGCGCTTCAGAAATTGCCCGGTTTCGGGAAACGATCGAATGTAGCGCACAACGCGGGGATTCAGCCCGGAATATTTCCGGAGGCGCGGAATGAAATGCGGATTCGGAAGAAAGCGCACGTCGAAAACCAGATCGGCATCGGCGGGAACGCCGTAGCGAAAGCCGAAGCTGACGACCGAAACCATCAGCGGGGATTTACCGGGGCTGAAAACGCCTTTGCTTACGAATTGGCGCAGCTCGTGAACATTAAATTTTGTGGTATCGATGACGAGGTCGGCGATTTTACGAATCGGCGCCATCAACTCGCGTTCGCGCTTGAGCGCCTCGCGGACCGGCAGGCCGTGCGCCAAGGGGTGAGGCCGGCGCGTCTCGCTGAAGCGACGCACGAGAGCGATCTCCGAGGCTTCGACGAACACCAGCGTGGCGGGCGCCTCGCGGCGGATTTGGCGCAAGATGCGGGGTAACTGCTCAATCTGCGCGCCTTCGCGCACATCCACCAAAAGCGCGGCGCGTTCGATTTCCGTATTGCCGTGGCGATGCAATTCGCTGAAGGTGGGAATCAAATCTACGGGCAAATTATCGACGCAATAGAAGCCGAGGTCTTCAAACGCTTTGAGGATGGTGCTTTTGCCGGAGCCGCTCAGGCCGGTGAGGATGACTAGTTGGCGCGCTTCGGTTCTGGGTTGCCGTCGCTTCACGATGGGCGCAGCCGCGGTTAGGATTTCACCCGGCGCTGATGCGTGCTCGGGATACGCAGGTCCTCGCGATACTTGGCGACGGTGCGGCGGGTCACCAGTATGCCGGCGACCTGAAGTTTTCTGGCGATGGCATCGTCGGTGAGCGGATGAGCGGTATCTTCTTCGGAAATCATTTTTTTCACGACGCGCTTCAGCGTTAGAAGCGACATGCTGCCGCCCTCGGGGCCGTTCACGGATTCCGAGAAAAATTGCCGCAGCTCAACCACGCCCTGCGGCGTATGCGCGTACTTGCTGGCCACGGCGCGGCTGACCGTGGAAGGATGCACGCCGACCTCCTCGGCGACTTCCTTGATCATCATGGGCTTCAGTTGATCGGCGCCATGATCGAGGTAATCGGATTGGCGGTGGATGATCACCTGGCAAACGCGGAGGATGGTGTGTTTGCGCTGCTCAATACTTTTCATTAGTTGTAGCGCGGCGGTGAAGCGTTCCTTCACGTAGTTGCGAACTTCGCGATCGGCGGCGTCACGCGCGAGCAAGCGGCGATACACCGGGCTTAGGCGAAGCTGGGGCACGTCGTCTTCATTCATGAAGACTTGCCACGCATCGTCGATCTTGCGGAAATAAACGTCGGGTTCGACGAGGCGCGGTTCGGTTTTGTTGTAGCGCAGACCCGGACGCGGATCGAGTTTCTTGATCAGTTCCACGGCGCGCTTCACAAGCTCGACCGGACGATTGAGCGCGCGCGCGATTTCCTTGAGCTGATTCGATTGCAGCAGTTTCGACAGCGGGCTTTCGGGATCGAGCAAATCGGGCTCGGATGCGGCCAGAGGACGCTTGGGCAGGCATTCGGAAACGATCTGCTGCGCCAAAGCGTTTTGCGGATCGAAGCCGCGCAACTGAATTTGTAAGCATTCGCGCAGATTTCGCGCGCCGACGCCCAGCGGATCGAATTCCTGCACGACGGCCATCGCATCTTCAACATCGTCGGCGGAAAACTTCCCCTCGTGCGCAATTTCGTCGAGCGATGCGCTCAGGTAGCCGTTCTCATCGAGGTTGCCGATGATGATGTCCGCGATGGCGCGCACCGCTTCATTGCACACCGTGACGCTCAATTGCCACGTGAGGTGTTCGGTTAAACCCTGCGGTGAGGAAAGGAACTTGTCGAACGAAGGGCGTTCAATGGTTTCGTGTTCGCCGCGCTCGGGCGCGCCGTTGCCGGAATCGAGATATTGATTGAAGAATGAGGAAAGATCGAATTCGTCGAAAGGATTGGCGGGCTCAGTCTCGGGAACTTTTTCTGTTTCGGCCTTGATGAACGCTTCGTCGCTATAGTCCTCAGGAGTGGACGAAACTTCTTCGGTGACTTCCTCGAGCACCGGATTCGCGACCATCTCTTCATTGATCATCTCGCGAAGCTCGAGCCGGTTGAGCGCCAGCACGCTCACCATTTGCACGAGGCCCGGCGTCAGAATTTGCTTCTGCGCCACCCTGAGGTGAAGTTTGGGCTGTAGCCAGCTCATCGCGGTTCCGCTTCAGTTCAACTCGAAATGATCGCCCAGGTAAACGCGCCGGACCTCGGCGTCCTGGCTTAATTCAGCCGGACTGCCGGCCCGGAACATTCGCCCGGTGCTGATGATGTAGGCGCGGTCGGTCACGCGGAGGGTTTCGCGGACATTGTGATCGGTGACGAGCACGCCGATGCCGCCGGCGCTCAGGTCAGAGATTATTTTCTGAATGTCCACGACGGTCAGCGGATCGATGCCGGAAAAAGGCTCATCAAGAAGGATAAAAGTGGGATCGAGGACCAGGGAACGCGCGATCTCCAGGCGCCTGCGCTCGCCGCCCGAAAGCGTGTAGGCGCGATTCAGGCGGACCGTTTCGAGGCCCATCTGCGCGAGCAATTCTTCCAGGCGATCGCGCTGCTGGGTCGCGGTCAAGGGCACGGTTTCAAGAACTGCGAGCAAGTTTTCTTCCACAGTCAATTGGCGAAACACCGAAGGTTCCTGGGGCAAATAGCTGATGCCATTGCGAGCCCGCATGTACATGGGAAGATCGGTAATGTCCTCGCCGTCGAGGAGGACGCGTCCAGAATCGGGCCGGGCCAACCCTACCAAGATATAGAAAGTAGTCGTTTTACCCGCGCCGTTCGGTCCCAAAAGGCCCACGACTTCGCCTTCGGCGATTTCCAGGTCCACATTGTCAACGACTTTGCGGCCCCGGTAAGATTTGCTGAGTTCGACGGCCTGGAGCTTGGGCATCGGGCTTCATTTCTCGACCCGGTGGAGTGTCAGTGTGCGGGTTCCTTCCGCCGAATCCACGACAATCGTATCATCGGCAAAAATGAAGGTCAATTGACGGCCTGTGGTGCTGTTTCCGGAATCGTCACGGAGCACGGGCGGACCGCCGCTGAGGACGAATTTTCGGTCGACGACGGTGTAATCGGCGGTCTGAGAGGTGCCGCGACGGTCCAATTGGCGAACGTTGACGCCGCCAGTGGCATTTGCGCGGATCAGTTGCTGCGCGCCGGAGGGCTTGGCGGGGTCGGCAGGGGCGAAGAAAAAGTCGATTGTCGGCGCGCGGAGGGAAGCCTCTTGCGAATCCGCGCTGGCGTTTTCTTCCAGGC
>JBAQYV010000121.1:0-8822 GCA_049790315.1 Candidatus Acidiferrales bacterium | reverse complement strand
GGCGACCGCGCCGAGCCGTAACACCGACGTGACGGTGGGAATATTCGCGGTGCAAATTGGCGCGTTTTCCGCCGAGGCCAAAGCCGATAAATTGCGCGATCAAATCGCGACAAGATATCCGAGCGTTTCTGTTCAGAAATTCGACGCGCCAACAGGAACCGTGTATCGCGTGTTTGTCGGCCGTTATACTTTTGAGGCTGCGGCGCAGGAAGTCGCGGCGCAGTTGCAGGCTGAACATGGAATCGCGGCATTCGTCGTGCGCGTCGATCCGGCGAATTAGTTTTCGCGGCGAATCGCCGAAAACGGAATTCACCGCGTCGGAACGAAGGAGAAAGTATGGAAGAAAGCGACTGCTTATTCTGCAAAATCGCGCGGAAAGAAATTCCCGCGAAGCTTGTATACGAAGACCCGGAAATTTTCGCGTTTGAGGATATCAATCCGCAGGCGCCCGATCATATTTTGATTTGTCCGCGGAAACATTTGGTGTCTCTACGCGAAGCTGTGGCGGATGACGCCGCGTTGTTAGGACGAATTCTGCTCGTGGGCGCGAAGTTGGCGAAGGAAAGAAAGCGTACCGATTTTCGCACCGTATTCAACAACGGCCCGGAAGCGGGGCAAAGCGTTTTTCATTTGCACTTGCACGTTCTCGGTGGACGCGCGCTGGGCTGGCCGCCCGGCTAGCGCGGAATGCGTCGCGCCGCATTTCGCGCGATCGGCGTCGCGCGCGTCGCAATAGGTATCGCTCGTACCACGATCGGCATCGCGCGTGTCGCGATCGAAAATGTTTTATTTGTGCAGCATCGTGAAGACTCCATCCCAATCGGGGTCGGGTTCTTCGATCAAGTAATCTTCGCAGCGTTCGCGGAAGACGCGAGCGGGGCCGTCATCGGGCCAGCGCTCGGCGATATTTGCAAAAACTTCTCGCGCGTCAACCCAACGCCGTTCGCGATAAAGTGCGCGGCCGCGCGCGAATTGCGCGAGCCGCTCGTCAGTGGAAGCAATTTGTTCCGCGGAGTCTGTTGAAGCAACGCGCTCCGCGCGGGCTGTTGAAGCAACGCGCTCCGCGCGGTCCGGTGAAACAGCGCGCTGCGCAGTATCCGGTGCGGCGGAATTTCCTGACGCGTCGCGCCTGCCGATCAATTCGTAGAGGCCGACGGGTTGCGTTTTGCCTTTCACGCGAATCAGATCGAGTTCGCGAAAAACGAATTGCGAGCCGCCACTTTGCGCGGCGGCCTGCGCGGTCGCTTGCTCGAATGTGCTTTGGCTTACGAGGATGTGCGTTCCGTAGTCCTTGTTGAGGCCTTCAAGGCGTGACGCTAGATTCACGGAGTCGCCGAGCGCGGTGTAACCGTAGCGCAGCGTGGAGCCCATGTTGCCGACAGATGCGGCGCCGGTGTTGAGACCAATGCCGATGTCGAGACGTGGTTTGCCTTCAGCTTGCCATTGGCGTTGCAGGGGCGCGAGGCGCTCCATCATTTCTATCGCGGCGTGGCAGGCGCTGACGGCGTGGTCCGCTTGCTCGATGGGCGCGCCCCAGAAAGCCATGACGGCATCGCCGATGTATTTGTCGAGCGTGCCGCCGCGATCGAAAACGATGCGCGTCATATCCGTAAGATATCGATTGAGCAGCGCGGCGAGTTCCTGCGCGTCGAGTTTTTCGGAAATCGTGGTGAAGCCGCGAATGTCGCTGAACATTACAGTTATATCCGTGCGTCGCGGCTCGAGCAGTTCGGGACTTTCGAGCAAGCGGCGGATCACTTCGGCGCTCAAATATTGCTGGAATGCGCCGCGAACTTTGCGTTTTTCCTTTTCTTCGACCAACGCGCGGTAAAGGGCCACGAGTCCGACGTTGGAGACGAGCGTCAGCGCAGGCATCGTGAAATTCAGCCACCAGTCGTGCAGGAACGCGTCATAAACACCGAACGCGAAAAGTGCGAGCAAAAGAAGCGGCGCCCAAAGCCATCGCGGCCGGCCGAACGCGAGCCACACGCCGACAGGAATGCCGAAAAATAAAATGAGCGCGATATCCCACGCAACTTGCGCCGGACCTCGTTTCAACGCGTGGCGGTTCAGAATGTTGTCGATCACATTGGCGTGGATTTCAACGCCCGGATAATCCAATCCGCCGTAGGGAGTGGAACGTAAATCGCCAATTCCCGTGGCCGATGCGCCGACGAGCACGATTTTTCCCTTGAATGTGCCGGGCGCGAAATTGTTCTTCACGACGTCGGCCATCGAAACGTAGCGATACGTGCGCACCGGGCCCTGATAGTTGATCAGCAGACGGCCGATGGGATCAGGATGCGTGGCAAGGCCGGGACCGAACTCGATGGCATCGATGCCGGCGGGGCCGAAGTCCACGGACATTTGGTCGTCGGGAATATGAAGAAATAGGCGAACGGTTTGAACGTCGAGAGAAGCGTAAAGGTCCCAATCCGCGAGATCTTTCGATCTTCCGTACGGCAAGACGAGCAATGCGTGGCGCACGACGCCGTCGGGATCCGGTTCGACATTGAAGAAGCCGGTTTGTCCGTGCGCGGCGCTCAGCGCGGCGCTGAGCGTTTCAAGATTGGCTTGCGTGCCTTGCGGAGTGAGTCCCCACGGCGCGTAGGATTGCATGAGGCGAGCGAGATCGCCGGCGCCGGTTTTCGGATTTTCGGCGCGCTCTTCAGGAAACGGAAAATCGGCGAGGATATTCGCGTAGCGATCAAGGGATTGGTCGCTGACGCCCCGGAGATCGGCCTCGGAGTAGAGAAAGAAATTTCCGAGCACGACAGGGCCGAAGCGTCGAATGGATTGGGCGAATTGATCGTCGGTATCGTAGGCATGCGCGAGACTGTCGAGATCCCGCTGAATGCGCGGATCGAGTTGCGCGCCCTGCTGCTTTTCCTGTTCGGCGACTTGCGCCGCGAGCGCGCGAATGGGAGCCGAGCTTTGATCGGGCTCACTGAAGGTGATGTCGAAGGAGACGACGGCGGCGCCGTCCGCATGCAGAGCGTCAAGCATGCGCGCGAACTCAGCGCGCGAAAAAGGCCAGCGCCCGAGAAGTTCCTGGGAGCGCTCGTCGATATCGACGATCACGATGCGCGGATCGGGATGCGTGTCGCGCGCGGGGCGCAGACGGAAGCGAGTATCGAGGGCATCGAGCTCGAGGCGATGTATGAAATCGAAAGCCGGCGTGGGCCGCTCACCAACGAAGGCCGCGAGATAAATTCCCAGCGCGCCGATCGTCAAACACATACTGATGGCGAGCGGCACGCGGCGCCGCCACAAGGCTCCGGCAATGCGGCGGATGAATTTCATAATGCGTCCGACGCGGCGCGGCGTTTCGGTACGCCGCTCGGGAATGCGGCTTTTTGTTGTTGCTCCGGGATTTTGCTTGCAGCGATCGGCATGTTCATTGCAGCGGATTGCGACGGGGAGACGCGGCGTTCAGTTGCGAAACAGAAAGCTTAGACGCACGCGGCCGATGGCGATGATGTCGCCATCATTCAAGCGCGTCGGACCGGCGATGGATTCGCCATTCACTCGCGGCACGCGATCGCCGAGGCCGAGGTAGTAGCCGTCTTCGTGCTTGTGAATTTGCGCGGCGACGTTGGGCGCGAACCATCCACGCAGTTTTACGCTGGCCATATCGGATTTGCCGATTACGGTGAGCCGGTCGCTTAACTGATATTCCTTGCGGTCGGTGCGCCCGCCGAGAACGACAAGCGTGGGCACGCGCACGCGGCCGGGAGAAATTTGCGAGCGTTCGCCGAGCGCGGCGGCCATCTCAAACATTTCGCGGCGCGCTTTGGTATCGAGCACCATGGTTTCATTTACTTTGGGCGCGACGATTTTGCGTTGCGAATCAACGGGCACGGCGGCGTCGTGCTCTTGATCAACGACGATGTGGTGTTTGCCGATCTCGATGGCATCGCCGTCATTGAGCATGGCGCGTTCGACGCGCAGGCCGTTGACGAACGTGCCGTTCAAGCTGTTCAGATCTTCGATGACGAGGCGGCCGGCTTCGGCATACACACGCGCGTGGTAGGTGGATACAGCCAAATTATCGACGGGGATATCGTTGTCGGGTCCGCGGCCAATGGTGACGGGGCGAGTGCCGAGCGGCACTTCCTTCATCACCGCACCCTCGAATTTCAGAACCAGCCGCGCCATCGAATGCTCCTACGCTAAACGATTATTTCTTGCCGCTACTTCTTTTCGGCCGCGAGCGGCGCCAGCGCGCGAGGAAACCTTTCGGTTCCGGCGTCACACGCACGACGATCGCAGTGACATTGTCTTCGCCGCCATTTTCATTCGCCAGATCGATCAGCCGATCGGCGGCTTTTTGCGGATCGGGGTGCGTTTCGAGCGTGCTCGCGATTTCAGGATTCGTGACGGTACGCGAAAGTCCATCCGAGCAGAGCAGGAGGACATCGCCCGCCAGAAGCATCTGCTCATCCGCATCAACCTCGACGGACGACTGCGTACCAAGCGCGCGCGTCAAGATACTTTGCTGCTCGCTGACTTCGGCTTGCTGCGGCGTAAGAATTCCGCCGCGCACCAGATCCGCGACGAGCGAATGATCGGCGGTGAGCTGCTCGAACGATCCGGTGCGAAGCAGATAGGCGCGGCTGTCTCCTACGTGCGCGAGCGAGAGACGGCGGTCGGTGATCCAGAAACTCACGATGGTTGCGCCCATGCCTTTTCGCGCGGGATCTGTGGCGCCCGCTTCAAAAATTTTGCGGTTGGCCAGGCGAATCGCACTCGCCAAGCGATTGGTTCGATCCGATAGGCCGGGCGTGAGCTCACCGCAAAAGTCCGGCGCATCGCCGTTATCCTGGGCGGCGGCGCGGCAGTGTTCCACGACGGTTTCGACAGCCAGGGCGCTGGCGACTTCGCCGGACGCCTGGCCACCCATGCCATCGGACAAAACGAAAAGTTCGAGCGAAGGTTCGGCGCGGAAACTATCTTCGTTGTTCTTGCGAACTCGGCCGACGTCGCTGCGCGCGCCGGATTCAATGTGCAAGGGCCACCCTCCGCGTGCCGCGCAAACCAAGGCCTCCGCGCGCCGCGGCGTTGTGCTGGGCGCCGCGCACACCCTTCATTGCGATCGTTCTTGCAGGCTAGCAAAGTGGGTGGCTCCGCACAAGACGCACGGAAGCAAGTAGTTACGTCGGATCGCGCTTGTGACGGAGTGTGGGGGGCGGGCGGCTAGGGTACAATCGCGCGCGATGCATATGCGGCTCAATTGTTCGCTGGTGGCCATTGCTTTTGCGGCAAGTTCCCTTTACGCCGGGGCACTTCATGCGGCGGGGCCCGCGCATAGCATCGTGCTGCCGCCGGTGCTGGTGGCGGAATCGCCGGCCACGCTTGCGGTGTTGGACGCGACGGGGCGGCTGGTGCCCGACGTGGAAATTTTGCTGAGCGACGGACACACGATCAAGACCGACGCCAGTGGCCGCGCGCGCTGGGTGGTTCCGGCGGGAGCCGGGGAATTGAGAGCGCGGATTCAAGGCAGTTCGATCGTGGCTACGGCGCCGATTGAGGTGCGGCCGACTCCGGCGCAAATGCAGGTGACGGATTTTCCGGCGATCATCGATGCGCGCGATGCATTCGCGATTTACGGCCAGCGCTTGCAAGGCGACGCGGACGAGAATCATGTGTCGATCGGCGGCGAGGCCGCTTTGGTGCTTGCGGCGTCGCCTGCCGCGCTGGTGGCGCTGCCGGCGCCGGATACGCCGCTGGGAGCGAGCCAGCTTTCCGTGGCGGGCAACGGGGCCGCGCCTGCGCCCATGGATGTGACTGTTGTCGAGCTTGACGCGATCAATCCCGCGGGGCCGCTGCGTATCGGAGCGCCGGCGACGTTGACGGTGCGCGTGCACGGATCGACGCAGCCGCTTGAGGTGGAGTTGGGGAATTGGAGTCCGACGGTAATTAAAATGCTGGAACCGATCGGCGCGGCGATTGGGAGTAACGCGGCGCCGCCGGATCCGAATATTCGGCGAATGAGAACGAGCGGTGGAGAGATCAATCAGGCGCAGGTGCAAATTGTGCCGTTGTCGTCGGGGAAATTTTATGTGCGCGCGCGGTTGGCGCGTGCGCGGCCCGCGAATTAGCGCGGGAGTTTTTTCATCGCGGTGAATCTAGCGGAGACAAGCTTCCGCCACGTCGGACCTTCGGCCGCTCCTACAAAGATAAAAAATCAGGTGATGCAGCCGACGGAAATTATTTTTCGGCGGGTTCGAGCGCGGGGGCGGCGGGGGCGGGGAGCGAGCCTTGCTGCATTTGATCGAGCTCGGCGCGGGCGCGTTCGAGACGGCGATCGGCGTCGGCGTAACTCTGCTGGGCGTTTCGGAGATGCGTTCCCATTTTTTCGTACACTTCGGCGAAATTATCCCAGTGTTTTTTTAGGCCGGCCATACTGCTGAGCAGACGGCGCGCGTTTTCTTCGATCTGCATTCCGCGCAATCCCATCAGGACGACGCTGAGGTGGGCATAGAGGGTGCTGGGCGAAACGGCGAGGACGCCTTTTTTGCGGCAGTACTCGTCGAGAGGAATGCCTTTGGGGTCGGCTGAGCGCAGCAGCTCGTAATAAATTCCTTCCGAGGGCACGAACATCAGCGCGATATCGAGCGTGGCTTCGCCGGGGACGATATATTTCCGCGCGATGGAATCGGCGTGGGTGCGCACGGCTCGCGAAAATCCCTGGCGCGCTTCCTCGCCGACTTCGACGAGGCGGCGATAATCGTCGAGCGGGAATTTCGAGTCGATGGGGAGAATTTTGTCGCGAAAGCGCACGACAGCATCGACGATTTCTCCGGTGGAGAAGCGGTGCTGCTCGGTGAAAGCGCCTTGCGGCAACGTATCAGCCAAAAGGCGGCCAAGCGTGACTTCGCCGAGGGTGCCGCGCGATTTCGTACCGCCGAGGACGGACTCCATCATGTGCGCCGCGGCGGATAGATCGCGGCCGGACTGTTGTACTTCGCCCAACTGGCGCTGCAATTCGCGAATCACGGAAGTGGAAGATTCCAGGCGCTCAGAAACCGCGCGCTGCGCATCGGAGACGAGCGAGCCGGTGGAGGCGAGGCCGCTCTGCACTTGCTGAGACACCTGGCCCAATTGCTGGACGACGGATTGGGATAACTGGCCGAGCTGCGCGGTGACGGCTTGCGATTGGCCGGCAAGCAGACCCTGCATTTCCTGACGCAAATTATTCCATTCGGTTTGCTGGCGGCGACGCGTGACGGCAGACGCCACGAACGCGGCGATCACAGCCGCGGCCAATACCGCGAGAATGACGATGACATTCATCGCGCTCACTTTAGCGCGTCTGGGGATTTGAAGGAATGAGTTTTCGATTTACGGGAAGAGGCGAGTTGCTATTCGCGGATTAGGCGGCCGATCACGCGGCGCAGGGTTTCACGATCTTCGGCCTTCATGTGCACGAATTCGATGCCTCCGCCGTCCGCGGAAATGTTGCGGACCACCGCCGTGGATTGGATGGAGCGCAGGCCGGTGCGAATTTCAACTTTCAAGGAATCGCCGACGGACATGCGTTGCGCGGATTGCACGAACGCGCCGCCGAGGCCGATGGTGTGAACGCGCGCGGCGCCGGAAACGGAGCCCGCAAGCCGCGCGGAGAAAGATGACGCCAGCGGAATGCGTTGATAGCGGCGCGGATGGGAATAGGGACGCGCGGATTTTTCGAGCGCTTCGGTGCGCGCGCGCACGCGAGCCGAGGCTGGATGATTTTCAAGCAGCGCCAGGGCTTCGTCGGCGGCGGAGCGCAGTCCGGCGGGCTCGACGTACGAGAGGCCGTTACGCGTGCGAGCGATGGTGCGCAATAAATCGGCGGCCTCGGTGGCACGCATGCGGCCCAGCGCTTCGACGGCTTTGATGCGGAAAAAAATGTCGCGGAGCGTGGCGTGAACGCCGCCGGCGATTTGGAGGAGCAGCGGAATCGCGGAGGTGTCCTTGGCGAGACCAATGTGATCGAGCATCGCCGGGACAACCAAGGAATGCGCTTCTTCGATGCATTCAAAAAATGCGCGCGAGACGCGGGAGGCGAGCGTGGAATCGTGCACACGCGAGAGCTCGGAGACGGCGAGGTCTTGCAGATTCCAATCCCAACTCGGCAGGGCGCGCGGAAGCGCCGCGATCAAGCGCGTGGGATCGGCCGCAGCCAGCAATTTGATCGCCGCGAGGGCCGGTTGCCGGTGTGGTTCACGGAGACGCATGGCCAGCGTGGCCAGCACTGGTTCGCCCGTGGCGCGCACGAGACGCACCATCGGGGGGAAAAGGTTGATGCCTTCCGGCGCGGTGAGAAGCAGAGCCAGGCGATCGAGCAGACGCGCGGGTTCGCGGCGAAGCAGACGCGGCAGCACGGGATCGAGCGGGCGATTGGCCAGGGCATCTTCGACGAGATAGAACCAGGCGTCGTCAGTGGTGATGCCGCGGACGAGCGCGGAAAAATGGGATTGGCCGGAATCGTGAGCCGCGGCTTCGAGCGCGGAAAGAATGCGATCGAATTCGGCGTAGTGCCGGCCGTCGAGCGCACGCTTGGCCAAACGTTCTGTGAGCGCGGCGAGCAGGCCGGAGATGCCGGGCGATTCTTCCCGCGCGAGAGCGCGCACAACGCGAGGCGCCAAATCTTCGGCGGCGGCGTGCGGCCACAGGCGCGCGATTTGCGAATCGAGTTCGCCAAGGCCAGCGGCGACGGCGCGCCGAGCGCGCGGTTCTTCGGAATCGAGGCACGCGGCGTAGGCGAGAAGGAGCGCGCGGGCTTCACGTCCGGGAGCGTCGCTGCGCTGGCTGTGCGCGGCGGCGAGCATCGGTTC
>JBAQYV010000120.1:0-36675 GCA_049790315.1 Candidatus Acidiferrales bacterium | reverse complement strand
ATCGCGCGGCGGACGTGCTTCGTTGACAACGATGCTTCGTCCTTTGAGTTGCTGCCCGTTCAGCGCCTGGACGGCGCGCTGGGCTTCTTCATCATTTTGAATTTCAACGAAGCCAAAGCCACGGGGTTGACCTGTGAAACGATCCCGAATCAACATAACACTGGAAGGAGTTACTCCGGTCTGAGTGAACCATTCGCCGATTTCTTCTTCGGTAGCCTGAAATGGAAGATTCCCAATGTAAAGTTTCTTCACTAGTACGTTCCCCCCATTAGCCCAAAAAGTGCCTGGAATGCGCCGAAGCGCCAGACCGCACTGGTATAAAGACTAGTTGCTCCGCGGGAACCCTCGCCGCCTCAGCGATGGGCGGAATCTTGTACCGAAACGGGAAGCGCGTCAACCAAAGATTATTACTCCAACGGGAAGTATGCAGAACCTACTGGACTTGCCGGATCGGGGCCGTGTCGCGACGGGTATTGACGCGCTCAGCAGCAAAGACGCACAGGAATCAACTGCGATAGCTGGCGTTGATCTCGACGTATCGAGCGGTGAGGTCACAGGTCCAGGCGCGGGCGTTACCGTGGCCCTTCTTCAAATCGACGGCAATTTCGACATGTTTCGAGAGCAGGCGCTGGTGAGCGGAGGCCTCGTCAAAAGGCAGTGGGCGCGAAGGTCCCCCGGTCCGCGGACGACCGTACATTCTTACGCCGCCGAACCAGACTTCGACGCGCTCAGGATCGAACTTTGCGCCAGAGCGACCCGCCGCAGCCAGGATACGGCCCCAATTGGGATCGGCGCCGGTTACGGCGGTTTTGACCAGCGGCGAATGCGCGATGGTCATTGCGACGCGGTCGGCATCGCTGTCGGACGCCGCGCCCCGAACTTCAATTTCGACCAGATGGCTTGCGCCTTCGCCATCATCGACGATCGCGAGAGCGAGTTCGCAGCAAACGGTTTCAAGCGCCGCGACAAAACTACGATAATCGGTTCCCCTCGCGCCACGAATGGGACGCGCGCCGGAGGCTGCGTTTGCAAATGCGAGCACTGTGTCGTTTGTGGATGTATCGCCATCAACCGTGACTACGTTGAACGTGCGCACGGTGACTTCGCGCAGCGCGCGCTGCAAAATGCCTGCCGGCACAGCCGCGTCGGTGATAATAAACGCGAGCATCGTGGCCATCTGCGGATGAATCATGCCTGAACCCTTGGCGCAACCGAGCAAGCGCACGCTGCGTCCACCGATGCGGCAGCTGGCTGCGGCGCATTTCAGGCGCGTGTCCGTCGTCAAGATGGATTTCGCCAGAGATTCGTATGATGCGGAATCACGCGCGAGTCGCGGCAATAGTCGCGGCAGCGCCCCGACGATGCGGTCGACAGGCAGCGGCACACCGATCACTCCCGTCGAGCAAATGAGCACCTGTTCAGCGCGGCACCCGAGAAGTCGCGCGGCGGCCACGGCGGTATCGCGTGAGGCTTGCATACCGTCAGGCCCAGTGGCGCAATTTGCGTTTCCGGAATTTACGACGACCGCGCGCATGCGCGAAGCCGCGCGGCGGATATGAGCCTGAGAAAGCTGGACGGGCGCAGCCTTGATGAGGTTAGTAGTGAAAACACCAGCGGAGGCACAAGGCTCGTCGGCAACAATCCAACCTAGATCGAAGCGGCTGCTTTTCTTAATGCCGCAGTGCATGCCAGCATAGCGGAAGCCGCGCGGCAAAATGCGCGCGGTCAATTTCACGCTCACGACGAAGCCTCGGTCGCCGTGAGACGCGCGCGTGCGGCAGCCACTGCTTCGCGCACACGTGTGGGCGACGTTCCGCCGTGAACCGCGCGCGCGGCAAGAGCCGCTTCGGGCGTAAGTGCCGCATACAAATCGGCCTCGAATAGCGGTGAAAACTTCTTGAGCTGATCGAGCGGGAGCGCAGCCCAGGAAACACCGCTGCGTTCGGCCTCGCGCACGATTTTGCCCACGATTTCGTGCGCTTGGCGGAACGGCATACCTCGCCGAACCAAATAATCCGCGGCTTCCGTGGAAACGAGAGCGGGATCGGCGGCAGCCTGTCGCAGGCGATCTTCATGAAACCGCGATGCTGCCGTGGCGCCGGCAGCGATTTCGAGAATCGCGACCGCTTGATCGTGAGCGGCGAATAGCGGCTCTTTATCTTCCTGCAAATCGCGCTGGTAGCTTGAGGGCAAACCCTTAAGCGTGACCAGAAGGCTCGATAACGCCGCCTGGATGCGGCCAGTCTTGCCGCGCAGCAATTCCCACGCATCCGGATTTTTCTTCTGCGGCATCAGACTGCTGCCGGTTGAAAATTCGTCGGATAGCAGCAGAAAACCGAACTCCTGCGAAGCAAACAGCACGAAATCTTCGGCGAGGCGCGAGATGTGCGTGGCAGTCACAGCGAGCGCATACAGATAGTCGAGCGCGAAATCCCGATCGCTCGCGGCGTCCAGACTGTTTGCCGTGGGACGCGAAAAACCCAACTCCTGCGCCACGGCGTCGCGATTGATGGCGAGAGCACAGCCGGCCAGCGCTCCCGAGCCCATGGGGCAGGCATCGGCCGATGCGCGCGCGGCTTTCACGCGTTCCATGTCTCGGAAAAAAGCCTCCGCGTGCGCGAGTAGAAAATGCGAAAGCAAAATGGGCTGTGCGTGCTGCATGTGCGTCATGCCGGGCATCGGCACATCGAGGTTGCGCGAAGCCTGCTCGATCAGCGCATCGATCAATCCAGCCAATCGCGCGAGCGTATGGCGGCACGCGTCGCGCACGAAAAGGCGAAAATCCGTGGCCACCAATTCATTGCGGCTGCGGCCCGTGTGCAATTTGTAGCCGAGCGGACCAAGGCGCTCGACAAGCGCCGTTTCGACGAAAGAGTGCACATCCTCCGCCGGCGAAGCATCGAGCCACGCCGGTTCCTTCGCCGCGCGCGTGCCGATGGCTTCGATCGCTTCGATTGTGCGATGCACCTCGTCGCGATTCAGAATGCCGACGCCCTCAAGCGCCCGCGCCCATGCGCGATCTACCGCGAGTTCGTATGGCAACAACCTGCGGTCGAAGGAAAATGACTTCTGGAATTCGTAGAAGACTTTGTCCGTCGCGCGTTCAAAGCGCCCGCCCCACAATTTGTTGCCGGAGCCGGAGTCCTGATCCCCGGAACTCACGGGACCGCCTTTCGCGCCGAGAGCGTGACCGGCAGCGCGAAAAGGTTGATAAACCCTTCGGCATCCTTCGGGTTGTAGTGATCCATGCTGAAGCTGGCGAGATCAGCCTTATACAGCGAATAGGGCGACGTGCGCTTCGTAATCGTGAGGTTGCCCTTGTGAAGTTTCAGGCCCACTGATCCGGTGACGCGCTGCTGGGCTGTGGAGAAAAACGAATCGAGCGCCTCGCGCAGCGCCGTAAACCACAGGCCGTAATAAACCATTTCGGCGTAACGCAAAGAAAGCATCTGCGAGAAATGCGCAGTTTCGCGATCGAGGCACAGCGTCTCAAGCTCTCGGTGCGCGGCCACCAGCAGCGTACCGCCCGGAGTTTCGTAAGCGCCGCGCGATTTCATCCCGACTAAGCGGTTTTCGACCAAATCGATGCGGCCAATGCCGTGTTCCGCGGCAACGTGATTCAGTTCAGTGAGCAGTGGCATCGCGGCCATTCGTTTTCCGTTCACAGAAACGGGTGTGCCGGCCTCGAAACCGATTTCTATTTCGGCCGCCGCTGTGGGCGCTTTCTCCGGTGGCGAGATCCATTGCCACATGGCTTCATCCGGAGCGTTCGCGGGATTTTCAAGCACGCCACCCTCGTGCGACAAATGCCAGATATTGCGATCGCGACTGTAAATATTGGCCTTGGATTGTTCGACTGGCACGCCGTGCGCGCTGGCGTAAGCGATGGCGTCCTCGCGCGAGGAAATCTTCCATTCGCGCCATGGCGCGAGAATCTGCAAATTCGGACCAAGCGCTTTGTACGTCAATTCAAAGCGCACCTGATCGTTGCCCTTGCCCGTGCAACCGTGGGCGACAGAGTCCGCGCCTTCGGCCAGAGCCACTTCCACCTGGCGCTTGGCAATCACCGGACGAGCAAACGAAGTGCCGAGCAAATATTTGTGTTCGTACACGGCGCCCGCGCGTAACGTGGGCCAAATATATTCGGTGATGAATTCCTCGCGCAAATCTTCGATTGTGGCCTTCGAGGCCCCGGTCGCCAGCGCCTTCTTGCGAGCCGCGTCGAGATCTTCCTGCTGGCCGACATCGCCAATCATGGCGATGACTTCGCAGCCATACGTCTCCTTCAGCCACGGAATGATGATCGAAGTGTCGAGCCCGCCCGAATAGGCGAGCACAGCTTTCTTTGGCACGGGGGAGTTTCCTTTCAACCCAGAAGCTTCAAGAGGATGGCTTTCTGCACATGCAGACGATTTTCAGCTTGGTCGAATACAATCGAGCGCGGCCCATCCATCACGGCGTCGGTGACTTCCGCGCCGCGATGCGCCGGCAGACAATGCAAGAACACAGCGTCCGGCCCGGCGAGCGACATCAATTCGTCATTCACCTGATAGGGCGTGAATTTCGCGGCTCGCTCGGCAGTTTCGGATTCCTGTCCCATGCTGGCCCACACGTCAGTGTAAACCGCTTGCGCGCCCGCGACCGCTTCTTGTGGAGAGCGGAACAATTCAATCTTGGCGCGCGTTTCCTTAGCCGTGCGGCGCGCATCGGCGACGATCTGCGCATCGGGCGCATAACCCGCGGGCGAAGCCACGCGGATATGCGCGCCAACGCGCGCTCCTGCGAGCAGCAGCGAATGGCACATGTTATTGCCATCACCGATGAATGCCAGCTTCAATCCGCGCGCCGACCCAAAGCGTTCCTCGAGCGTGAACCAATCCGAGAGCGCCTGGCACGGATGGAAGCGTTCGGAAAGCGCGTTGATCACGGGAATCGAAGCGTAATCAGCAAGAACTTCGAGGGTTTTTTGCTCGAAAACTCGCGCGACGATTCCTTGCACCCAGCGCGACAAATTGCGCGCCACGTCCGGAATCGATTCGCGCTCGCCGAGACGCGCGTTCGAGTGATCCAGATAAGTAGCCGATCCGCCCAGACTTTGGATGGCAACTTCAAACGTGACGCGTGTACGCAGCGACGGCTTCTCGAAAATCATGGCAAGGAACCGTCCGCCCAAAGCTCCGCGGTAGCGTTGCGGTTGAGCCTTCACATCGGCGGATAGATGCAGCAATTCGCGCACTTGTGCCGGACCCCATTCGGTGCCCGTCAACAAGTCGTTGGCCGCTTCCACTGTAGGAGCCACCGCGCTCGTTGGTCCGCTCACCTCGCGGCCGCCATTTCGAGTCGCGGGGACGCTTCGCCGCCTGAAGGCGCCGCGACTTCTTGCGGACGCGCTGTGCTGGTGAGCACGGCTTCGAGGATCTTCAATCCTTCGTCAGCTTGCCGCGCCGTCAGGATATACGGCGGGAGGAAGCGAAGCACATGATCATGTGTGGAGTTGATGAGCAGGCCGCGGCGCATGGCTTCCGCGACGTACGGACCACCTTCCACGCGCAGATCCAATCCTAGAATCAAACCTTCGCCACGCACTTCGCGGATGAAATCGAATTGGGCGGCCAGTCGCGCAAAGCCCTCGCGAAGTTGGGCGCCTCGCGCGCGAACGTTCTCGAGCAAACCTTCTTCTTCAACTGTGGCAAGAAATTCAAGGCCCACAGCGCAGAGGAGTGGCCCGCCGCCGAATGTGGAACCATGAAGACCGGGCGAAAACGCCGAAGCGAATTCCTCGCGCGCCACGAACGCCCCGAGAGGCAATCCACCGCCGATGGGTTTCGCCAAAACGACAATGTCCGGCAGTCCCGGCAAGCGCTGGTACGCGAAGTGGCGGCCTGCGCGGCCCAGGCCGCACTGGATTTCATCGGCGATCAGCGCGGCGCCAAATCGCGTGGCTAATTCGCGCGATTTCTGCCAGAACGCGGGACTGACCGGATAAATTCCACCCTCGCCTTGAATCGGCTCGATGACAATGGCGCAAACTGTCTCGTCGAATTTCGATTCGAGATCAGCAACGTCGTTGAAGCGCACGAATTCCACGCCAGGAACCAGCGGGGCGAACGGATCGCGATACTTCGCGCCATAGGTGATCGAAAGGGCGCCGAAGGTTCGCCCATGAAACGAATTTTCAAGTGCCAGAAATCGGGTTTTTCTGCCTGCAGATTTCGTGTGCGCCGCCAACCGCGCCAGCTTCAGCGCGCCATCAACCGCTTCCGTGCCGCTATTGGTGAAAAACGCGCGGTCCATTCCTGACCATTCCGCCAGTTTGCGTGCCAAGGGACCCTGATACGGGTTGTGAAACAAATTTGAGACGTGAATCGCGCGCGCGGATTCCCACCGGATCACACGGACGATGCGTGGATGCGCGTAGCCCAGGGCGTTGACAGCGATGCCACCCAGAAAATCCAGGTGCGCGCGGCCTTTTTGGTCGTACAAATAGCAACCGCGCCCGCGCACGAAGATCTGCGCCGGCCGCTTGTAGGTATTCATCAAGTAGCGGGCTTCGTCGCGCAGCACCTGGGCCATCGTTCCTGCCGATGGGCCGGCTGGCGGCGATTGTTTCCATCGCGCGTGTTTCGACTTCTTCTTCACCGCATCACCTTCCTCACCGCATCACCGCCGCCGCTGTTGCCGGAAATGTCGGCAGCACTCGCGTGCCCGGACCTTTGTCGCCGTTGGCTGCGGAGAGTAAGCCTGTCTTGTGTGTTCCCCCGACGATCCGCACCTGGCCCACACCGCCGGAAAGCGCGCGTTTGCAGGCTTCGAGCTTCAAAATCATCCCGCCGGAAACTTTCTGCTGCCGGATCAAATCCTCGGCTTCTTCGGAGGAAAGCACTTTGACGACTTTAGGGCCATCGAGCACGCCCGCGACATCAGTGAGGTAAATCAACCGGTCCGCGTGAATGAATTCGGCGCAGGCCGCGGCCATATGATCGGCGTTAATGTTGTAAAGCTCGCCGTCGACGCCAAGGCCCAACGGCGGCGACACTGGCACGATGCCCGACTTCCAGAGCGATTCCAAAAATTCCACGTTCACGCCGGTCACGTAGCCGACGTAGCCGAGGCCGCCCGAAACTTCGTTGTGCACCATCGGCTCTGCCAGAAAGCAGGCGGAATCCGACGCGCAGATTCCAACTGCCGGTTGGCCCGCGGCCGAGATGGCGCCCGACAGGCGCTTGTTAAGTAGACCAGCGAACACCATGACAGCGGCGTCGCGTGTTTCGCGATCGGTGACGCGCAGCCCGTTGACGAAGCGGCTCTCAATGCCCATGCGTTGCAGCGTCGCGGTGAAAATCTTTCCGCCGCCATGGATCACGAGCAGCTCATGCCCCTGCTGCGAGAGTTGTGCCACTTGCCGAGCCAACAACTCGACGGTCTTCATGTCGTCCAGAAGAGCGCCGGCAAATTTGACGATCATTCTCATCGGAGTCCCGTTGCCTCCTCGATCCCCAGCATTCCGTTCATGTTCTGCACGGCCTGGCCCGCCGCGCCCTTGCCCAAATTGTCCAGACACGAAACCACAGCCAGACGTTCGCCCGCTGGATCGAGCGCGAAACCTATATCGCAGAAATTCGTGTGCGCCACATGCTGCAACTCCGGCAAACGCCCCGACGGCCAAATCCGAACCATGGGCCGGCCCGCATAGAACTGGCGGTAAAGACCTTCGATTTCTTCGCTCGTCTTCGGCTTGTCGAGCCAAACATAAATCGTCGAAAGAATTCCGCGCACCAGCGGCAGCAAGTGTGTGGAAAAAATCATCTCCTGCGGATTAAGGCCGGTGTGGTCGGTCACTTCCGGCGTATGCCGATGTGAGAACAGGCCGTACGCGCGAAAATTCTCGTCCACTTCGGCGAACTGCAATTCGCGCTTCGGCTCTTTGCCAGCGCCGGTCGCGCCGGATTTGCAATCACAAACCACGCCGCGGCCTCGCGCAATCCATCCGGACTGCATCAGCGGCTTCAAACCCAGGATCACCGACGTTGGGTAGCAGCCGGGATTCGCCACCAACTGCGCTTTCGGCAATTTGTCGGCATAGAGCTCGGGCAGGCCGTAAACGGCTTGCTCGGTCCAGCGGCGCGGCGGCTCCGGCAATTTGTACCAGTGCGCAAATTTTTCGGGCTCGCGAAATCGAAATGCGCCCGAAAGATCCACGACACGCATGCCGGCATCCAGAAGCGCCGGCGCGAGCTCAAGCGACGCCTCGTGCGGCGTCGAAAGGAACGCGACGGTCGCACCGCTCGACACAATGGCTTCCACCGAAAGCGTGCGGCACGGCGCTTCCGCCACGCCGCGCAACTGCGGATACAATTCCGAAATGCAGCGCACCCCCGGCGCGGACTTCTCGCGGAGATAAAACGTGGGAGTGGCGATTTGTGTGTGCCGCAGAAGGAGTCGGGCCAACTCAAATCCCGCGTAACCCGTTGCTCCGACGACGGCGACCCGCGTGGGTTCCGTCACCGGATCATCTCCTCCATGCGTTTTTGCAAGGCGGCGCGCGCCTGGCGCGACGCCGCGATCACCAGCACGGTGTCGTCGCCGGCAATCGTGCCGGCAACTTCTCTCATCCGCGCGGCGTCGAGCGCGGCAGCCAATGGCTGCGCGCCCGAAGGCGGCGTTTTCAAAACGAGCAAATTATCCGAAGGGCGCAGGTCGAGCAGAAATTCTCGCAGCGCGCGCTCAAGCGGCGGCAGCGGCGAAGCGTCGTTGCCCTGGTCCGTCAAAGGTTTATAGCCCGAAGTGGTTTTCACCAGCTTCAATTCGGCCATGTCACGCGAGAGCGTCGCCTGCGTGACGCGTACCTTCACGTGCGCGAGTTGCCGGCGCAATTCGTGCTGGCTCGAAATCGGCGCGCTCGAGACGAGCTTGAGGATTTGCCCTTGCCGAAATCGTTTCTGGACCCTGGCAGCCATAGTCGACGTGGACTCCGAAACACCCTATCAACAGATTATGCAGCCACATGCATAATTATGCGAGCACGTCGAGTTCCTGTCAATGAGTTATTTACGTTTTCCACAGTGCGCCACTGTGGCTGACTTCAGTTGACTCATCTGCCGCCGCGCGCCTATGATTTTCGGGCGCCGTGGAAAACAATCGTCAATGAAGGTGTTCTCCTCCGTATCGGGGCGCGGATTTGGACGCGCCGTGTCGTTGCTCGCCTTGTTCGTGGCGCTCTCCGCAGCCGGCTGCAATCGCAACCATCCGCCGCCGATCGCGCAGACAGCCGGACCAACCACTCCAAACTCGACCGGCATCCCGCCACTCACCGAACAAAAACTCGATCCGCTCACACAGAGCGACGTCGCCATGTACTTAAGCGTGATGCGCACCGCAGCCGACCGCGTGCAAAATCCGACTGCGGAAGACAAAGCCGCGCTCGCGCAAGCGCAACAACTAATGACGGCCGCCGCTGCCGGACACGTGCCGAGTTCATCGGATGCACGAACACTCCAGCGCGCGTCCCAGATCGGTACGGAGATGGATCAAGTTGTCGCCGAAGAGCAACACATCGATCCCACCACCTACACGGGCGTCGCGCTCGCGGTCGAAGCCGTCGTGCCGGACCCGCAACTTGTGGCGACCGAGAAAAAACCGTCCCAGGCTCCCGGGGGGCCGCGGACTCCTCTTGAACGGCGCATCGCCGCAACTGACAACGCCAATCGGATTTTTCTCGCACCGTATCGGGACGAAATCGAGCGCCTCGTCATCATCCTCCGCAACCCAGCGAATCTCCCGAAGAGTTGAGCCGCTGCAGGCTCGATTGGCCGCGCCGGCTTTGGGAAATCGCGCATTCGCGTCTTCGATTGAGTCCCAGAGAAGCCGGATGCTATTCTGGACATTCGGGCACATTCCCGCATCCGATCGCCCCGCTCAGAATCTAATTGGAATGCTGTTTCACACAGAGAGATTTATATTTATTTAAGTAGTCGCGTGGGCAAGTCTAATGGGAAGGCGAGATGAAATCGGCTGACGCGATGTTGAAAATCAGGGGCTACCGGAAACCCGCAGCGATGGTTCGGGCGATTGAGAACGCTGCAGACTCCGCGCGCCTCGCGGCCATTTTGCTGCTCTTCTTGGCGAACTTTGCTGTCCTCGGAGGGGTAGCGAACGCGCAAGACTCTATTTCTCCACCGGCGGCTACATTGCACCTCACCCTGCACGGCGCGGTGGATCTGGCGTTGCGACAAAATCCGCAAGTGCAAATTTCCTCGCTCAACTTGGCCGAGAGCATCCAGAACAAAAACATAGCGCGCGCAGACCTGTTGCCCCAAGCCAAGCTCGAAGTTTCCGACACGGCGATCCGCGGAAATCTCGAGGCCGAATTCGGCCGGCCGTTCCCAGGACTGCCCCAACATATCGGTCCGTATCAAGTGTTCGAGGCCGGGCCTCAGTTTTCAATGTCCGTGCTTGATCTGTCGCTGTGGCGGCGCTGGCAAGCCGCTGGCGAAGACGTGCACGCGAGTGACGCGGATCGGGAATCGGTGCGCGAGCAAATGACCTTGCTGGTCGTTTCGCAATACTTGGGCTGCTTGCGCGCCGCGGCGGACGTGCGCGCCGCGCAATCGCGCGCCGATCTGGCGAAGGCGCTTTACGATCAAGCGAACGATTTGCAGCAACACGGCGCCGGAACCGGAATCGACACGCTGCGATCCAACGTCGAGCTGCAAAATGAAACGCAAGTGCTGCTCGTCGCACAAACCACGGAGCGAACTTCGCTCTACGGCCTCGCGCAATTGCTCAATGTGGATCCGAATCAGACGATTGAGCTTGACGACGCGCTAAGCTTTTTCGAAACGCCCGATGCCAATATCGAGCAGAGCCTCCAAGCGGCCTATGCCGCGCGCCCCGAAATGCGCGCGCTGGAAGCGCAGGAGCGGGCCGCAGCCGACCGGAAACGCGCGACGAGTGAATCGCGGTGGCCTTCCATGCACATCGTTGGAAACTGGGATTACGAAGGCCTTTCGAGCGCAACTGGAATCCCCACGTACACTTACGCGGCTGTGATCGATGTGCCGATTGTGACCGGCGGCAGAATTCATGCCGAGAACATACTGGGCGATTTGGAATTGAAAAAAATTGCGCAGCAACGCCAGGATCTTGAAAATCAAATCGCGGTTGACGTGAAAACCGCCGCCGCCGAACTGGCCTCGGCGCGCAGCGAAGTCGACGTAGCGAACCAGGGCGTTTCTTTGGCGCAGCAAGAAGTGCAGCAGGCGCGCGACCGCTTTTCGGCGGGCGTGGCCAACAACATCGAAGTCATCCAGGCGCAGGACGCCTTAGCGCGAGCCAACGACAATCAGATCGCCGCGCTTTACACATACAATCAAGCGCGCGCGGATTTGGCGCGTGCGACGGGACAAATGGAGTCGCTCTATGCCAAGTGAAAACGATCCCAGAAACACCCAAACGCTCGAACTCGAATCGAAAACGCCCGCCAGCAACCTTGCTGCTTCCGCCGGCGAAGATGCGGAGCCCGTTGCCCCAGTGTCCGCTCTGACGCCACAGCGCAAGCGCATTCTCGTTGTGACCGGTGTCGTTGCCCTCGTCGTCGTGCTGGCAATGTACTTCTATTTCCGCAATCGTATTTCCACCGATGACGCTGAGGTGGACGCTCACGTCACGCCCGTCGCCTCCAAGATATACGGCAATATCTCTGACATTCTCGTGCTGGACAACCAGCAAGTGAAGGCTGGTCAAGTTCTGGTGCGCATCGATCCCCGCGATAGCCAAGCCAAGGTGGATCAAGCCCGCGCTGCGTTGACGCTGGCCGAGAGCCAGGCGACCGGCGCTTCCACTCAGGTACCGCTGACGCAGGCGACCTCAAACAGTGATGTCAGCGCCGCCGAGGCTGAAGCGGCTGGCTCGCAAGCGGCCTACCAGGAAGCTACTTCGTCCGACGTGGCCTATGCGCAGGCCAACGTTGCGAAAAGCCAGGCCGCTTATAACAAAGCGCAAGCGGATCTTGCGCGCATGAAACCGCTGGCCGACAAAGCTGAAATCTCGCAGCAGGATTATGACGGTTACGTGGAAGCAGCAGGTGTCGCCGCTAGCCAGCTTCAGGCCGACAAACAAAAGCTTGCGGAAGCGGAAAAGCAAGAGCAAGTAGCCGACGCCAATCGGGACGCAGCCGATGCGCATTTGGCCGAAGCGCGCGCTGGCTCGAAGATGGTCGCAGTTCGCGCCTCTGACGCGGCTGCCGCTCGCGCCCGTGTCGCCGAGGCCCAAGCCGATCTGAACGCCGCAGAGCTCGAACTAAGCTATACGCAAATTGTTGCGCCCGTCGACGGCGTCGTGACGCATAAATCAGTCGAAGTCGGGCAGATCGTCGAGCCGGGTCAGGGCCTCCTCGTCATTGTGCCGCTGAACGACGTGTGGGTGACGGCCGACTACAAGGAAACGCAACTGGCCGAGGTACACGCCGGCCAGAGGGCCGAAATACACGTGGATATGTACGATGAAACTTTCACCGGACATGTGGATTCGATCGCCGGCGCAACGGGCGCACGCTTGTCGCTTCTGCCACCGGAAAATGCCACCGGCAACTTCGTCAAAGTCGTCCAGCGCATTCCAGTGAAGATTCTGCTCGATCCGATTCCGCCGGAAAAAGCGATCCTCCGGCCCGGAATGAACGTGGACGTTACCATTCTGACTAAGTAGCACACGCCCGCCCTCTATTGGTGATTTCGAGCAAGAATGAACGACTTTCCTTCATTCGCGAAGCAGGACGGCCCGATCAACCCATGGTTGATCGCCGTGACCGTCATGCTGGCAACGTTCATGGAAGTTCTCGACACTAGCGTGGCCAACATCGCGCTGCCGCATATTGCCGGCAGCCTTTCGGCCAGCGTGGACGAAAGCACCTGGGTCCTCACGAGCTACCTGGTTTCAAACGCGATCGTATTGCCGCTTTCGGGATGGTTCTCGCGGCTATTTGGCCGAAAGAATTTCTACATGTTCTGCGTCGGCCTCTTCACCGTCAGCTCGTTTTTGTGCGGCCTGGCGCCCACGCTGCCGTTGCTCGTCACATTCCGCGTGCTGCAAGGAATTGGCGGCGGCGCGCTACAACCGGTGTCGCAAGCGATCTTGGTGGAAAGCTTTTCCAAGGCCAAGCAAGGCGCCGCGATGGCCGTCTACGCCATGGGTGTTGTCTTCGCCCCTGCCGTCGGCCCCACATTAGGTGGATGGATCACGGATAATTTCAGTTGGCGCTGGATTTTCTTCATCAACATTCCCGTCGGCGTAATTTCGCTGTTGATGACGGGCTTGTTGATCTTCGATCCGCCGTATTTGAAGCGCGAAAATCTTCGCACGCTGAAAATCGATTACACCGGGATTGGACTGCTGGCCGTGGGCCTCGGCGCGCTGCAGATCCTGCTGGACAAAGGCGAGCGCGACGACTGGTTCAGTTCGCACTTCATCGTGGCCTGCGCCGTGATCGCCGCCGTGGCTCTGGTCGCGGTCGTGATTTGGGAACTGCGCTCGAAAGCCCCGGTTGTCGATTTCGGATTACTACGCGAGCGAAATTTCGCTGTCGCGACGCTGACGATGTTCGTTCTGGGCGTCGCTCTATACGGCACCACAGTCCTTCTGCCGGAAATGTTGCAGACACTGCTCGGGTATAGCGCCATGGCCAGCGGTATGGTTCTTTCGCCCGGGGCGTTCGTGCTCATTGCGATTTTGCCGTTTGTGGGCTGGCTTCTCGGAAAGGTCGAAGCACGCTGGCTTGTTACGTTCGGCGCCGCCTCCATGGCAGTTTCGTTGCTCTACATGTCTCATTTCGATCTTGGGCTCGATTTTCACACCGCCGTGATGGCGCGCATCTATCAAAGTTGCGGCATGGCCTTCTTGTTTGTACCGGTCAACGTCATGGCGTTCTATTTTATTTCCAAAGAAAAAACCAGCAACGCGACCGGCATCATCAATCTCGCGCGCAACATCGGTGGAAGCGTTGGCATCTCCTTTGTGCAGACACAAATCGAGCGTGGGTCACAGACCCACCAGAACTATCTGGTCGCGCACGCCACGCCGCTGTCCGACGCTTACCGCACCGCTCTGGCCGGCAGCATCCATAATCTTGTTGCACACGGATCAAGCTTCGCGCAGGCCGCCGCCCAGGCTCAGGCGCTGCTCTACGGGATGATCGAGCGTCAAGCGACCATGCTGGCCTACGTCGACGATTTCCGGACTCTGGCCTGGGTATCGCTGGCCATCGTGCCATTCATGTTTGTGATGAAAAAGATGCGGCCGCACAAAGCGGGATCCGCAGCCATGCATTAGAATGGAGACAGGAGACGCGGACCATGTCAGGCCATAGCGAGCAGGGCAAGACCGATTCCGAAGCGCCCTTGGTGCGCAAGGCGCTCGAAGGCGATTCCGATGCGCTCGATAAACTTTTCGCGCGCAACACTCGCGCTCTGTACCAGATTGCGCTTCGGGTTCTCGGCAACCGCGAAGATGCCGAAGACGCCGTACAAGAAGGATTGCTGGCTGCGTATCGCAACTTGCCGCGCTTTGAGGGCCGCGCGAAATTCTCCACCTGGCTCACGCGCATCGTGATCAATTCTGCGCGCATGCGCCTGCGCAGCCTGAAGGCGCGCCCCGCCGTTTCACTCGACGAATCGCCCAGCGGCGAGGAGCAGCCGCCGGCCGAGCGCTTCGCCGACCCAGGCCCGAATCCCGAGCAGGTGTATGCCGGCGTGGAATTGGCCGACCGCGTCGAAGAAAATCTCGAGAAACTTTCTCCCGCGCTGAGTGAGTCGTTCCGTATGCGCGAAATCCAGGAATTGAGCACCGAGGAGACCGCCAAGGCGCTTGGTGTTTCTCCGAACGCACTGAAGGCGCGCATCTGGCGCGCCCGGCGAGCGCTGGCCACGGGACTGGAAGCGGGCCTGCGTGGCGCATTCGCCGGCCCCGATGCGGGTCAAGAAGCGTAACGCGCGCGCCACGAACGCGCCGATCACCTAGGAACTTCGCGCCACGCTTGCACCGTGCGCGCGCTTTCGGCCATACTTCGCCGGCCGCTCTGATGACGTTTCCGCTCTGTAGTTCGCGCCCGTTCCGGCTCCGATCAAACCTGTGGATCGCTCTGTGCTTTCTCTCGACCGCGCTGCTGCTTACCGCTCTTGCCGCGCGCGCGCAGGTTACTTCCGGCGAAACTGAATCTGGATCGCCGTCATCATCTTCAAGCGCTCCGTCAACACGGGAAGCGCCGGAAACATATCAACCGCCAGCCGCAACTGCCGCAGAAGCGATCGCATACAGCCGTGCGCAACACCGTGTGTATTTTTATGACTTCGCTTACGGCCTGCTGATTCTGATCGTGATTCTGGAATGTCGAGTGGCGTCACGCTACCGCGATTGGGCCGAGCGTGCGACCCGCCGCCGTTTTCTCCAAGCCGTCCTGTACACCCCCTTACTGCTCCTGACGATCGACATCGTGAGCTTGCCCATTTCGATCTGGCAGCAATACCTTGAGCGCGAATTCCATCAATCAATCCAAAACTGGGGTTCGTGGCTTCTCGATTGGTTGAAGGGCGAAGCCCTCAGCATGATCCTCGCCATCTTCCTGGTGTGGATTCTCTACGCCATTCTTCGCCGAAGGCCGCAGCGCTGGTGGTTCTACTTTTGGCTGGCCTCGCTTCCGATTCTAGTTTTCCTGCTTTTCATCAGCCCGTTCGTGTTGGAACCGTTGTTCTTCCAGTTCACGCCGATGTCGCAGACGCAGCCCGCGCTGGCGCGTGACATCGAGCAACTCGTGCGCCACGGCGGCCTGGACATCCCGCAAAACCGCATCTACGAAATGACCGCGAGCGCCAAAGTGCAATCCGTCAACGCGTATGTCTCCGGCATCGGCGCGTCGAAACGCGTAGTCGTGTGGGACACCACGATCGCGCGCATGACGCCACCAGAAATTCTTTTCGTCGTTGGCCACGAAATGGGCCACTATGTTCTGCATCACATTCCGAAAGAAATCGCGTTCCTTGCCGGTGTATTGCTGATCTTCTTTTTGCTCGGCGATCGGGGCCTGCGTGCCTTGCTGGCATGGCGGGGCGGCGAGTGGTCCATTCGCGCGCCCGACGATTGGGCGTCGCTGCCGATTCTGCTGCTTCTGCTTTCCGTCTTTGGTTTTCTGTTTACGCCGATCGATAACGCGGTTAGCCGCTACTTTGAGCATCAAGCCGATCAATTCGGTCTCGAAGTAATCCACGGAATTGTGCCGGATGCCCCGGTAGTCGCAGCGCGCGCGTTCGAAATTCTCGGCGAAGTGGATCTGGAGGAGCCACATCCGTCCTCAATCGACAAGCTTTGGTTCGAGGACCACCCCTCGGTTGACGAGCGGATTCGTTTTGCCCGCAGCTACGATCCGTGGTCGAAAGGCCAGTCACCCGGGTTTGTGAAGTGAGCCGAACGCACATCGAGACACAAACCGAATGCGGTGTCCCTCCTCGCCATCTCTTCGCATTTTTTGTTCCGCAGCGAATGGGCTACTGGTACGGCCCTGAAACACAAACTCAATTTGAGGTTTCCGACGGGGCTGCTGAATTCAGTGTCGCTCAAAAGGTGCGCATCTCCGGCCGCATCGGAAGCCGCGAGATATCGCATACGGCCGTGGTCACGGAATGCCGATGGGGAAGCGCGCTCGAATGGCGCTTTGAAGATCTCTCCGGCCTCCGAGGTACTGAGCGTTGGGATTTCGAGCCGCTCGGAACTGGTGGCGTGCAAGAAACGCGCCTGCGCATGACGTGCGATTATGAAGTTACAGGATGGATAGCCCGCGCGGCGAACTGGCTTATCACACGAAAATCCGTCGCGCGCCGAAATTGCGAATATCTAGCGCGATTGAAACGCTTGGCAGAGCGCAGATGATAGAACATTCATCGCGCCTCCTTACCATCCCACTGCACGCTATGATCGGAAGTAACAGCGAGCATTTCCGGCGGCGAATCGATCCGAAAATAAGACCACGGCCCGGGAATCCACGGATAACGCTCGATCACGCTTTCGTCGATCTGGATTCCCAATCCCGGCCCGCGCGGCACAATCAGATCGCCGCCCACGATCTCGAGCGGCTGCTTCAGAATTTCTTCCGCCAGCGGAAATGGATACATGCCGGCGCGAGTTTTGGTCGAGTAGCACGGATATTCGAGCCACTCGACAACGTTTTCCGGCCAGCAAATTCCCAACTGAGCCGCCGCCAGAACTTCAAGCGCCGTGCCCCAACTATGAAAGGCAAACTTTAGGCCTTCACTGGCGATCGCCGCAAAAATACGCCGCGCCATCGCGAACCCGCCCTGGCAGCAAACATCCATCTGCACGTAATCCACGCAGCGCGTTCGAATTAGATCAAGAAAGCGCTCTTCGCTCGGCTCGTGTTCGCCGCTCGCCAGCGGCAAAATTCCGGCCTGCTTCAATTTGCGGTAAGCCGCATGATCGTCTGGCGGCATCGGCTCTTCCAGCCAAGCCGCTTTCTCTGCCGCCATTTCTCGAGCGAGTCGCTCGATCGTAGCGTAGTCGTAGCTCAGGTCGCCCATGCGCCACCAGCCATGCGCATCTACCATGAGCGCAAAATCCGGCCCCACAGCACGGCGCATGCGCTGCACGGTTTCGAGATCTTTTTCCGGACCGAGCGCAGGCCTCATCTTGTAGCCGCGGAAGCCCATGGCTTGCACAGCGGCTGCTTCCTCAGCGTATTTATCCGGCGGCATATACATGCCGGCGCTGCCATAAAGCCGAATGCGATCGCGCACGCGCCCACCGATCAATTCTGAAAGCGCCGCGCCATCCGCGCGCGCCAACAAATCGTAAAGCGCGACCTCCACGGCGCAGTAAACCTTGGCCAATTCCAGGCTAGTCCCCGGCCCAGCGACAAATTCGGCGCGTAGGGCATCCAGATCGCCGATCTCTCGCCCTTCAAGAAACGGAGCGATGGTTGTTTGAATTGCGCGATGCGCTTTCTCGCTGGCAGGCCCTGGCGCGTAGCCGACCAAATTTCGTCCCGCATCGACGCGAATCAACATGGCATCGCGCTTAAGAATAGTTCGTTCGCCGCCGTAAAATGGCAGCCGCACCGGCTCCGGCATGCGATACGAAAGCAAGAATGAACGAACGCTTGATAGTTTCATACCATCCCAATCTTCGGGGCAGACACACCGCGGCCCTGATGGCGCTCGATTATATCTGTCCGATCGCGCGGTGCCACAATTCGCAGCGTCCGCGTGAGTTTCTGCACGCGGCGCCCTCGACAATGGTGGCGGCCCGTTTTTTCATTGCATTTCGGTGCCCAGCGCCGACAATGAGGGGCGCAAACGCGTGGCGCGCGATAAGAAATATTCGCGGAGAAAACAATGTCCACTGAACCCGTGAAGCCCATGCCACCAGATCTGCCCGCGCCGCCGCCGACCGGCTGGAAGGACATTTTTCTGGGAGACGACGGTTTGCGCGCCGGCTGGCGCCTCGCCATCTACGCAGCAATCGCACTATTGCTGTTCGTTCCGCTTTCGACGCTCGCGTTTCTGATCCTCAGCAAGGCTGGGGTACCGCTGTCGTCTTCCAACGTGACGCCCGCCTTGATACTGGCGCAGGAGACCGCTTCAATCCTGGCTACTCTCGTCGCCGTCATCGCAATGATGCGTATTGAGCGGCGCCCGTTCGACTCCTACAGCCTCCCACTCCGATCGGCGTTCGCAGGAAATTTCTGGCGCGGCGCCCTTTGGGGACTCTTGATGATTGTTGGGGCTGTGCTTGCAATCGCCGTAGCGGCTGGAGTTTCATTCAACGGAATCCAGCTCCACGGTTGGAGACTCCTCTCGCAGGCATCGCTTTGGGCTTTAGCGTTTTGTTTAGTAGGGCTATGGGAAGAGTTTTTCTTTCGTGGCTACGCGCTTGCCACTCTCGCCGATGGCATTGGATTTTGGCCCGCCGCATCGGTGCTCTCGGCGGTGTTCGGAGCCATTCATCTAACCAACGGAGGAGAAGGATGGACGGGAGTGCCGCAGATCTTCCTGATCTCTATGCTTTTTTGTTTGACGTTACGCCGCACCGGCAGCTTGTGGTTCGCGGTGGGCATGCATGCCGCATGGGATTTTGGCGAGACGTTCATTTTCTCGTCGCCCGATAGCGGGACCTTTGCGACCGGAACCCTGCTTCGCTCGACTTTCCACGGCCCGCGCTGGCTCACGGGGGGAGACGTTGGTCCGGAGGGAAGCGTGATCGGAGTCTTTGTCGTGGTGCTGGCGATGCTGCTGTTCGCGCGGCTTTATCCCGATCGTTCCTAGCGATCCTGATCACCGATCTGCGAGGATTCGGTTTTCCGCGATTGGTTATTCGACGACTACGCGCAGAAATTTCTTTTTCCCCGCGCGCAGCAAAAATCCCCCCGCCTGCGATATGTCCATCTCTTTCTTAATATCGCTCACGCGCACGCTGTCCACTTCCACGCCGCCTTGCTTGATGAGCCTTTCAGCTTCACTGCGCGACGTTGCAAGTTGCAATTGGACCAACAGCGCGGACAAGCGTTGCGGCGGACCTTTCGGTATTTTGCTCACCGGCGCCTCAGCCGGCGCTTGACGATCGCGAAAAACGCGCTGAAATTCCTCCGCTGCCTGCTTCGCCGCTTCAGTACCGTGGAACTCTGCGACGATCTGCTGCGCGAGACCCATCTTCGCATCCATCGGGTGAAGCGCACCCCCGCCTACGCTCGCTCGCAACGCCGTTACTTCCGCCGAAGGCCGCTCGCTCAGCAACTCGAAGTACGACCACATCAACACATCCGAAATCGACATCAACTTGCCGAACATCGTGCCAGGCGCTTCCGTAATGCCTACGTAATTACCCAAACTTTTCGACATCTTCCTCTGGCCATCGAGACCCACCAGAATTGGCATGGTCATCACGACCTGAGAAGGTTGCCCATACTCGCGCTGAATTTCCCGATGGACCAGCAAGTTGAATTTCTGTTCCGTCGCACCGAGTTCTACGTCCGATTTCAGCGCCACGGAATCGTATGCCGTCAGCAGCGGATACAGCAGCTCGTGCACCGAAATCGGCAGGTTGTTTTCCAGTCGATTGTGAAAATCCTCACGCTCGAGCATTCGCGCCAGCCGATAGTGCGCGCACAACCGAATCAAATCCTCGCCCGTCATTTTACCGAGCCATTCGCTATTGTAGCGAACCTCGGTTTTTTCAGGATCCAAAATCTTCGCCACCTGGGTAAGGTACGTCTTCGCGTTGGCCTCGACCTGCTCGCGCGTCAGCGGCGGCCGCGTTTCCGATTGCCCGGTAGGATCACCGATCATGGCGCTGAAATCGCCGATCAGAAAAATTGCGGTGTGCCCGAGCTCCTGAAAATGCCGCAGTTTTCGCAGCACAACAGTATGGCCCAAATGCAAATCCGGCGCGGTGGGATCGACACCCAGCTTCACCCGCAACGGTTGACCTGCCTGCGCCGCTTGCACCAGCTTCGCCTGCAGCTCTTCTTCGCGGATGATCTCCGCGGCGCCGCGGCGCAAGCGCTCTAGCTGTTCTTCGACAGGAAGAAATTTGTGCGCCGGCGTCATGGCTTGGCCTGTGGCACATCAAGCGCGACGACCCGTCGCGCCGCCACGCGATATTTTCCCGAAAGCACCAAGCGCACAGCCTCGGTGTAGATGCGGTGCTCCTCAGCCAAAATGCGAGCCGCGAGCGTGTCGGGAGTGTCATCGTCGCGCACCGATACGGTGGCCTGCGCGACGATCGGCCCCGCATCTAAATTCTCGTCCACGAAGTGCACGGTGCAGCCCGAAAACTTCACGCCGTACTCAAGAGCCTGCCGCTGTGCCTCAAGACCAGGAAACGCCGGCAGCAGGGAAGGATGAATGTTCAAAATACGGTTTGAGAATGCCGATACAAAGTAAGGCGAGAGCAACCGCATGAATCCCGCAAGACAGACCAAGTTCACGCGCGCGTCATCCAGCGCTGCCACCACCATGCGATCGTAAGCCTCGCGCTCCAGGCCCCTTGATGGAATCACGCGCGCGGGAATACCGCGCTCCTGCGCCCGCGCCACGCCTTCGGCGCCTTCGCGATTGCTGATCACGATCGAGATTTCGGCGTCAGGGATGCGGCCCGCAGCAACACTCTCGGCCAAGGCTTCAAAATTTGAGCCGCGGCCCGACAACAACACTCCAATTCGCTTCGCCATAGTCGAAGGACGTTAGCACAACCTCGCGGCGCATTTAAACCGCGCGGCTCGAACTCCGGTTCAGCCTAGCAGCTGTCCCGTGAACACAACCTGCGGCTTGCGGGTATCGCCGCTGCGCACGCCCCCAACGCGATGGAATGTTTCGCGGCGGCGTTTCAACTCCGCTTCCACACTTTTCAAGCGCTTCGGCGGCACGATCAAAATCATGCCCAAACCCATGTTGAACGTCTGCAGCAATTCTTCGCGATTCAAATTTCCCAGGCCGGCCAGGTATTTGAATATCGGCAGCACGGGCCATGAGCCAAGCTCAACCACGGCTTGCACTCCGCGCGGTAGCGCGCGCGGAAGATTGCCGGGAATTCCGCCGCCCGTAATGTGCGCCATTCCCGAAAGCCAATCTTGGGCCACGATACGCTTCATCATCGGCCAGTAACATCGATGCGGAATAAGCAATTCCGCCCCGATCTTGTTGGCGACTTCGGGTACGTACGCATCCGGCGTTAGCCCCGCGACTTCAAAAATTAGCTTCCGCGCCAACGAATAACCATTCGTGTGCAAGCCGCTTGATGGCAGGCCTAGCAAAACATCGCCCGCTTTCGGAAGTTGCGCGCGGCGCAAGCGGCCGCGTTCCACCACACCGACAATAAAACCCGCCAAATCGTATTCACCCGGCGCGTACATTCCCGGCATCTCCGCCGTCTCGCCCCCAACCAGCGCGCATCCCGTGCGGTGGCACGCGCGGCTGATCCCTTCGAGCACCTGCTCGACAACGTCCGGGTCCATTTTCCCCAGCGCGAGATAGTCCAGGAAGAAAAGTGGCTGCGCGCCTTGGGTCAGAATATCGTTCACGCAGTGATAAACCAGATCTGCGCCAACGGTCTGATGAACGCCCATAGCGCAAGCGATCTTGATTTTCGTTCCGACGCCGTCCGCGCTTGAAACCAGCACCGGCTCTCGCCAACGCTTGGTATCGAGCGCGAATAAAGCGCCGAACGCACCCACACCGCCCAGCACCCCGCGACGCGAAGTGCGCGAAGCAAGGCGCCGAATGCGCCGCTTCGCTTCATCCGCGGCCGAAATACTGACGCCTGCGTCGGCGTAGCGCATTAGAAAATCCTCTTGATCCGAAAGGGGCTTGATCGCGATCTACAAAATTCTAAAATGTATGGAACAGACGCTTCCAGCGAATCTCACTGGGATGGACGGCCGCCCTCAGGTACGTCTCGAAGCGCTCGCCCAAGTGGCCGGGATCCCAAGCTTCTTCCGGCGCATCGATCGACATATAAATAAAGACCGGCGTTCCGATCATATTGGCGCGCGGTACAAATCCCCAGTAGCGGCTATCGTAAGAATTTTCCCGATTGTCGCCCAGCATGAAATAATTTCCCGCAGGCACAATATAAGGACCGCTGTTTTCCATGGGATCCGGCGGATCTGGTCGATACGGTTCGGCAAGTGCCTCTCCGTTCACAAAAACCACGCCTTGCTTGATTTCGATCGTGTCGCCCGGCAATCCAATCGTGCGCTTGATCAGATCTGGAAAACCCTCTTGCGAAAACGTAGCACCCAACCCTGTTGTGCTAAATGCCATGATCTCCTGGCGTTTCGGCTGTCGCCACAGCGGCACTTGCCAACTGGTGAATGGAACGCCGGCGTCGTAACCCATACGGCTCAGAATCAAATGGTCGCCGATCAGAACCGTATTTTCCATCGAGCCGCTGGGAATCACGCGTGCCTGTACCAGCGTGCCTTCCACGAATACAAATATGAGAATCACCCAGAACCAGGAAACGACCTCGCGCCAAACTTTTTCGTTCAACATCTTGGCGCTCGGCGCCTTCTCGCTGGTCGGGGCGCGCTCGCCATCTTGTTGTAGGTTTTCCAGGGATTCGTCGTGTTCATCCATCACGATGCGCCGCCGTTTCGAGTTGCACCAACTCCGTTGGATACGCACCTGTGTAGCACGAGGTGCAGAATTTCTCGTCTTTGTCGCCGACGGCTTCGCGCAGCGATTCCAGCGATAGATAACCCACCGAGTCCGCGCCAAGGAAGCGCCGGATCTCTTCGATCGTTTGTTGTTCGGAAGAAAGCGGGCGCGGCAGCGCGGCTACGTCTGAATCGGACATGCGCGGCCGAATGCGCGAAGGCCCCGCGGCGATCAGTTCCTCGCGTGTCGGCGTGTCGATGCCGTAGTAACACGGTGAAATAATCGGCGGGCAACTGATGCGCACGTGGACTTCCGTCGCGCCAGCCTCGCGCACCATGCGCACAATCTTTCGGCTGGTCGTGCCGCGCACCAGCGAGTCGTCTACCAGCACCACGCGTTTGTCTTTCAGCAATTCGCGCACGGGATTCAGTTTCAGCTTCACGCCAAAATCGCGAATCTCCTGTACCGGCTCAATAAAGGTCCGGCCCACGTAATGGTTCCGAATCAAACCCATCCCATAAGGTACGCCGGATTCAAGCGCGTAACCGATCGCCGCTGGGGTGCCCGAATCCGGCACCGGAACCACGATATCCGCGTCGGCCGGATGTTCGCGCGCCAGCAACCGCCCCAAATTCTCGCGGCTCTGATACACAGGCCGCGCGAACACCACGCTATCCGGCCGCGAGAAATATACGTGCTCGAAAATGCAGTATTGATGCTGCTTCTCCGGAGCGAACGCCATTGACTCAAGTCCCGCTCGTGAAATGCGCACCATCTCGCCGGGCTCCACATCGCGCAAATACGTTCCGCCAACAAGATCGAACGCCGCAGTCTCCGATGCCACAAGCCACGCGTCGCCGAGCCTTCCAAGAGCCAGTGGCCGAAACCCACGCGGATCGCGGATGGCCCACATTTCGTCGCGCGTCAGGAGCACCAACGAGAACGCGCCTTCCACTTGCTGCAATGCATCGCTCAAAGCGCCCGACAAATTCCGCGCCGCGCTACGGGCCACCATATGCACGATCACTTCAGTGTCGCTAGTCGTTTGAAATATCGATCCGCGATGCTCAAGGCGCCGTCGGCATTCAAGCGCGTTAGTTAAATTGCCATTGTGGCCAACAGCCAGCGGACCTTTATTGCAATCGATCACGATCGGCTGCGCGTTCGCAAGCGAAGTGTCGCCCGCCGTCGAATAGCGCGTGTGTCCGATGGCTAGTGTACCTTTCAGTCCCGCCAATACCTCTGGCTGAAAAACGTCCTGTACCAATCCCATCTGCCGGTGCGAATGCAAATGCTGGCCATCACTCGAAACGATTCCCGCCGATTCCTGCCCGCGATGCTGCAACGCATAAAGCGAAAGGTAGGCCAGCTTGGCCGCCTCCGGATGTCCGTACACTCCGCACACGGCGCAATGATCGTGAAAATGATCGTCGTCAACGTGAATCGACATCGTTTTGCTTTCCGCCGCTGCCACGCGTCATCCCTCGATCAATCGCTTAATCGTGCCGCCCCATGCATCCCGGACAGTGTCCATCGCCGCGCTCACCACAATCGTCTCTCCGCACGTCAAACGAAAAGCGCCGCGACCTACCTGCCCAATTTCTTCAATCCGCACACCATATTCTGATGCAAGTGCGCGAAGCTGAGCAACCCGTCCTCGATCGCACGAAACTACCGCCCGCGCGCCACGCTCGCCAAAGCCGGCGTACTCGGCCGGTTCCGCGGCTTCGATCTGCGCTTCCACGGAAAAATGTTCACTCGCTGTGCAGCATTCCGCCAATGCAATCGCCAGTCCGCCATCGCTCACGTCGTGCGCCGAAACAATTGCCTCTTCCCGCACCGCTGCTTCGAGCAATCGAATCAGTCGCTTCTCCCCCGCCAAATCCACGGCTGGTGGCATGCCGCCAACGATTCCGTGAATCGTATTCGCGTATTCGGAAGATGTAAAACAGTCCGCGTTACCCGCCGTCGGCGACCCAATTTCGCCGAGACCATCGAGCAAAATCACGGCGTCTCCCTCGGCTAGGAACGCCATACCCAGCGCGTGCGCCGAATCATCGATCACGCCTAGCACACCAAGCACAGGCGTGGGATCGATCGAACGGCCCAGCGTGTCGTTGTAAAAACTCACATTCCCGCCCGTAATCGGGATTTCCAGCGCAACACATGCTTCCGCAATTCCATCGATCGCTTCGCTGAATTGCCACATCACTTCAGGCTTTTCCGGATTGCCGAAATTCAAACAGTTTGTCGCCGCCCACGGCCGCGCGCCCGAGCACGCCACATTGCGCGCCGCTTCCGCCACCGCCGCTTTCGCTCCCATGCGCGGATCCAGCCGCGACCATCGCCCATTCCCGTCCACCGCCAAAGCCAATCCGCGTCGCGTCGGCTTCACTCGCAACACCGCCGCATCCCCCGCGCCCGGCCCTTCAAGCGTATTCGTGCGTACCATGTAATCGTACTGCTCGAAAATCCATCGCTTTGACGCTACGTTCGGCGACGCGAGCACGCGCAGAAAATTCCGCGTCAAATCCGAGCCCGCTGCAGCGAGCGGCACATGAACCGTAACGTCGACGCTCCCGTCGGCCGCTGGCCGCGCCGGAGCCGCAATCGGCCGCTGGTAAACCGGCGCTTCATCGGCCAACGCCTGCGCTGGAATCTCCGCCACCACATGACCGCGATGCAGCACGCGCAGAATTCCGTCGTCCGTCACGCGTCCAATTTCGACCGCATCCAGGCCCCACTTCGCGAATACCGCCAACACTTCCTGTTCGCGCCCTCGCGCCGCCACCAGCAGCATGCGCTCTTGTGACTCGCTCAGCAGCATGTCGTACGCGCTCATGCCGGTTTCCCGCTGCGGCACAAGATCAAGATTCATCTCGATACCGACCGCGCCGCGCGATGCCATTTCGCACGACGAACTCGTCAGCCCCGCCGCGCCCATATCTTGAATCGCCACGATCGCACCGGTCTGCATGGCTTCGAGACACGCTTCAAGCAAAAGCTTTTCGAGGAATGGATCCCCTACCTGCACATTCGGCCGTTTTTCTTCCGAGGCTTCGTTAAATTCCGCCGACGCCAGCAACGACGCTCCGTGAATCCCGTCGCGCCCTGTCTTCGCGCCAACGTACAGCACCGGGTTCCCTTCGCCAGTCGCGCGCGCAAAAAATAAATCCTCTTTCTTCGCGACCCCCAGCGCCAAAACATTCACCAGTGGGTTGCCCGAGTAACTGGCATCGAATCCAACTTCGCCGCCAACCGTCGGCACGCCGAAACAATTTCCGTAAAACGCGATCCCACGCACCACGCCATCCAGCAGTCGCCGATTCCGCGCGGCGGTGGCCGCGTCGGTCCCGGGTTCCGGCGCAATCGGACCAAATCTCAGTGAATCAAGCACCGCGATCGGGCGCGCACCCATCGTAAAAATGTCACGCAAAATCCCGCCCACGCCCGTCGCCGCGCCCTGAAACGGTTCCACATAACTGGGATGATTGTGCGATTCCAATTTGAACGTGGCCACCAGGCCGTCGCCAATGTCCACCACGCCGGCGTTTTCCCCTGGACCTTGCACCACCTGCGGGCCTTGTGTCGGCAATCGGCGCAAATGCGCGCGACTCGATTTGTACGAGCAGTGCTCGCTCCACATCACGCTGAAGACGCCAAGTTCAGTAAGGTTTGGTTCGCGCCCCAAAATTGTCAACACGCGCGCGTATTCGTCGGCCGTCAGGCCGTGCTCAGCCGCCAGTTCGATCGTGACCCTGACTTCGGTTTCGAGCATCCGTATCTTTCAACGAACTTTGCCTGCCAGAATTTTGTCCTGCGGTTTTCGCGGGAAGCGCCGTCTATGCCGAAACGGCCCCCGCGCGCGCCAGCGATGCAATCATCGAACGCAACAGCACCGCGCCATCGCTCGATCCCAAAATAGTTTCGGCAGCGCGCTCTGGATGCGGCATCAACCCCATAATATTGCGCTCGCGGCTGCAAATTCCGGCGATATTCGATAGCGAGCCATTCGGATTCGCGGCCGCCGTAATCAATCCTTCCGGCGTCGCGTAGCGAAACACAATCTGCGCGTTCCGTTCGAGTTCCCCAAGTGTACCCGCGTCGCAAAAATAATTTCCCTCAGCGTGCGCAATCGGCGCGCGCAACACCTGCCCCACTTCGGCCGTCGCCGTGAACGGCGTCTCCACAGTCTCGACGCGAATGTGTACTTGCCGGCAAACAAATCGCAATCCCGTATTGCGCATCAGCGCTCCCGGCAGCAGTCCCGCCTCGCACAAAATCTGAAACCCATTGCAAATTCCAAGCACTAACCCACCGCGCCGCGCGAACCGTTCGATCGCGCGCATCACCGGCGAAAAGCGTGCGATGGCCCCCGTTCGCAAATAATCGCCATAAGAAAATCCGCCCGGCAGAATCACCGCGTCGCATCCTTCAAGATCTTCAGTTTGGTGCCACAGAAAACGGGTGTTTTGTCCGAGCACGGCGCTGAGTGCGTACCAAGCGTCGTGATCGCAGTTTGATCCAGGGAACACTACGACGCCAAATTGCATTTCGTCTGCTCCCTCCGGGTAATTGCATTGTAGCACAGCCGTCCGCGCCAGGAATTTCGCGCGATCTGCTGTTAGCGGCGCGAGGATTTACGCGTAGACTTTCGTAAAGATTTCTTAGAGGTCGGTCCGCGCCGCCGCGATGCTGTGCGTCGCGGCGATATTTTCTTCTTCTTCCGCTTCGGGCCCGCCGATGCTTCGCCAGCTTGTTCTCGCCGGCGAGCCGTCGCCCAGCCACCTTTGTTCACTTGCTTGCCTCGCGCAATTCCCAGCGCGTTCGGCGGCACATTCTCCGTGATCACGGAGCCTGCGGCCACATACGCTCCGTCCCCAATGCGCACCGGCGCAACCAGCGCCGAATCGCTGCCAATGAACGCGCGCCTCCCGATCACCGTCGTATTCTTATGGACGCCATCGTAGTTGCAAGTGATCGTTCCTGCCCCGATGTTGGTATCACGGCCGATCCGCGCGTCGCCCAGATAAGACAAGTGCATGGCCTTCGCACCCGATTCAATCGTGGCTTTCTTCACTTCCACAAAATTTCCAACATGCGCATTTTCTTCCAGCCGCGTGCCATCGCGCAGACGCGCAAAAGGACCAACGCTCGATCCGCGCCCTAAATGGCTTCCGCGAATCACGGAGTGCGGCCTCACCGTAACGCGATCCTCGAGCACGGATTCAATCAGCACGCATCCGGTACCGATGGTGCACTCGAAACCGATACGCGTTCTCCCCAGCAGGTGCACGCACGGTTCGATCTCCGTGTCCGCGCCGATCGTCACATCCGGATCGATCAGCACTGTCTCCGGCAGCCGGATTGTCACACCGGACTCCATCACCGCATCGCGTTTACGCGCGCGCAAAATTCCATCGGCCGTCGCCAAATCCGCGCGCGTGTTGCAGCCCAGAATTTCGCTCGCATCCGCCGCCATTACCGCCTGCACGGTTTGGCCGCGCGCGCGAAGCAATGCGATCGAATCCGTCAGATAAAGTTCGCGGTGATGGTTCGCCGGCTTCAGTTGCGCAAGGCAAGACCACATTACGTGGGTCGCAAAACAGTAGGTGCTCGAATTAATTTCCGTGATGCCGCGCTGCTCTTCGCTCACCGCCGAATCTTCCACAATCGCGGCCACGCTGTTGTCCTCCTTGCGAACAACGCGCCCGTAGCCCGCCGGAGTCGCCATTTCGGCCGAGAGAATTGTCGCGGCCGCTCCGGATTGTTGGTGTGCGCGCACCAACGCGGAAAGCGTCGCTGCCCGAAGCAAAGGCGCATCGCCTGGCACCACTAGAATGTTTCGCGCGTTACCGATCGCTCTGCGCGCCACCAGCACCGCGTGCCCCGTTCCTTGTTGCGGTTCCTGCAAAACGGTTCGCACGCCAAGCGGTTCCACCACTGCACGCACTTCATCGGCCTGATGTCCCACCACCGCGACGATTTCGCGCGCGCGCAGCGGCAGGCACGCTCGCACAACCTGCTCTACCATCGTCCTGCCGCCAACTTCATGCAGAACTTTTGCGCGCGACGATTTCAGCCGCGTGCCTTTGCCAGCGGCCAGCACTACGATCACGATGTCCGATCGAGACATTGGGGAACGATTCTCCAACGTTAGCGCTCGTTTTACAATCCGGAGAAGCCGTAGCGGCCGCGGCAGCCCAGTGCAAGAAAGTTGAGCGTGGAGCGCCCTTCGAATTCAAGGATGAGGTTCTTGAGTTTATCTAATCCACCGCGAAGGGAGAAAGTCAGGACGCCGCGCCGGATGGCGCGACCGCCGGAAAAGATGTCGCGTCGAGCTGTTCGGAGGCATCGGCCGCGCTCGGCGCCGGATCGGTGGTCTCCGTCCAAAGCGTCGTATCCGCAAGCAGCCGGCTCACCAGCTGCGTGTGCGAAGCGTGGCCCGCTTTGTGCGCCTCAACCCGCGCCAGCAGGGGTTTCCCGATCAGCGCCAGATCGCCGATCAAATCCAGCGCCTTGTGCCGCACAAACTCATCCGGAAAGCGCAGCGGTCCATTCAGTATGCGATCTTTGTCCAACACGATGGCATTTTCGAGCGAGCCGCCGCGAATCAATCCCATCGCCCGCAGTCCATCGAAATCTCGCGTGAAACCAAACGTGCGCGCCGGCGCCAGCATCTTGCTGAACGATTCGCGCGTCACCCCAAGCTCGATCTCCTGTTGCCCAACATCCGGATGCGCGTACTCCACCAGGCAATGCACGCTGAAATGTTCCGCGGGATACACGCCGATGCGCCGATCTCCTTCAGCAACCTCGAATGGCCTAATCACTTTCAAATACCGGCGCCGCTTACGCAACGTGCGGATTCCCGCCTGTTCCAACATGTCTATGAACGGCTGCGAAGATCCATCCAATATCGGCAATTCGAGTGCATCGATCTCCGCATACACATTGTCCACTCCGCAGGAATAAAGCGCCGCCAACAAATGCTCCGTCGTCGAAAGCAAAACGCCCTTCTTCATCAAACTCGTGGCGTAGCTGACGCGCGCGACGTTCCGCGCATGCGCCTCGATTTCGAATCCGTCCAGATCCACGCGCCGAAACACAATTCCCGTGTCAGCCGGGGCAGGAACCAACCGCAGATGACTCTTCACCGCCGTGTGCAACCCGACGCCGTGCGTCTCCACAGTTTGTCCGATGGTAGTCTGCCAGTGCATGTGCTATTGCCCCATATTAGTGCAGCTTCAGGGCCGTTGAGAAGCGATATTAAGCCTTTGTAATGAACATATTAAGATGAGTATTTTGGATGAGTGTGGTAATTACGCAACAATTGTCTCCTTTCGCCGTGGCTCCCAATCCTTAATCCTCGCCTCCGCTATCTCAATCGGCGGTGGTTCAGCTTGAGAAAACATCCATAGTCGGCGGCCACATATCCGATTGCCGCGGCGTTAATCAGGCACTAGCGCCACTCTGCGGCGGACGTCGCTCCTTTCATCTTCTGAAGCTGTATAATCCGCGCATACGATGGCCCTCTCGGCTGGTACAAAACTAGGTCCCTATGAAATCGTTTCGCCGCTCGGCGCCGGCGGAATGGGCGAAGTCTATCGCGCGCGCGATACGCGCCTCGACCGGACCGTCGCCATCAAAGTTCTGCCTACGCATCTTGCCGATCGCCCCGAACTGCGCGAGCGATTCGAGCGCGAAGCCCGCGCCATCGCCAGTCTGAATCATCCGCACATCTGCACGCTCCACGATATCGGCCGGCAAGACGGCATCGACTTTCTGGTGATGGAGCTTGTCGAAGGCCAAACGCTCGCCCAGCGTCTGCTCAAGGGCCCGGTGCCCATCGAGCAAGTGTTGGAGTACGCCGTCGAAATCGCCGGCGCGCTCGACAAAGCCCACCACAACGGCATCACCCACCGCGATTTGAAACCCGGCAACATCATGCTCACCAAATCCGGGGTGAAGCTTCTGGATTTCGGCCTCGCAAAGTTAACGCGTGACGCAGCGGTGACGACCAACACGGTCACCACGCTGCCGGCGGCGGAGCGTTCAATCACCGCCGAAGGCAGCATCATCGGCACGCTGCAATACATGGCGCCGGAGCAGCTCGAAGGCACTGAGGCCGACGCGCGCACTGATATTTTTTCGCTTGGCGTGGTGGTCTATGAAATGGCGACGGGCAAGAAAGCGTTTGAGGGCAAAAGTCAGGCCAGCCTGATCGCGAAGATTCTGGAGACCGATCCACCGCCAATTTCTTCGCTGCAGCCGATGACTCCGCCCGCACTGGATCGCGTCATCAAGAAATGTCTGGCCAAGGAGCCCGAGAAACGATGGCAGGACGCCGGCGATCTATGCGACGAACTGAAGTGGCTCGCCGAAACCAGCGCGCCGCCAGAACAAGTTTCCACAACGCATAGTAAAAGACGCCCGCTCATTCCCGTTCTCGCGTGCGTGCTCGTCGCCGCGGCAGCTGGAGCCGCGGGATGGGTGCTGAAGCCCGCGCCGGCTTCTGAGCAGGAGATGCAATTGGCCGTGCCGCTCCCCGACGAGATGACCGCTCTAGGTTTCGCCAAGCTCTCGCCGGACGGCCGTCGCGTGGTCTTGTCCGTGGTGGTCGGGATGCAAAGTCAGCTCGTTCTTCGGTCACTCGATTCATCGCAACTTCAACCGTTACCGAGTACGGAGAGTGTCTCTGCCAGATCCCCTTTCTGGTCTCCCGACAGCCGGTCGATTGGATTTTATGCTGGCGGAAAACTGAAGACCGTTTCCGCCAATGGCGGCCCGGCGCAGGTCTTGTGTGACGCGAGCCTGTCCGGATTCGGCGGAGCCTGGAACAGCGACGGAGTGATTCTTTTTACGGGCAACAGCGGCCCTCTGCAGCGCGTAAACGCTTCCGGAGGCGCTTGTACACCGGTGATGAAAGGAGGGGCCGATGAAAATGACGATTCCCCTGCTTTCCTGCCAGACGGAAAGCACTTCCTTTACCGTGCGAAAGGGGGCGACGAATCCACGCGCGGCATCTACGTGGCCTCGCTCGATAATCCCGCCGGTCAGCGCCTGCTCTCTGACCAATCCAGCGTTGTGTTCGCCCCGTCGACACATGCGCATGGAAGCAGGCAAGGCTATCTCCTCTTTCTGCGTGGAGCCACGCTGACCGCACAGCCATTTGACACCGGGACGCTGCAACTCGCGGGAGATGCCTTTCCGGTGGCTCAGCAGGTCGCGACCGATTTCAGCAGTCAAGTTGCCGCCTCAGCTTCCGCAAACGGCATCCTATTTTATTTGTCCAACTTCGTCCGCGATAGTCAACTCACTTGGTTCGATCGCTCCGGCAAAGTATTGGGTAAAGTTGGACAGCACGGACTCCAGACCGGCGTTTCCCTTTCGCCCGATGACAAGGTCGCGTCCATTGGCCGCAACTTTAGTGGTTCAGACAATGAGCTGTGGTTGGAGGATTTGGTTCGCGGCGGTGCAACCCCGTTCACATTTGATCCAACGCATGGCCGGGGAGCGGTTTGGTCCCCGAATGGCGCCCAAATTATTTTTGCTTCTACCGACGGGAAGATTTATCGGAAAGACGCGAATGGGGGCGGACCCGAAGAACCGTTGCTCGCGGGCGGCGATCCAAAGTATCCGTCCGACTGGTCGCGTGACGGCCGTTTCTTACTCTATACCGACGTCGATCCCAAAACCGCTGCCGATATCTGGGTGCTGCCTGATCCGTCGGGCAAGTCCGGCGATAGCAAACCGTTCCCCTTTCTTCAGACCCAATTTGTGGAAAGCCAGGCGCAGTTCTCTCCGGACGGCCGTTGGGTTGCCTTTGCATCGAACAAATCCGGTCAGGGGGAAGTCTATGTTCGACCGTTTTCCGGACCGGCCTCCGCAAGCGCGAGTGAGTGGAAAATTTCAACCGATGGTGGCCGCGAGCCACGCTGGAGCCCGGACGGCAAGGAACTGTTCTATTTGGCGTATGATCCGAGTGGACATTTCAAAGATGAGTTGATGGCCGTTCCCATTCAGGCTGGCGGCGCGGATTTCCAAGCCGGTCCACCTAAGCCGTTGTTTGACTTCATTTTCTCGGGAACCGTACCGCAGGCTAACGTCTTTGGATACGCGGTGGCCGCGGACGGCCAGCGGTTTCTTGTAAACCCTTCCGCGAATCCCATTACGACAACCCTGAATGTGATCGTGAATTGGGAAGCGAGCATTTCCAGAAACAAATGACGATCTGCGCCGGATGATCGAACAAGTCCGGTTGCGCGTTAATCAGACAATAGACACTCGCGCGGCTCGCTGGTTGTGTGCCCTCGGCCCGTTGCGTAGAATAAGCTCTGCCGCCGTGACCTTATGGCCTCCCCTTTTCACATTATCTCGAACTCAGTTGAACCTGGCTTGCCGGTGACGCCTGCGTCTCATTCGCGTCCCCCGTGGCTTCGCGTGCGATTTTTCGGCGGTGAAAATTATCAAGAGCTGAAACGTATTTTGCACACGCTCGATCTGCACACTGTTTGCGAAAGCGCGCGCTGCCCGAACATGGGCGAATGCTGGGAACATCGCACCGCGACGTTCATGATTCTCGGCAATATCTGCACGCGCACCTGCGGTTTCTGCGCGGTTCCATCCGGCAAGCCGATGGCCGCACCCGATCAAGATGAACCGGATCGCGTCGCACGCGCCGTTGAGCGTATGGGATTGCGCTACGCCGTGGTCACTTCTGTCAATCGCGACGATCAGCCCGATGGCGGCGCCGCGATTTTCGCCGGCACGATCCGCGCGATTCGAGAACGCGTTCCCGGCTGCAAGGTCGAAGTGCTGATCCCCGATTTTCGCGGCGTTTGGTCCGCGCTTGAGACCGTGCTCGAAGCGCAGCCCGACGTACTCAATCACAATGTAGAAACCGTGCCGCGCCTATATCCTCAAGTTCGCCGCGGAGCGATTTACGAGCGCTCGCTTGAGTTGTTGCAGCGCGCGAAAAAATTTGCACCGAACACGCCGACAAAAACCGGCATGATGCTCGGCCTCGGTGAAAAGCGCGAAGAAGTCCGCGCCACCATGGAGGATCTGGTCCGCCAGGGCACCGACATCCTGACTCTCGGCCAATATTTGCAACCCACGCCCGATCATTTGCCGGTGATTCGCTTCGTACATCCCGACGAATTCGCCGAGTACAAGGTATGGGGAGAGCAAATCGGTTTCCGGCACGTAGAATCCGGCCCTCTGGTGCGCTCCTCTTACCATGCTCACGAACAAGAAGCGTCCGCCCACTAAGGTCGCGGCTGCGCGCGTGCCACAGCTCACCATGCGACGATTAAAAACATTCCTGTGCATCACGACCGCCGCGCTCGCTGCGGCTGCCGGCGTTTATGCGACCCCACCCCCACCGCCCCAACGCGTCGATTTACTCGTTTCCGCGGCAGCGAGCGTAAAAGACGCGCTCGGAGAAATAAACGATCTCTACCACAAGCAGCATCCCGGCGTTTTCGTCTCGCTCAATCTCGGCGGCTCCGGCACGCTTGAAACGCAAATCGAGCAAGGCGCTCCTTCCGACGTTTTCGTTTCCGCCGCTCCCGACGAAATGAACGCACTTCAATCGAAGGGTCTTCTCCGCCCCGGCACGCGCATCGCGCTGCTCACAAATCGCCTCGTACTCATCGTCCCCAAAGGCAATCGGGGCATCAGCGGCATCCGAAGTTTTCAAGATTTGCTGCGCGCCGACGTCCGCACCGTGGCGTTGGGAAATCCTCGCAGCGTTCCCGCCGGGATGTACGCGCAGCAAACACTCACCAAGCTCGGTATTTACGACGCCGTTCGCCACAAAGCAGTGCTGGCGAGCGATGTCCGCCAAGTTCTCGCCTACGTTGAAACTGGCAGCGCCGATGCCGGCATCGTCTACGCCACCGACGCCGCAATCTCCTCGCGCGTTCGCATCGCGGCCGAAGCCCCGCCTGACGCGGCGCCGCACATCGTCTATCCCGCAGCCGCGCTGAAATCATCGGCGCACCCGTCTGACGCCGAAAGTTATCTTCGCTTTCTTCAAAGCGACGCCGCCCGCGCCGTTTTTCTCCGCTACGGTTTTCGCATGGCCGTTCCCTAACGCACAGATTCGATGTCGTTCGATCTCGCTCCCGTCTGGATTTCCCTCAAGACTTCGCTCACCGCGACGGCCATCGCGCTCATCCTCGGCGTGGCGGTCGCCGAGTGGCGCGAGCGTAAGCGCCGCGCCTTCGGTGGTGTAATCGATGCGCTGTGTCTCTTGCCCCTGATCCTTCCGCCGACAGTCGTCGGATTTTTTCTACTGCTCCTCTTCGGCCGCAATGGTCCCATCGGTCAATTGCTGCTGCGCTTCGGCGCCGTCGTGGTATTTTCCTGGTCTGCCACGGTAATCGCCGCCGCGGTCGTCGCATTCCCCCTGGTCTACATCACCGCGCGTGGCGCTTTCGCGCAGCTTGAACCCGGCCTTGCCGGCGCCGCTCGCACCTTGGGTGCCTCCGAGTGGCGCGTTTTCCGCCGTGTCACACTCCCCCTCGCCGCGCCCGGAATTTTTGCCGGCGCCACGCTGGCCTTCGCCCGGGCCCTCGGCGAATTCGGCGCCACCGTAATGCTCGCCGGCGACATCCCGGGACGCACCGAAACTCTGCCACTCGCGATTTATTTCGACATCGAGGCCGGCCAAATGCGCCAGGCCTTCGGCGCCGTCGCAGTGATCCTGATCGTTTCCCTTGCCGTGCTTCTCGCGCTTGCAGTCTGGGCGCGTGCGCAGCGCCGTCGCCGCATACCCGAAAAATAAAATGAATCTCGACGTCCAAATCGAAAAAAAGTTTCCCGGCGGCTTTCATCTCGAAGTTGCGTTTCGCGCTTCGGGCGCGCCGCTCGGCATCTTGGGCCCTTCCGGCGCCGGCAAAAGCCTTACGCTGCGCACCATCGCGGGACTCGAACGCCCCGATCGCGGACGCATCGTTCTCGATGAACGCGTCCTGTTCGATTCCGCTGCCGGAATCGATGTACCCAGCCGCGATCGCCGCGTCGGCCTGCTCTTCCAGAATTACGCGCTCTTCCCGCATCTCAGCGTCGCGGAAAATATCGCCTTCGGAATTTCCGCGCTGCCGCCGGATGAGCGCGATCGCCGCATTGCGCGCCAAATCGCCTCTCTGCATCTCACCGGCCTCGAAGCCCGCCATCCGGCCGCACTTTCCGGCGGCCAGCAGCAACGCGTCGCGCTGGCACGCGCGCTGATGCCCGAGCCGCAAGCCCTACTTCTCGATGAACCTTTCTCCGCGCTCGATGCGCACCTGCGCGGTGAAATCGAGCGCGAATTGCGTGAAGTGCTGGCGAACTATCACGGCGTCGCTTTGTTCGTTGGACACAATCTCGAGGAAGCCTACCGCTTCTGCGGCGCGCTCATAGTGCTGGCCGATGGCAAAATCATTGCCGATGGACCAAAAGAAGATCTGTTTCGCCATCCGCCAAACTTCGAGGTAGCGCGCGTTACTGGATGCAAGAATTTTTCCCGCGCACGCGC
>JBAQYV010000119.1:0-20424 GCA_049790315.1 Candidatus Acidiferrales bacterium | reverse complement strand
GTTCCGCAGAATCGAGATTCGGCCCTACGAGGGGCGATCGTTCTGCAGGAACAGCGTCAGGTAGCGTTTTAGATTTTGGGTGATCAGGAAATTTTCTTTTACGTGTTCGTGGCCTTGGGCGCCAAGGCGTTCGGCGATTTCAGGATGCGAAAGGAGATAGCGGACTTGATAGGCGGCGCCTTCCACGGAATGGCAGAGCATGCCGGTGTGCTTGTGAATCACCTGAATGGGAATGCCGCCGACGGCGGAAGCGACGACGGGCTTTTTCTTCCATAGGCCTTCGGCGACGGTGAGGCCGAAACCTTCGCGCAAACTTTTCTGAATAATAATTGTGGAGGCCCACTGGAGCGCGTTGATTTCGAGCGGACTATTCGCGGGCAATTCGAGAATGTGAATGTCGGGATCGTTGCCGGCCTCGGTGTGAACTTCGGCGAGGACCGCCGCGCCTTCGGGATCGTCAGACGCGCCGCCGCCGGCAAGAACCAATTGGCAATCGTAGTAGCGCTTCACGATGCGGTAAGCCTTGACGACGCCGACGGGATCTTTGGCGCGATCGAAGCGCGAAATCTGTGTGAGGATGCGGCGCTGCGGATCGATCTGAAAACGCTCAAGAACACTTTGGATAAACGCGGGCTCAAGCGCGCGATTTTTTTCGGAGAGCGGATCGATCGACGGATAAAACAGATATTGCGGAATTTCGAGCTGACGCGAAAATTCGGGCGAGGAAAAAATAGTGCCGTCAAAGCGCGATACGAATTGTTCAAGGAATTTCCACACGGCGGGATTGGGCCGCGAAAGGTCGATGTGGCATCGCCAGGTCCAATAGCCGGCGTGGCCGTCGCGCGCTTCGATCAGAGCGGCGGGCTGCGGATCGTGGATCACGGTGAATTCCGCGTTTTTATCGAGCAGCGAATAATTGCGGCGATTGCACTCGCGAAACGTTTCGAGGGCTTCATCGGTGGGCTCGCGCGTATCGCCTTGAAGCGCGTTATGAAAAAGCTTGGTGACGTCGAAGAATTTGGCGTCGCCTTCAAGAACGTCCCAGCGGATGCGGATTCCCAGCTCTTCGATCAGCGGAACGAGGCGATTCAGAATTTCGGCGACGCCGCCGCCGACTGCCGTGGAATTCACCATCTGCACGCCGCGACCTTGGAGAGGGCCGGCGAGCGCGCGGAGATCGTCAATCTCGGCGTTGCCAAGCAACGGGATATAGTGATCGAGAGGAATGGTGTTGGGCGTTTCGACGCGCATCAGGATTGCCTCATTTCGCGCTCGATCAAGCGCAACAGAATGGCGCGAGCGCTGTCGATCGTGTTGGTGTAAATGTCGATGCGATCCACATGATAGGCGAGCTTTTCAAGTCCAAGCGTGCCGCGCAGCCACAGCGAAAAATCGTTGGTGCGCAGGCCGAGGCGCAGACGCGAGGCGATGAAGTGAAAATAAAAAGATGAGTGACTCAATTTCTCGAGGCCTTTCGAGAATTCTTCGAGCGTGCGAGCCGTGACGCCGAGCGGAAACGTGACGTCGACGTTTTCGCAGAAATAGAAAGCTTCCAGCGCGGGCTGCTGCGCGATCTGCGGATAGGCTTTGCAATAGTCGGTGACGTAGCGGACCAGATCGGCGCGCAGCTCGGCGATCGATACGTAGTCGCGAACGTCAAGCGCGGCCATTTGCTCGGCCAACTCCTCGCGATTGGTGGCCGAGAGAACCCATTGCGCGAAATCGTTGGAAAAACCCTCGGTGAGAAAGTGGTGGGTGCCGAGCGTCTGAAAGCAATGATGGAAGATCGAAGCGTCGCTGCATTGCTGCAGGCCCGCGGTGAGATCGTTCAAATCGCGGGCGACTTGATTGCCGATACGCGTGAGCGAAGCAACGGTGAAAAACTGGAAAGGCTGGCGCTCGGTGCCGTTCGACCCATTCGTACCGGCGGCATTTGCCGCGGCGTTCGCGGGACTGCTGATTGCTTCGCTCACCTTAGCACCTCGTCAATTTTTGCAAGCGCGATCGCGACTTCCGCGGGACTGCGCAACCTGAAGTGCGCACGGGTGGCTTGGCGGTCGCGGCCCACGCGGACCGTGATCCCGCGGCGCGAAGCGGTGAATGCGGACTCGTCCGACAAATTATCGCCAAAAACAACGGGCAGAGTGGCGCGCGCGGACGCGCCGGCTAACTCGCGGCGCACCGCGTGTCCCTTGCCGCGAACCATTCGCGGCACGAGCTCGCAATCTTCGCGATTTTCGAGGATGCGCAGGCGGCCGCGGCTGGACTTGGAAATTTTGCGCAAAGCGGCGAGCATGCGGCGGCGCGCAGTGGGCGCGGAATGCTCATAGTGAATGGCGAGCAGAAAGCGTTTGTCCTCGAGCCAGGCCGAAGGGCAGCGCAGCAAAACAGGTTTCAACGCGCGCTTGGCATGGGCCAATGCGGCACGATCGAGACGCGAGATTCGAGGCCGGCCGCCGCTCTCCCAACCGTAGGAGCCGAGGTAATGGACGCGCGGCAGCGCCACGTGCCGCACAAGTTCGGGGCGGCGGCGTCCGCTGACGATTGAAACGCGCACACGAGGATTGCGCGCGAGGCGCTGCAAAACGAGACGCGTGGCGGGAACGAGACGAACGAGATCGGGATGCGGCGCGTAGGCCACGAGCGTGCCGTCAAAATCGAGGAACAGCGCGACACGCGGCGCGCCGGCGATGCGTGACCGGACGCGGCTCCACGATGCGAGCAGATTGCGCGGCGGTTGTAGAAGCGAACTCACGACGCCTCGACACGCGCCGGGCGAGCAACGTGGTCGAGGCGCAAGCGCTCGGAAGGAGCGCGCGGATCGACGTGCCCAATGTTCGCGGGGCGCTCGACGCGCTCTGGATGTTCGACGCGGATTTCGCAGAGTTCCGTGAGCAGAGTGCCGGCCCAGCGATAAATGTTGTGCTCGCGCACGACGCGCCGCATGCGTTCCATGCGTGCGGCCTGATCCGCACGCGGCATTTCGAGCGCTTCACGAATGCGATCGGCGAGCTGCTGCGCGTCGTAGGGATTGACGAGCAGAGCATCGACAAGCTCTCGCGATGCGCCGGTGAAGTGGCTGAGAATGAGCACGCCGCGCAAATCCTCGCGCGCCACGACGAATTCCTTGGCGACGAGATTCATACCGTCGTGCAAAGAAGTGACCATGCAAACATCCGCAGCGCGAAAAAGACGAAAGATTTCAGTGTGCGTGTGATGGCGTTCGAGAATCACGATCGGCTTCCAGCGCGCGGTCTGGAACTTGGCGTTGATGCGATTGGCCTCCGCGATAATCGCGTGCTGCAAATCGTGATACGCGGGAATCTCGCCGCGACTCGGCGTGGCGATCTGGAGGAACGTGAATTCGCGCCGGTACGCGGGATAGGATTCGAGGAATTGCTCGATGCCGCGGAAGCGCTCGAGAATTCCCTTGGTGTAGTCAGCGCGGTCGACGCCCACGCCAAGAAAACGTGTCTCGATGCCATACTCCTGAAAGACGGCGGCGCGAAGCTTCACGTTTTCGTCTTCCGCTAGTAGTTTCGCGGCGTTCTCAGGTGGCTTCGCGGATTCGGCGAATGCCACGCTGATCGGAAACGGGCGAATCCAGGTCAAGTGCCCCTGGCGGTTCACGGCAAAACGATCCCATTCCGTCAAGGCCTCAAGCGCGCGATCGACGGTCTCGAGAAAATTGTTGCAGTGAAACTGAGTGTGAAAGCCGATCAAATCAGCGCCCAAAAGACCGTGTAGAAGTTCGCGCTGCCAGGGGCAAATTCCGAAAACTTCAGGATTCGGCCACGGGATGTGCCAAAAGATGGCGACGCGGGCATCGGGCCGCGCTTCTTTGATCAGGCGCGGCAGCAAAGCGAAATGGTAATCCTGAACGAGCACAACGGGCTTTTCCGTGTGTTCCATTTCCTGAAGAACCGCGTCGGCGAATTTCATATTGACGCGCTGGTATTGCTCCCAATCGCTTGCGCGAAAGATCGGCTGCGCGAAGGCAGTGTGGCAGAGCGGCCAGATTCCTTCGTTGGCGAAGCCGAAGTAAAAACCTTTTTCCTCTTCGGGCGTGAGCCACAGGCGGCGCAGCGTATAGCTGGGGGTTTCGGGCGGGACACGGAGATGATCGCGCGCATCCACCATTTCGCGATCGGCGGTGCCGGAGCCCTGGGCAATCCACGTGCCATCACAGGAAACCATCACGGGCTCGATCGCGGTGACGACGCCGCTCGCGGGAACCACGACTTCGATCGATTTCTCGCGCCGCATGTGCATGTAGGGTTCGCGGTTGGAGACCACAAACAACGGGCTATCCTGCAACTTGCCACGAAGGCTGACCCGCAGACGCTCGGCGGTCCACTGCGATTCGCCGCTTTCGCGCAGGCGCGCTTCAACGTCGGCGGCATTGCGCGCCTCGTCCAGATTTTTCGCCATGTGCGCGGCTTCGTTGGTGAGCTGATCGAACATTTCGCCGCCGGCGGGAGGCGCGCCGGAGCGATGGCCGAGGCGCTGGGCGCGCAGCCAGACGGCCGTCCTGGCCAGAGGATCGCGAAAGGTCCAGCGGATCAAAAACATGGTGATGAAAACGATGAGGATGGTTTCGATTCCCGCGTTCACCATGGCGTCGTGCCAGGTTTGCGCGGTCTGCGCGTCGATCGATCTGGTGTCGTAGAACAGCGCGAGCGTGCCAATAATCTGGCCTTCGCGATACAACGGCACGCCGTAGATTTCAGAAGAGACGCCTTCGACGCCGGTGAACTCGCCCACGCCATGGCCCAGTGAGGCGGCTTCGGTGGCGGCTTCGGGTTGATTCCGCAGGGATGTCGCCAGTCCAGAGGTGATGGCGAGGATCGCGCCGTTTTCGTCATAGACGGCGATGCCGGCCAAGTTGTCGCCGCGATGGCCGAACTTTTCCACCACGCGCTGCAGATTGCGATCAGGCGCGCCATCGACGAGCGGCTCGATTATTTCTTGTAAACTTTCGCCCAGAGTTCCGGCGCGAGCGGTTAAGTCGTCGCGAAGAGCGCGCTTTTCAGACTCGGCGCGGTAAACCGCAAAGAGGAGAGAGACCAGCGCGACGCTGGCGATTAACGGCAATATGAAGCGGAGGTTGCTTCGCACGTTCCGTCTCCTTCCTCAAGCAAGGTTTGGTCTGCGAAATGCCGATACCGCTTCTAAGTCACTCCATCGCCTTAAATCCCGGGCGCTCCTCGGGCGCCCGCCGCAATCGGGTTCATCCCCCTTTTTTGATGCAGAAAGTTACGAATAGTTCGCGCGACGCCCGGGGGCTGGGTTCTGGCGCGAGCGGAAATGCGTTCGGACGATAACGCTACTGGTGGGCTTGGGACGTGAGACACGTCCCAAGCCCCGCGCCGGTCAACGTGCAGTGGCGTTAGCTGCCGGATTGCACGCTGATGTGTGTTGCGATCTGATTGCCACCATCGGTTCTAAATTCGACGGTTGCCGTTGCGCCGACGGCGATCTTGCCATCGACCGTGGTCTCGGAATTGATAATGAACTGCTGCGTATGCGCATCGCTGCCTTGGGTTACTTCGAGCGAAAGCGATGTATCGGTTGCGGCCACGATTTTGCCACTAGCGCTTGAGGTCGCGGCGGGCGCCGGCGCCTGCTGATCAGGGGCCTGTTGCGCCGGGGATTGTTGGGCTTGAGACCGTTGAGATGGAGTTGAGATTGCCGCGGGAAACGGGCGCGCGAACGCAGATGCGATCAGCAAACCCGAGGCGAATATACTCAGCAGAAATGGCTTGGAGACATTCATCACACACCTCCTGAATACGTTCGGCTGAGGACCTTCAAGGGAGCAACCAGGATTCCAAAGAGGCAAATAATCGTTCAGATCGCGTAAGTGCAATGAAAATCAGCACATAAGCGCCGGCCAACGACCGTGAAACCAACGAATTCCGCCGTGCTAGGCCGTGCAATAATTTCCCAAGGGGCGCACGCTGGGGCCGCGCTGCAATCGGGATATCCGGGGATCCATGAGCCACTCGGCGCGGTGCGTGACGCGTCGAACGCCTGGGAGTACAATTCGGCCCATACTGGCGGCGCGATTTCCCGCGATTTCACAGGAGGGCGAATCTCCGATGACGGATGCGATTCAGCAGACGGTGGAGTTCGAGGCTTCTCCAAAGACGCTTTACAATCTTTACATGAACTCCGCGAAACACACGAAGGCCACTGGCGCGCCGGCGAAGCTGAGCACCAAAGTGGGCGGGGCTTTCCGCGCGTTTGGCGGAGCGCTGACCGGGAAAAATCTTGTGCTAGTGCCGGGGAAAATGATCGTGCAAGTATGGCGTTCGACATCGTTCAAGAAATCGGATCCCGATTCCATTTTAATTATCGCGTTCAGCAAGGCGGCTTCCGGTGCGCGCGTCGATTTGGTGCACGTAAACGTTCCTGAGCATGACCACAAGGGCGTCAGCGAAGGCTGGCTAAAATATTATTGGAATCCCTGGCGGGCGTATCTGGCCGCGGGTGGCCGGTAGAATTCGGCGGATACTGAATGAGCGAGCGGTTTTGGGTAACGTCGCCTGCCTTCGCGTCATCTAAATGTGCGTGGCTTGGAGAATCTGAACTTGCGATAATCTCAATGTCCGGCCCACTGGAATTCCTGGGGAATCACATCTGCGATTTACGGGTTCATGTGCCCGCGCGTGCAACCGGCGCGCGAATAACCACTTCGAGAGGTGACGCAAGATGCGATCGAGAAAATTAGTTCGTTGGGTTTTGCCGGTGCTGTTCACGCTTGGAATCTTCCTGGCGCTGCCGGCGCCTTCTTCCGCGCGTCCACCGCAAGTCGCGGTGGGAATATCGGTGGGCATCGCGCCGCCGCCGCTTCCCTACTACGATCAGCCGCTCTGTCCCGGCGAGGGCTACATCTGGACGCCCGGGTACTGGGCGTGGGACGGTTCGGACTATTACTGGGTGCCGGGCACATGGGTGGAGGCTCCATTCGTCGGCGGATTGTGGACGCCGGGTTATTGGGGATGGGGCGGCTCCGCGTTTCTTTGGCATGAAGGTTATTGGGGACCTGAGGTCGGATTTTATGGCGGGATCGACTACGGCTTCGGCTACGGTGGAGTCGGCTACCTGGGCGGGCAGTGGAGAGGCAACGTCTTCGCGTATAACACCAGCGTAAGCCACATCAACGTCAACGTGATTCACAACACATACTCGCAACGCGTCTCCAACGTGCACCCGGGGAGCGTGGATTTCAACGGCGGCAAGGGCGGAATCCAAAGGCAGCCAACCGCCGCCGAGCGGACCGCGCAAGGCGAGCGCCGCGACGGACCAACGTCAGTCCAAGCGCAGCACGATCAGGCCGCCCGCTCTAATACAGCGCAACACTATTCCTCGAATCACGGCAAGCCGGCGGTCGCAGCGACGGGGAAGGCGGGAGATCTCAGTCACGGCCAGCCTGCGGCAAACCGGCCCGCCTACCGTCCGCCATCAAGCGGCAATACGGGGCATGCGACGAATCAACCAGCACACACCAACGCTCCGGCGCACACCAATGCTCCGGCACACACCAATGCTCCGGCGCACACCAATGCCCCGGCGCGCACCAATGCTCCGGCGCGCAACAATGCTCCGGCGCGCACCAACGCTCCGGCACACACCAATGCCCCGGCGCACACCAACGCTCCGGCGCACAACAATGCTCCGGCGCGCAACAATGCTCCGGCGCACACAGCCGCCCCGCCGCATCAGAGCGCGCCATCGCACTCGGCACCTGCACCGCGCTCGGCACCTGCGCCCCACCCTGAGGGCGGTGGCGAATCGCACGGAGATGCCGGCGGGAAACCGCCCCACTCGGGCGTTTCGATCGCGAACTGAATTCGTCGCGTTAGCACGACGAACGAATATCACGCGAGCCTGTTAGCGCTTACCGGCGCTAACGGGCTCGTAGTGTTTTTGGGGCACGCGAGTCAGGCTGAAACCGGCGCACAGACAGAAAGTTAAAAATTACAAATCGAGATAGATCGGGACGTTGATCACAACGATTTGCTCGTTGCCCTTCAGAAGAAGAAGCGCTTTGAGAGCCGAAGCGCGATTATTCTGGAACAGATAGTTATACCAATGGCGCTGCACATTCTCGGGAATGACCACGGCAATGCGGCGATTCGGATTCTGGCGCGCTACCTGCAAAATATGGTCCATGATCGGGGTAACGACCATGCGATAAGGAGATTCCACAGTGCACAGTTTCGGCGCTGGCAAGCCGTTTTGCTTCGCGGGCGCTTCCACTAACGTGGGCCAATTTTGCTCGAGTTCGCGCGCGGTTTTGTCGTCCTCGCCGACGATGTGCAGAACTTCAATGTCTTTCGAGATCGTAAGAGCGAAGCGAATTGCGTTCTGCGCGATTCGTCCCCAATCGCGGATCGGTACGATCACGCACGGCGATTGAAGGGATGTGGCATCGAGCGCAGCGTCGCTGGCTACGAGTTGCGCCACGCGTTCGGTACGCTTATGTACGTACAACATGAGCCCAAGCAGCGAAGGAATCAGCAACACTGTGATCCACGCGCCATGCGTGAATTTCGCCACGAGTACAACGCAAACCGTAATGCCGGTGGCCACGGCTCCTACACCGTTTACGATCATGCTTCGCCGCCATCCGGGGCCTTTGACGCGTCTCCAGTGGCTGACCATTCCCGCCTGCGAAAGAGTGAACGCGAGAAACGCGCCGACGGCGTAGAGCGGAATCAAGCGGTCGGTGACACCCCCAAATGCAATGAGAAGCGCTCCGGAAAGAAATGCGAGAACGTACACGCCCTGGGAATAGACCAAGCGGCGTCCACGCATGTTGAATCCATCGGGCAGATAACCATTTAGAGAGATGGCGCGGCATAGACGCGGAAAATCGGCGAAGGCTGTGTTGGCCGAGAGCGAGAGAACCACGAGAACCGAGCCGATCGCGACGTAGTAGAACGCGCCACGGCCGGCCACCGCGACCACGATCATCGAAAGGACGCTTTGGTACCCTGCCGCGCCGGGGTCGGTCGCGGTGATGTGATAGGCGCGAACCAGATACGCGATTCCCGCGAGCATTACGATCAAGAGACCGATGATCAGCGTCAGCGTTCGCTGTGCCGAGCGCACGGTGGGTTCGCGGAAGGCTCGGACTCCGTTGCTGACGGCTTCCACACCGGTCATTGCCGTGCATCCGCTGGCGAATGCTTGCAGGATCAGCCAGACGGTTACGGCCTGCACCGCGTGCGTCGCCGGCGGCGGGGGCGCGACGATGGCGTGCGGATGTCCGCCGGCGGCGACGGACTTAAAAATCCCGTAGCCGATCGCCACGAGCAGACTCAGGACGAACAGATACGTCGGGACCATGAAAATAATTCCGGCTTGCCGCAGCCCCCGAAGATTGATGATCGTGATCAACAGAAGTATTGCGAGACAGATTCCGAGCGTGTGCGAAAGCAGGCTGGGCGCGGCGGATACCAACGCGCCAACGCCGGCGGAAATCCCCACGGCGACCGTCAGCACATAATCGATCATCAACGCCGACGCCGCGAGCAAACCCGGGAAAACACCGAGATTTTCGCTGGCCACGGTGTACGATCCGCCGCCTCCGGGATACGCCGCGATCGTTTGACGATACGAGAAATAAACGATGACCAGCAGAACGATGATGCTGAAACTGATGGGCAGAATGTAGGCGAGTCCCGCGGCGCCCAGCGGAATGAGCAGCGTCAGCGCGGCTTCGGGGCCGTATGCCGCGGAACTGAGCGCATCGAGACCGAAGATCGGCACGCCGGCGACGGTTCCCAATTGTTCGGCACGCTCCATCGAGGTGGCGAGAGGCTTGCCGAAAAGGAGGTCGCGAATCGTCATCTTGGTTTTTGGCGGCATCACGGGAGGCGCGCCGGAGGCGACGCTAGATTATGTTGTTTGCGGCGAAGATGAAAACAAAAAATTGAGACATGCGCTTTCCCCCAATTCGGCCGGCGATTGCGTGATAGCATTCGCTCGCCTAGGAGGGCGATTATGCCCCGTACCAATAAGTTGCGATTCCGCTGGACTGTTCTTGTGGGGCTCGTGGCAATGGCTGTCGCTTTCGCGCTGCCACGTGATGCTCGCGCGCAATGGAATCCGCTCAATCCGGTGATGAGCGTCGCGCAGCAAGCCGACGGCGCTCTGTTTACGATGAAGACCGGGATGCTGCGCGTTCAGATTTGCGCGGATTCGGTGATCCACATCATTTACTCGCCCACATCTTCGTTCCCCGATGCGCCGGCGTACATCGTTACGAAAACAAGCTGGCCGGCGGCGCAGTGGTCAATGCAAACAGGCGACACGGCGATAACGCTGACGACGGCGCGAATGAAGATTACGGTCACGCGCGCCGATGGAAAGATTTTGTTTAGCGACGCGGCCGGGGGAAAGCTATTCCAGGAAGATAGCCGCAGCATGACTCCTGTGGAAGTGAACGGTGAGAAAACTTATCATTCGGAAATTTTCACAAATCTATGGGATTCGACTGAAGGCTTTTATGGACTTGGGCAGCACCAAGCCGGCGTGTGGAATTATCACGGAGAGTCGGTCGATCTGTCGCAGGACAACACAAATATCTCGGTGCCATTTTTCGTTTCGAGCAATGGCTACGGTATTTTGTGGAACAACGCTTCGCGCAGCCGGTTCAACAATCGCTTTCTGCATTCGCTGTACATCAGCTCCGAAGTGGCCGACACAGTCGATTATTACTTTATTTATGGGCCGGACTTCGATCGCATCATCGCGGGCTATCGAGATTTAACGGGCCAAGCGCCGCTATTCGGAAAATGGGCCTATGGTTTCTGGCAATGCAAGAACCGTTACGCATCGCAAGATGAACTGCTCGGCGTGGCGCACAAATATCGCGCGCTGAATATCCCGGTGGACAACATCGTGCAGGATTGGTTCTGGTGGAACACCATGGGCGAACCGGTGTTCAACAAGAATTATCCCGATCCGGCCGGAATGATCGCCGACCTGCACCAAAATCATTTTCACGTCATGTTTTCGTTCTGGCCGTATTTCCGCCCCGGCTCGCCCGTCTATGAAGATATGGACAAGAAGGGCTTTTTCATTGATCGCACGATTGTGGGCGGGTTTCATCCGGTGTCACAGGCTTTGTACGACGCTTACAATCCGGCGGCGCGCGCCTATTACTGGAATCTTCTCGATCAGCTTTTCAAGATCGGCGCGGACGCGTGGTGGCTGGATACGGACGAACCGGAAACCGAGGGACGCGAAGCGAACATTCTGCTCTACAACAAAGTCGCAATCGGCAGCGGCGCGCGTTACGCGAATCTGTATCCGTTGATGACCACGACCGGCGTCTATCAAGGCCAGCGCGGCGCATCGGATCAGAAGCGCGTTTTCATACTGTCACGCTCGGCCTTCGCCGGGGCGCAGCGAAACTCGATCACTGCGTGGTCAGGAGACGTGGAATCGAATTGGCTGAGCTTCGCGCGGCAAATTCCCGCGGGATTGAATTTTGAACTTTCGGGGCTGCCCTACTGGACCACGGATATCGGCGGATTCGTGACCGGCAATCCGGACGATCCGGCCTACCGCGAGCTATTCGTGCGCTGGTTCGAGTATGGAACGTTCTGCCCGATTTTTCGCGTGCACGGTACGCGCGTGCCAAACGTGAATGAGCTTTGGTCGTATGGGCCGGACGCGCAAAAAATCCTGACGGACTACGATCGTTTGCGGTACCGCCTGCTGCCCTACATTTATTCAATCGCCTGGAAAATCACGAGCGAGGGCTACACCCCGATGCGAGCGCTGGCCATGGATTTCCCTGGCGACGTTCGCGCGCGAAACATCGGCGATCAATTTATGTACGGACCGGCGATTCTGGTGAATCCAGTCACAGAACCCGGCGCGACATCGCGTCACCTCTATTTGCCGAACGCGAAGTGGTACGACTTCTGGACGGGACACACCGTGGTGGGCGGATCTGCAGTGGACGCCGCCGCGCCGCTCGGGCAAATTCCGTTATATGTTCGCGCCGGATCGATTCTGCCGATGGGTCCCGAGCTGCAATACTCCACGGAGAAACCGGAAGATCCGATTGAGTTACGCGTTTACGCGGGCGCGAACGGCAACTTCACGCTCTACGAAGATGAAAACGATACCTACGATTACGAGAAGGGCGCCTACGCAACAATTCCATTGGTTTGGGATGACGCCGCAAAGACGCTGACCATTGGCGACCGCAAAGGAAAATTTCCAGGAATGCTCGAGACGCGAACATTTCGCGTCGTTTTCGTCGGCGATGAACACGGAACCGGCATCGCCGCTACCGATCAGCCCGACAAGATTGTCGCTTACAGCGGCGCGCAAATCGTCGTGCGGCCTTAGCCGCGCTGCCGGCCGCGGCGTTATGCGCTGCCAAAACCGCGGCGGTAATATCTCGCGCGCGGCCACGCGACGAGTGTCTAGCCCTGCAACATTTGAATCAAAGTCTGGATGCGAGCTTCGTTGCTCGCTACGAAAGCCGCGTTGGCGGCCGAAACTGTGAGCGGCATCGGCAGATTCGGACTGCTCTTCTTCGTCTCCACGTAACCGAAAGCGCTGACCAGCGCATACGTCATTACGATGTATTCGTGTGAGCCGAACCCGAAAGGCTTGATCGCGGCGGTCAACTGCGGAAATTTGTCCAGCGCCGCGACGCTCTGGGCAATCGTATTCGGGCCCGCGTTGTTCTGTGAAGCGGCGTCGAGCTTGTCCTGAAGTCCCGGATTGCTCTTCATCACGCCCTCAAACGCTTTTACGGCGCCTTCATATCGAGTCAGCTTGTCCGCGGTGAGCGTGTAGCCGCGAATTTCCTTCTTGTCGGGCGTGTCCTGATTCATCACGTTATTCTGCGGACCCGCGGCAAGCGACGCGGCCCCGGCCAGAATGGCGACCACCGCTGCAACAACATGCATTCTCGAGAAGCGCGTCATCGATAGTGCCTCCTTAGGATTCGCAAATGCTCTTTGCGTTGCGCAGACGGACCGTGTGGCCCAGATACTACTTGAAGTGTCACTCGCGGGAAAGCATCCCTTCGGTTGCGGCTGGCATCACGGCCTGTACTGAAGGACAGGTATCGACGCGCTGCGAAACGTGCATCAGCCAGCCGACGTTTCATAAAGTAGGACCGCCGTTCTCGTTACAATAGTTGAGTAACCGGCATCATACATACATTCATACTTCGTTATCGGGCACAGAGGCTTCATGGCAAAGATTTTGTTTGGGGCAATCATATCCATTCTTCTGTCGGTTCCTGCGTTCGCGCAGCAAGCACCGGCACAGCCGCAGCCCCAACAGCAACAGAGTGCCGGCGATCCTTCAGGCACAGGGCAGCAGGTGTTCATTCCGCCACCCGCGCAGCAGACCAATTCAACTAAGCAAAATCAACCGCAGGCCGGCGCACCGAACAACGGACCGGCCAATGGATCGGGCAATGGATCAAGCGCTGGGTCGAATGACCGGCTGTTCTTTGCCTTGCCAAATTTCGGGACGGTCGAGAACGCAGATAACATCAAGCCCCTTACAACCAGACAGAAATTCGATCTTCAATGGCGAAGCACCTTCGATCCCGTCGAGTTTCCGTATGTCGGTCTGCTCGCGGGCATCAGTCAAGCGCGAAACAGCGATCCGGGCTACGGGCAAGGAGCGCTTGGCTACGCGAAGCGGTACGGAGCCGGATTTCTGGATAGCGTCGATGAAAATTTCATGGTGGGCGCGATTTATCCGTCGCTGCTAAAGCAAGATCCCCGTTACTATCAAATGGGAAAGGGTGGATTTTTTCGTCGAACCAGCTATGCCGTCAGCCGAATTATCGTGACTCGCTCGGATGCCGGAAATCGCCAGTTTAACTTTTCGGAAATCCTGGGAAGCGCGACCGGCGCGGCGATCGGAACCACGTATCGCGTTGGCGACGAAAGAAGCGTGGGCGACGCGGCTTCCGATTGGGTCACGCAGATGGGGTGGGACGCAGTGTCTAATCTGCTGAAAGAATTCTGGCCCGATATTCGCCACGCCCTACATCACGACAGTTGAAGAAACCCGCTCCAAATCCGAAAATTGAAATTGAAACGCTAGCCGATGGGGACTTCCGCGTTCACGTGATCGAGGGCGCGAGTGTCTCGACACACCGCGTCACGTTGAAGCCGGAAGATTTCCAGCGCCTAACCGCCGGAAAGGCGACGCCACAGCAACTGGTTCGGCGGTCCTTTGAGTTCTTGCTGAAACGCGAGCCGAAAGAATCGATCCTCGCGCGATTTGACCTCGCGGTAATCGCGCGCTATTTCCCCGAATACGAGAACGAAATCCGCGCCTAGGCCATAGCGGTAGCGCCTTGGCGTCAACTGTGGCTCAAGTTCGACTCGCTGTCTCCCCTAACTGCGCGCCGTGCGATCGCCCCACCGATGGAGGCGCTCAAAACATTCTTTGGAAATCGTATCGCGAGCTAATCCAAACCGCCGATGCCGTCGTACTCCTAAGTGTGCGGTTCAAACTTGCGAAAGGATCAAACAAAATGAAATCACGCTTTCTGATTGCGATGTGTACGTTGCTGATGTTCGGAGGAATCGTAGTTGCGGCTCAGAATGACCCGATGGTGGGCGGCGCGGCGATGTATCCGAGCAAGAACATTGTAGAAAACGCGATGAATTCGGCAGATCACACCACGCTAGTCGCGGCGGTGAAGGCAGCGGGGTTGGTGGACACGCTTGAGGGCACTGGACCATTCACGGTCTTCGCCCCCACAAACGAAGCATTTGCCAAGTTACCCGCCGGCACGGTGGACACGCTTCTAAAGCCGGAAAATAAGGACATGTTGACGAAGATTCTTACCTACCACGTAGTCGCCGGCCGCATAAGCACCAATGACATCAAGAAAATGATTAAGGACGGCCACGGGAAAGCGGAGTTGAAGACCGTGAGCGGTGGAACCATCACGGCCACAGAAAGCATGGGCAAAATCACTCTGACTGATGAAAAGGGCGGGACCGCTGAGATCACAATCGCGAATGTCTACCAGTCAAATGGCGTCATTCAGGTGATCGATTCGGTTCTGATGCCGAGCTAAGCTTTCTTTCACAGAGGCAGGCAAGCCGGCCAGAAGCGGTTAAACCGCTTCTGGCTTGTTTGCGCCTAGATCGTAAGATGCGATTTGTTTTCACGGCGCCCCGCGAAATTTCTCCTCAACGTCGCTCAGTGCTTCTTACAATTGTGCACACAGATCGGGAATCTGTCAGTTTGTCGCGTGCTGTGAAGCAAGCTGATCGCGCTTGCGGAGCGACGTCAGCGCAATTACCACAACCATCGCAGCCGCAATCGTAAGCGAAGACGTGATCCGGCCAAGCGCGAGCCCGCCCTGTTCATGTGGCTTGGTGAGTGTGTCGCCGAGTGTCGCACCCAGCGGCCGGGTGAGCACGTAGGCGGTCCAGAAAAGGACAGTCTTGGGGAGTTTGGTGAAGAAGTTGGCCGCGGCCACGATCGCAATCAGACCCGCAAACAGCAACGCTCCGCGCTCGAAACCCAAACCCGCCGTCGTGGCAGTGAAATCGCCCAGCGCCGTGCCCAGCGTATTTGACACCAGGATAGTAAGCCAATAAAAAAGCTCATTCCCTGGCGTGGTGATGTCGTCAACCTTGATCGCGCCCGTCGCGTAATGCCAGATGACCAACACGGCGAGCACCAGGCAGAAAAGCATGATCGACGATTTTACGTAGCCGAGGCCGACCGTACGATCCAAATAGTCCGACGTTGTCGTACCGACGGTCGTCGTGGCCACCACCACGGCCCAATAGAAAAGCGGGTGATATCGCTTCGATGCCATCTGCGCAAACAGAGTGACGCCAAAGAACCCCAGAAGAATCAGGCTGCTGACGGCGTATCCGAGATTCAGCGTCATCGATAGAGCGTCGCCGCCCGTTTCGCCGACGGTGGTGGCCAGGATCTTGACGATCCAGAATGCCAACGTGATCTGCGGAACTTTGCTCCAAATGGCTTTTGCCGCGCTGTGTGCTGTGTTGTCTCGCAATCCTCTACCTCTGCTGTCTGCCCGCGAACTTCCGGGCAGAGATGGCCCGTTCATGCAATCGAGAAATCATTTGTCGCGCGCAATGCGCAACATATCGTCCCTTGACCAACGCGGCTATCGCCCGATCGTTGACGCCGGCAAAGAATTTATGCGACGGGCATCGTCACGCGGACGGTCGTTCCCCGTGATCCCGACGACACTTCCAATTTGCCCCCGAATTGCCGCATGCGCTCGTGCATGCCGCGCAGTCCCACTCCCATCTTGTCCGGTAAATATTTGTGGAATTCATCCAATCGCTCTTTGGGCATCCCTTTTCCCGCATCTGTGACTTCAAGTCTGATAAAACCATCTTCTCTGGCGATACGAATATGCGCCGTTGCGCTGCCGGAGTGACGGTGGACGTTCGTCAGACTTTCTTGCAGCACGCGAAAAAGCGCGAGCTCTACATCACGATCCGCGCGGCCGATTTCCGTGGGACTCTCAAATGTAGTCTGGACTCCGCAACGTTTCGAGAATCCCTCCAGATACATGGGAATCGCCAATTGAAGGCCCATTTCGTCCAGCAATGCCGGGTACAATAAATACGACGCCGTACGAACCTCGCTCAGCGATTGCTCCGCCAAATTGATGCATTCCACGAGATCCTCAGCCGGTCCATCGCCCGTAGGTTCGATTTCCGGCCGGAGAGATTCCAGCCGCATTTTTAGAGCGGAAAGATATTGCCCCAAGCTGTCATGCAGTTCTCTGCCAATGTGTCTGCGCTCATCCTCCTGGATCTGAAGTAACCGCCCGGACAGCGCGCGCAGGCGCTCTTCAGCCCGTTCGCGCTCCGCGACATCCACAAGCAAAGCGGCGGCGAAAAGCCCGATAAACACGATCACCAAGAGGCTTCCAAGAAGAATCACTTCGTGCACGCGATGATTGGCCCACTCGGCGGCATCATTGCGTTGCCGCAGAAGTTCCCATTCTTCGGTTTCCATATTCGAGATTACGGAGCGCACATCATCGAGCGATACCCTGACAGAACTTTCCAACGATAGCGCCTGTGCGGCGGCGAGGGGCGCCGTCTTTCGCGAGTTCATCTCTTCTTGAAGAGCACGAATGGCGTTGAGCGAGGAAGATTCCAGGCTATTGAGGCTACTTTGTTGCTTATCGTTATCAACGGTGAGCTCGCGCAAGTTCCGAGCATGGCCGTTGAAACCAGCGATCGCACGGCCGTATGTGGCGATGTAACTGGTGTCGCCGGTAATCACCATGCTCTGAGCGGACGCGTCGGCACGATTGAGACTGTTCCGCGTGGACTCGAGTTCCCGCAGAACGTCATGGCTATGCGAAACCCATTGGCTGTCCTGCGTCAATCTGCGTTCTGCACGATATTGCAGCACAAACAGGCCGGCTACGCCGATCAGCGTCACGGCGAAACCAATGGCAACTTTTCGTTCCAGCGATGATTTCATGCGGAGTGGCTTTCGCGCTCACTGCCCGGGCTTCCAGATTTCGTGCCGGCCGCCAGCGTTATGAGCACGAGCCGGATTTCCAGGCAAAACGGAGCCAGCTATCCCCCTCCCGGCAAATCCGAAGGTGCATAGGATGAGCACTCTATGGAAAAATTGGCAAAATCACTAGAAAATTCAGCATCACATACCGTGAGGGGCTGGTCAAGAATGGTCCGCCATTGACCATAGGGCGCCGGCACGAAAGCAGCGGCGACCCAAACGGGAAGCTCCAGACGTAGGTAGCGAATTTGCAAAATATTTAGAGGTAGTAACATCCGCAATGCCTCGATCCCCTGTCGACAAAGTATCCCCATTAAACAAATTCCGGAAAACTGACGCTACAATGAGATCGCGTCTGTCCGCAAATGAATTTCCAGAGAGGTACGATGCTGAACAAACGTACTGATTTGTTTTGGGCAACTTTGGGAGAGGGTGGTCTGGTCCTGGCCTTGGCTGCCATCGCCTGGGCGGCGAAACAACCTCTGATCTTTGCTAGCCTGGGTCCTACGGCCTACGAACTGGTGGAGCAACCGCAACTGCGCAGTGCCCGCGCCTACAATATTATTGTCGGACACCTGATCGGCCTCGGCGCCGGTTTTCTTGCGGTACTGGTGCTGAATGCGTGGTCCGCGCCGAACGCGATCTCCTCGGGCATTCTGTCTACGGACCGTTTGTGGGCCGTGACTCTGGCGGCTGCGCTGACCACGCTCGTCACTCTAGTGCTAAAAGCCGGTCAGCCCGCGGCACTCGCGACCACGCTGCTCGTCTCACTGGGATCGATGCAATCCCGGCGGGACGCTGTGGCCATCATTGCCGGAGTGTTGATTATCGCTGCCATTGGAGAACCGGTGCGCCGATTTCGTCTTAGGCATACCGAGATTCGGCCAGCCGCCGGTAAGATATGATTGTATTTGCGTGGCGCGTGCTTCGGCCACGCCAGACGCCGTGAAAGCGGGAAAATATGTTTAACGTCGTGACGATCGCCAGAGAGTACGGAAGCGGCGGCGCCGACATCGGACGCAAAGTGGCGGAACTCATGGGCTGGGAATGCGTGGACAAACAGATTATCGAGCGCGTTGCCACGTTGGGAAAAGTGGATCCCTCCTGGGCCACGAAGGCTGACGAGTGTTCCAGCGCATGGTGGGAGCGAGCGTTACAAAGTTTCCGTTTTGGTAGTCCGCAAGCTTATCTGGGAAAGGGCGCCGAATCCGGTGGGGATCGCGATACGCTGCGGGAATTTACCGCAAGCGTGATTGAACGAGCGGCGATCGAAGGCCAATGCGTCATCATCGGGCGTAGCGCGCAATGTGTGTTGCGCCGGCATCCGAACGTGTTTCATGCACTGGTGTTCGCGCCGCTCGCGGAAAAAACGGAGCGCATGAAAATTCGCCACCCTCACGAACGCGACCTGCAAGCTCTGCTGTCGCGCATCGATTCCGAGCGCACCCACTATACGCAGCACTACTATGGCCAGGATTGGTCCGATCGCGGTCTCTACCACCTCTGCGTAAACAGCACCCTGGGTATCGATTCGTGCGCCAATCTGATCGCACAAACCATCCAGTCGTCGTAGGTAACAAATCGCAGGCTACCGGGCACAGTACCTGAGCGCTGAACATCTCAGAAGACGGCGCGCCCAAGGGGACGATCTTAGAACTTTCGTCGACGATTTTGTGGCGGCCCCTCCACTGCTTGAGTTCCGTGTCGGACCGAACCTGTAATCCACCTGCCTCACAAATGCTCGGCTAACTAAATGTGATATTGCAGTTTGTGTATTCGCGCTCTTAGTCAGAGCGACGGGAAACGTCCCTTCTGTCCCCGGTTTTCCCCGGTTTTCCAGTTTTGAATTATAGCGAACCACACCGCACGCATCTAGGTCTAGACCAGCAAACGCCAGGAAATCGTAGACGCCAGGAGCGTCAATCCACCCCGCCGGATTTTGAAACGGCGAGGTAAGTCAGGCCGGATTTTCCGAAGCGCGCTTCGATGTATATATCGACGGGGTAGGAGTCAAATTTCTCGTGCGCTACGCCGTCGCTTAGCTGTTCTGGGTAGTCCTCTCGGAGCTTCTCAAACTGAGCTGGCGTCGTTTTCTGCTGGATCTCACGGTAGTACACGAGCCGATCACCAGATGCGGCGTCAGCCTTCCCGAGTACGGCCTCGACGTCGGAAGGCGTAAGGCCGAGTTTCAGGCCCGAGTCTGTTTGTGAACTCATTGAGATCTGCTTCGTTCTCACACACTGTGCGCGTCCGTTCCAGTCTGCGCCGTCGCGAAACAAGTAAAAAACATTCTCATCCTCACCGAATTCGAAGACTAAATACACCCTGCTCGGGACTTCACCTGCTGTATAGCAAGCTTGCTCTCGCGCAGCGGAACCGTCGCCACGTTTCGTGATCGGCGCCTCGCCCAGTCTACTCGCGAGTAACCTAAACTGGTCAGTGCCCAGCGCAACTCCGAGAATCTCAAATGTTCTTGAGTCAATACTCTCATTCCTTGGTGTGATGGTTGTTCGGCGAAAGCCCTCGTTATTGATCGAGAACCAGTCAGTGCGGTCGTTTAGCCGCACATCCTGGCCATCTGCGGACGCAAAAATGGCCAGGAAGAAAAATAGGCCGACCAAGATTGTGCGCGGGTACCGACCCTGGATCGCCATCATCGAACGCCGCCAATGGAAACTCACGTGTTCACCTCCCGCGAGATACCCGTTGCCAATCACTAGTGGCCGACCGCTTGAATGACTTGCAGAGTACTGCCGGGTTCAGAGTCAATAATGACCGGCCCGAGTTTTTGTACCACGGCGAATGAGAGAGTCTACATCACAGCCATCGACTGTGAACCGAGAATTGGCGGCACCAGGGGGCTACAGTGACCTGACC
>JBAQYV010000118.1:0-3330 GCA_049790315.1 Candidatus Acidiferrales bacterium | reverse complement strand
TCAGCGCCCGCTCGGCAGGGCGGACGGGGAATTGCGGTAATATTTGCGCCGGTGACAACACAAATGATGGGACTCCGATTGCCGATTTTGATTTCGTTGCTTGCCGTGGCCGGTTGCGCCACGATGTCCGCGCCGCTCGTCGCGCGCGCGCAGAATTCCGCGCCGCCGAACGCGCAGACGCCCTCGCCGCAGGCGACTGCCGCGACGGTTCCGATGGCGAGCGCCGCGACGGTCTACATGCTTGGTCCGGATTCGCAGCGCCAGCCAAATGTGCCGCAGGGCGTGGTGACGAAATACACGTGGACCAGCACAATTTATCCAGGGACTACGCGCGATTACTGGATTTACGTGCCCGCACAATACACGGCGGCGAAACCGGCATGCTTGATGATTTTTCAGGATGGCGGCGGGATGGTGAGCGACACCGGCGCGTGGCGCGTGCCGATCGTCTTCGACAATCTGATTGCCAAGGGCGATATGCCGGTGACCATCGGCGTATTCATCAATCCTGGCGTGCTGACGGCGCTTTCGACGGCAGGCGATCAGCAGAATCGCTACGACCGCAGCTATGAGTACGACGCGCTGGGCGATCGCTATGCGCGATTCCTGATCGACGAAATTCTGCCGCAGGTGGCGAAGCACTACAACATTTCGAGTGATCCGAACGATCGCGCCATCGCGGGCTCAAGCTCGGGCGGAATCGCGGCGTTCAACGCGGCGTGGAACCGGCCGGATCAATTTCATCGCGTGATCAGCTTCATCGGCAGCTTCACGAATCTGCGCGGCGGAGACGAACTGGCCACGCTGATCCGCAAGACTGAGGCGAAGCCGTTGCGCGTTTTCCTGCAGGACGGCAGCGCTGATCAGAACATCTATGCGGGGAATTGGTACCTGGGCAATCAGCAGATTTTTTCGGCGCTGCAATACGCGGGCTACCAGAGCACGTTCGTCGTGGGCACGGGCGGACACAGCGGCGCGCAGGGCGCGTCAATTTTGCCCGACGCGCTGCGCTGGTTGTGGCGCGGCTATCCGGCGCCGGTCGCCACTCCGGCGCCCACGGCCGGCGCGGAGGCGCCTGCGGCGTTCATCGATCCCGGCAAGGGATGGGAACTTGTCGGCGAAGGCTACAAATTCACGGATGGCGCGGCGGTGGATAAGCTCGGCAACGTTTTCTTCACGGATCGGCCGAACAATAAAATTTACAAGATCGATCTTGCGGGCAAAGTGAGCGTGTGGCGCGAAGATGGCGAAGGCGCCACAGGAATGGTTTTCGGCGGCGATGGCCGCATGTATTTGTGCGAACCGGCACGCCATCGCATCGTGACGATCGCGCCCGACGGCACGGAGACCGTGCTCGCCGAAGACATCGACGATCCGAACGATCTAGCGGTGCTGGCGAACAACGAAATTTATTTCACCGATTCCAATAAGCATCAGGTGTGGTTCATCGACGCGAAGGGGAATAAGCGCGTGGTGTACGCGGGCACGGACACAACGGGAATTAATTTTCCGAATGGCGTGCGCACTTCGCCGGACGAATCGCTGCTGATGATTTCGGATACGAAAAGCAAATGGGTGTGGTCATTCCAAATTCAACCCGATGGCTCGCTCGCGGATGGCGTGCCGTTTTATCGCCTGGAAACGTGGGACGACGATTCGCAAAGCAATGGCGATGGCATGACGGTGGATACGCAAGGATTTCTGTACGTCTCAACGAAACTCGGCGTGCAGATTTGCGATCAGCCCGGCCGCGTGGAATTGATTTTGACGAAGCCATCGGATGGCTGGCTCGCCAGCATCGCGTTTGGCGGCCCGGACATGCAGTGGCTCTACATCACGAACAAGGATAAGGTTTATCGTCGGCACATGGTGCGTACGGGCATCGCGCCGTGGGCTGTGGCGAAGCCGCCGACGCCGCATTTGTAAGTGGCCAGCATTGCGGGATCGAGCGCGGACCGCCGCGCAAAACGCGATAGCGTGAAATAAGATGCGGCGGCGCTGAATATAAAGAAACGCCGGAAATTCTGGTAAATGGCGACGCGCCTAGCGCTAAGTGACTGTTTCTTAGGTACTTGTTCAGTCGCGGGTATTGCGCGCTAGCCGCGATGCCACCTGTTGGCCCCCGGACTGGAGGCTTATTTCAGATTCGCGTAACCGTTTCACGTTTCGATCGTTAGGGATATACTGCCGTAGTCCGAAGTTGGCCCCCGGCTTTACGGGACCACGAAGTAATCTATGGCCACAGCGACCAGAAAAAGAGCACGCACGCCACGCAACGCATCGCTTGACGCGACATCAGAAACGCACGAGCCGCGCGGGGAGCGCCGCTACTTCTCACGCGGCGTGGGCCGCGCGCTCGAGATTATCGAGCTGCTCACGCGCAATACCGGCTCGCTGGGCCTGAACGATGTAGCGTCTCGCATCAACATGACGAAGAGCTCGGCGTTCCGCCTGCTGCGCACGCTGGAAGCGCTGGACTACGTGACGCAGATTGGCGACGGCCGGTACCTGATCCTGCCGGAGAATCGCGCCACCGTGCCATCGCGGATCGCCAACTCCCTGGTGCGGGTGGCTCGCCCCGTGATGAAGCGCCTGAACATGGAATTTCAAGAGACGGTCAGTATGGCCGTGCTGTTCACGAATCACATCGAGGTTGTGGAAGTTTTCGAGAGCCCGATGCTGATTCGCATGGCGAATACGGTGGGGAAAATAATTCCGCCGCACGCGAGCTCGATGGGAAAATCCATCACCGCGTTTCAGAATGACGAAACGCGAAATAAACTTTTGCGAAGTTACGGCTTTCTGCGTTTCACGCCGAACACGATCACCGACCAATTGGCGCTGCGCGAAAACTTCGAGCAGATCCGCAAGCAAGGATATTCGTATGACGCGGAGGAAAGTATTCCCGAGGGATGCTGCTTCGGAGTTCCGCTGCTGATCGAGCCGTACGGCGCGATCGCCGCGCTCAGTCTGTCGATGCCGAAATCGCGGCTGCCGCAAGGCGCCGGCGCGGAAAAAATGGTTCACGCGCTGATCGAGGCGTCGAGCCACATCGCGCGAGATTTAGGCCAGGCTGTGCGCCCGCGCAGCTGATGGACTTGCGCTGGCTTGCTCGCCGTTGAAGATTTCAACTCCGCGGAAACATGACACCGCGCGCAGGCCCTCAGCAGCATCACCGCGTCACTGCATCACCCCATCACTGAATCATTCCGAATCACAATCGTTGGCGGTAGGCTCGGTTTCAGACTTCGTGCGGACGCAATTCGGATTTCAGATCATCCACCTTCCCATCGGGAATGGCGTGCGAAAAAAAACTGGGGTGCTCCTCCG
>JBAQYV010000117.1:0-2350 GCA_049790315.1 Candidatus Acidiferrales bacterium | reverse complement strand
GTGACGAATCCCGATTCCGAGACGGCAGTGGTGCGCGGATTGTTCGACGCATTTTCGCGCGCGCAGCAGGACTCGGGCGAGGTCGCGGGGCGTTTGACGCTGGATCAGTTCCGACAATTTATCCGGCAGAAGACCGAGCAGTTGCAGCGGCAGAAATCGTGCAAAGAAGTGGAATACCGCATCGAAGTAAAGGGCGGCAAGGCGAGCCTGAAGGCTCGCGTGCATTCCTGAATCGAAATCGGCTTGCGTGGACCGCTGTGGCTTCCGCGTTCGCGGAAATCTGGCGTTTAGTTACCGCAAAAGCGGCTACAATAGGGTAAGTAAAATCGTGAATTCGCTGTGTGCCCGCCAGGCCCGGCGTCTTAAAGCCTGAGTCCGGGTGCTGTTCGGAGAATTTTTCATGAAGCATGATTCCGAGAATGAAAAGCAGCATGCCCATGAATTGATCGAGCAGCTCCCGCCGCCCAAGCTCTCCGCGGTGGTCGGTCTGCTTGAGGCTATGCTCGATCCCGTTTCCGTCTCCATCGAGAACATGCCCGCGGAGGAGGAAGAAATCACACCCGAAACTGCGGCGGCGTTGGAGCGCGCCCGCGCATCTCTCGCGCGCGGAGAAGGCATCTCACATCAAGAAATCCTGCGTGAGTTTGGCCCGAAAAAGTGACCGAAGAGACTGAGCCCCAGCGCATCGGGGTTATCTGGTCGCCGGAAGCCCGCATCGATCTCCGCGTTATCGATCGCAACGCTGCGCTGAAAATTCCGGACTGTGTAGACCGCTATCTCGCCAGTCGTTCCGGCGACGTCAAAAAGCTGAAGCCTCCGTTCACTGGCATGCGCCTGCGCTGCGACGATTACCGCGCGTTCTTCGATCTCAGGGAGAACAGAATCGAAATCACCGCGGTACGACATCGTAAGGATGCTTATCGCTGAAGTTTGATTTGGCGTTCGTGCTTTTCCGATACCTGCCCAGCGCATACAATGTTTGGCGTTCGTCCGCGGTTGCCCGCGATCCATATTTGACCGGAGGAAATGGTGGCGATTTCACGCGCGCTGATCAGCGTTTACGACAAGACGGGGCTTGTGGAATTTGCACGCGCGATCGCGGCGCGGGGAATCGAGATCGTGTCCACGGGCGGTACGGCGCGCGCGCTGCGTGAAGCGGGCGTGGCTGTGCGCGATGTGTCGGAGCTGACCGGGTGGCCGGAAATGCTGGGCGGGCGCGTGAAGACTCTGCATCCGAAGGTGCATGGCGGGATTTTATTCCGGCGCGGCGAAGCGGGCGATCGCGCGCAGGCGGCGGAGCATTCGATCGCGGCGATCGATTTGGTGGTGGTGAACCTTTATCCGTTTGAGGCCACGGCGGCGAAGGCCGGACTTGAGCCGGGGGAATTGATCGAGAATATCGATATCGGTGGGCCGACGATGATTCGCTCGGCGGCGAAAAACTTTGAGAGCGTGGCCGTGGTGACCGATCCGGCGGATTATGCGGCGGTGGCGGCGGAAATTACAGCGTTGGGTGAGACGACGCTTGCGATGCGATTGGAGTTGGCGCGAAAGGCGTTTGCGCTAACGGCGCGATACGACGGGCGAATCGCGACGGAGCTTGAGCGTTTGAGCGCGGCGGACAGCGGGCGGATTGATCTCAGTGCGGCGGCGCTATTGCCGGAGCGGCTGCATTTCGCGCTCGTGCGGCGGCAAGGGATGCGCTACGGGGAAAATCCGCATCAGGCGGCGGCGCTTTACATTCCGGCGGGGCAGGCGGCAACGGGGCTTGCGGCGGCGCGGCAGATTCAGGGCAAAGAATTGTCGTACAACAATCTGGTGGATCTGGATTCGGCGTGGGCGCTGGCGCAGGAATTTCGCGCGCCGGCCGCGGTGATCGTGAAGCACAACAATCCTTGTGGCGCTGCCGAGCAGGTTTCTCTTGTGGAAGCGTATCGGATGGCGTTGGCGTGCGATCCGGTGTCGGCATACGGCGGCGTGCTGGCGTTCAATCGGACGCTCGATCGCGAAACCGCTGAAGAGGTGGCGAAATTGTTCGTCGAGTGCATCGCGGCGCCAGGCTACGAGGCGGCGGCGCTCGAATTGTTGGCGGCAAAGAAAAAACCTCCGCGCGTCGTGGAAATTGCCGCGGGAGCGGACGGCGCGAATGACAGCGAATTGGAATTGAAGCGCATCTCCGGCGGCGTGCTGGTGCAGCAATCGGATCGCGGCGCTGTGATTGCGGGCGATTTGAAAACCGTGACGCAACGCGCGCCCACGTGCGACGAATTGGCCGGACTGGAATTCGGATGGAAGATCGCGAAGCACGTGAAATCGAACGCCATCGTTTTCGCGCGCGCGGGGCAGACGT
>JBAQYV010000116.1:0-34138 GCA_049790315.1 Candidatus Acidiferrales bacterium | reverse complement strand
GGCCGGTGCTGGCGCCGATCGCGGCGGCGGGCGCGTTCGCGGCGGTGATGGCGTTCGGTTCGGCCGAGCGCGGCGCGGTGATGCCGGAAGACATGATGATGGCGCTGCACAAGCAGGAAATGGTGCTGCCCGCGCACATTTCGCAGCCGCTGATTCAGACGCTGCCCGCGATGCAGCGATTCAGCCAGGCCATGGACGCGAACGGCGGAAGTTCTTCTTCCTCGCGCGGCGCGGGCGCAGGCGGCGAGACGCATCACCACTACAACATGCAAGCGATGGACGGGAAAAGCGTTGGCGATTTTCTCAGAAATAACAAGAAGACCATCGAGAAATTTGTGACCCGCGCGCATCGCGGCGGCTTTCGGCTGCGATGAGCGAAAACGAGCGCTGGATTGTCGAACTCGATGGCGCAGAATACGCCTTTGGTGATCTGACGCTCGACCAGCTCGTGGAGCTATTCGCGATTGAGCGCGACGGCGAACAATGCATTTTTGGCTGGTTGGCAGCCTACTTGGTGAAGGACTACCTCCGCGAAGGGAAAACGATCACTGCGGTTGCGGTGGTGACGCAAGCGCTCAACAACGGGCTCGCCGACGGCGAGCCCGAATGGACCGCTGAGGAGGTCCGGGACGAAATCGGGTCCCTGGAATTCGAGATGTTGAAGAGCGGCGTGATTGACCTCTCGTGGTTCGTGCCGAAGTTTGGGAGCCTCGAATGGGTGTGAGTGTACGCGCTCTCGCCTAGACGTGTTTTCGCTCGGCCAAAAGCCGAGCAACGATGCCGATGCGAAGACGGCCTGCGAGCGGGTGGCACCCCGCGCGCACGACAAGTTCGGCCTTGCGGACTCCTTCGTCGCCTTCGCCACGATGCCTCGCGGCGCTCATACGGTGTGGGTGTGTGGGTCTACGCCCGCGCCTCGCGTTTCTGAAGACGCGCCCTCCGGGCGCCGCGCTGGCCTCGTCCCGAAATGGCCCCTCGCGGGGCTATTTTTTACTGCAAAATATCGTGGAGTTGGTGCAAAAGAACGCGGAGTTAGTGCAGTTTAATTTGGCTAGCCCTAAATACGAGCGTGCTAGCTGGCCCTCTGCGCCTGTGCTATTCTGCTAATTCACTCGTCTTGACGCACCTCTTGCGCCAAGACATCCGCCGTCGGGGCGTAGCGCAGCCTGGTAGCGCACCTGGTTCGGGACCAGGGGGCCGGAGGTTCAAATCCTCTCGCCCCGACCATTTGTTTTCAACTACATAGCACATTGATTTTGCGTTCAGATTCGACCTCCTGGTTTTGGTCCAGGTGCGCTAGCAAGAATCCCCAGCAAAAATCAATGTCTTGGGACGAAATCGGATGCAATCGCTGCCTCAAAATTATCTACAGTCAGTCTCCTAATTCGAGACTAAAGGCGATCCGTAATGGACTCGCCGAGAGACCCAGAGCGGCCGAGTCGCGCACGGGAATTTGAATCCGCGCCTGTCCAAATTAGTGGCGAGCACTACAGGCCTGTTTGTTGAACTCTATCGAATCGTGTTGAAGTTTGGTGCTTTCGCAGCTAAAAGATTGTCAACAGTTACTCGACGTAACTGGTCTTTTTTGTGCCAGCCGGAGTGAGAGAGAATTCACTCTAGGGGAAACTGGCATGCCGATGAGAAAACGCCAGCCGGGGCAGATCGTGACGTCGCTGCGGCGGACTGAGCTGGAAATCGCCAACGGGAAGAAGGCTACGCCACAAGCTCGCAAGAAAAGCCGAAGTCCCTGTACAGGCCTACTACCGCTGGCGCGAGGATTTATGTGGAAATGGCTTGGCAAGAGCAGAACTGAGTCCAGCGCACGTCGGAGGACCGAGTTTCCCAATCACTGTGGTCAAAGGCGTCTTGATGTGGCACACGCCACGAGAAACAAAAGACGGCACCGCGCCGAAGAAGTAGATTATCAACGTAGAGACCTAATTTCTCTACGTAGACATTGCGGCTTCCCATGAATTTTCGCGGACGCATACACGATCCTCTTGGCATGGTCTTGCCCGCATTGATCATTCTTCTGCCCATTAGCGCGGTTGCACAAAACGTCCACGCGCCGGTTGCACCCGACACAGGCACAATTCAAGGCACCGTTTCGTTCGTCGAGAGTTCCGGGGCTCCGTCCTTTCTCGAGGGCGTGACCGTACAATTGAACCCAGCGAATGCCAAAGCACCCGAATTGTCTGTAGTTACGAACGACCAAGGCGCTTACCGGTTCGCGGGGTTGCCGAGTGGAAGTTACACGCTCGGAATAAGTCTCGCCGGTTTTCAGACACTCACCGAGACAGTTGAACTTTCAGCCGGCGCGATCCTGGTCCGCGATTTGAATTTACGTCTCGCCGCGACTTCCCAAACCACGTTCGTTCGAGATCAAGCAAACACGATCGCTACAGAAGACACAAGCAACACCGTAATGGTCACCAGTCAGCAAATCGTGAACCTACCAATCGCGCACCCGACGGTCGCGACGGTGCTTCCCTCGGTTCCGAGCGTTGTCCAGACGAAGGACGGCACACTCAGCATGAAAGGGATCTCCGAAAACGAGGGCATGCTGCTGGTGGATTCCGCCGAGAGCGTTGAACCGGTTACTGGAAATTTCTCCATTCCCATTTCAGTCGACTCGATACGAACGCTATCTGTGCTGGACACTCCGTACCTCGCCGAGTACGGCGGTTTCTCCGGCGGATTGGCCGAAATTCAAACCAAGGCACCTGCCGACCACTGGCAGTTCGGCCTGACTAACTTTATTCCCGGATTCCGTGCCAAGAACGATCACATCGTCGGCGTTCAGGATGAAGAGCCGCGGTTGTACCTGACCGGTCCGCTTTGGAAGGACAAACTCCATTTCTCCGAAGCGATTACCTACACGTTCGCGCGACCGCCGGTCCGCGGCCTGCCCTGGCCATACAACGAAACGGTCACGCAAGGCGCCGGGGCCAGAACCAGTGTTGAGGCGATTTTGTCCCCGCGCCACGTTTTGAATTTGAATCTCAATCTTTTTTCGCAACACGTGCAATTCGCTGGAATTGGCGCACTGGTGCCACAAACCGCGTCGTCCAACGACGGCCAGCACGGATTCTCCGTCGGCGTGGCGGACAGCTACCAATTTGCGTCCGGAATGTTGGCCCGAACCGTCATTCAATACACTCGCGTCAACACCAATGCCGGCGGGCAAGGCCTCGCGAATATGCTCATCACGCCCGAGGGATGGGGCGGCAATTACTTCAATTCCTGGGTGCGGAACGCGACCCAACTCCAGGTGCTGCCCTCGTTGCAACTTCCGCTGAAGAGTTGGCGCGGCCACCATCAATTCACGCAGGGTGCTGACTTATCGCGGCGCGCGTACGTCGGGACAATTCAGTCGCATCCCGTGCAGTTGCTTCGAGAGGATGGTTCGCTCGCGGAGCAAATTAATTTTCAGGGCGCCGGATTCAGGCGCGGTGTCGACACTGAAGTCGCCGAATTCATCGAAGATCATTGGACGATTACCGACCGATTGACAGCTGACTTCGGCGCCCGACTCGTGAGCCAGGTCGCCGGGCGTGGGGCAGCTTTCGCTCCACGCGCCGCGCTGGCGTACTCGCCCGATAAGAGCCAGAAAACTATGATTCGTGCCGGAGCCGGGGTGTTTTACGATCGCGTTCCGATGCTGGCGACAGATTTCACGGATAACCTCACCCGTGTGGTCAGCAGCTATGATGCGACCGGCCAATTGGTGGGCACACCGGTCAGCTTCGAGAACGTGTATCTGCAAAAGACCTCCGGCGGAGGATTCACCGTCGCCACCGACGACCTCGACTCCACGGCTCGCAACGTGACTTGGAGCATTGAACTCGACCGCGAGCTTCGCCGCAATTTGCAATTTCACTTCAGCTATCTACAGAGCGCTACTAATGATCTTCCCATTGTCATGCCAATGCCCGACGCAATTGGATCGCCCGCCGGAACTTCCTTGCTCGGCCTGGCCTACTCTGGGAATTCTCGCTACAGCGCCCTCGAATCCACGTTGCACATTCAACTACCAGAGCGCGATGAATTGGACATTTCCTATATTCACAGTAAGGCTCTCAGCGATCTGAATCTGGTTTCGAGTATTTTCGTGCCCTTCGAGCAGCCAGTGATCCGCGCCAACTCATACGGCATTTCGCCGTCGGATGTTCCGGACCGCTTCGAGGTTACGGGATTGATCGCGATTCCGTATAAGTGGACGATCAGCCCCGTGCTCGATCTGCGCTCGGGCTTACCGTTTTCGGCGGTCGATATACTGCAGAATTATGTAGGAGCGCCCGACTCATTGCGTTTTCCGTACTATTCCTCGCTCGATTTTCAGATCTATCGCGATTTTCCGCTCACTAAATGGAAGTTTCTTGGGCCCTTGAAGAATCGCAGCGCACGCGTGGCAGGTTATTCCCTGGACGTGACAAACCGTCACAATCCCAACGACGTCTTCAACAATGTCACGTCACCGGAATTCGGCACTTTCGCGGGATTGGGACGCCGGTTTGATGGATTCGTTATCGAATTGCACTGATATTTTCGTAGCGAACAATTTGTCGAACTCTTTGGAGGGTGAAACCTTTTAAGAATGTCGAACCGTCCAAAGCAAGTCGTTGACTTTTAAAATATCGAAAGCGCAGGCTCAGCTTACACGTCCGGTTTAATTGAGAGTTCTAGCTAAAGGGAGGTCCTTGGTGAAAGTATCGAGCATGCCTCGCGTCGCAGTTTTTGCGGTAACGTTAATTATGGCACTGGCGATCGTCGTTGTCGGAGCGCCCCAGACGGCAGGCTACCATTTGCTCAAGACAATTCCGTTGGCCGCGGCCCCGGGCGGTGGAGAGTATTTTGATTACGTGGCCTTCGACGATCTTGCACGCCGCGTGTATGTGTCCCATGGCACAGAGATGGTTGTGCTAGACGCGGATTCACTCGCGGTAATCGGTACGATCTCAGGCCTCCAGAAGTGTCACGGCGTCGCGCTGGTCAGCGATTTGGGGAAGGGATTCATCACCGATAGTGGCACCTAGCAAGTGGTCGTGTTCGATCTAAAGACACTCAAGACCACCGGTGCAATTAAGACCTACCCTGACGCGGATTCCATCGTCTACGACCCTGCCTCTAAGCTCGTCTTTTCTTTCAACGGCGACAGCAAGAATGTCGCGGTGATCGATCCGGTAAAGGAAACGGTGATCAAGACAATAGACCTCGGCGGCGGCCCGGAATTCGCGGTTGCCGACGGTCAGGGAACGGTTTACGACAACAATGAGGAAACAAGCGAAGTGGTGGCCATTGATTCCGGCACTCTGACCATCAAGTCCCGCTGGCCAGTGGCCCCGGCGGGGGGCCCGACCGCTCTGGCGATGGACCGCGTACATCGCCGATTGTTTTCCTCAGGTCGCAAGCCTCAAATGACGGTTATGATCAATGCGGATACCGGCGCGGTGATCCAGTCATTCCCGATAAGCGCCGGTGTGGACGCGAGCGCTTTTGATCCCGACACAGGCATGCTGTTCGTCTCGACGCGCGCCGGCATGCTTCACATTTTTCACGAAGATTCGCCCGATAAACTCAGCGAGGTTGAAACGGTGACGACGGAGTACGGTGCGAAGACAATGGCACTCGATCCCAAGACTCACCGCGTATTTCTCAGCACCGCCGACTTCGACCCTCCCGCCGCTCCCACCGACGCGCAACCCCATCCAGGACCGAAGGTAAAGCCAGGGACCTTCCATCTGTTGGTCTACGGAGAATGAGTCCCACGGCCAAGAGGTGCCATGGGCTTCGCCCTCTCCTGACCGATCGTCGCCGAACAAATTTGGACTTAAGGACGGTCACGGGGGCGAAGAACAACGTGGTCGAGCGTCCATGAGATGAGGATCCGCATATATCTTTTCAGACATATTTCAGGTGAAAGGTTCAACCCTAGGTGCGACTAGAGCCGTGCGAATCCTCATCATCGAAGACGATCGCGTCATGGCGGGACTCCTGCAAAAGGGCCTTGAGGAAGAGAACCACGTCACGAATCTCGCGTACGATGGTCGTGCGGGGCTCGATCTTGCGTCCGATTACAAGTTTGACGTGATCGTGCTCGATTGGATGTTGCCCGGTCTCGATGGCATCGAAGTTTCCCGCCGTCTGCGCAAGAACGGCAATTCCACTCCGATCTTGATGCTCACGGCGCGCGACGCCATGCCCGATATCGTGAAGGGCCTCGACGCCGGCACGGATGATTTTCTCACCAAGCCGTTTTCCTTCGCTGTGCTTCTCGCCAGGATTCGCGCGCTTGGACGGCGCTCCGCTCTGTCTGTGCGCGCGGGCCGGCTCGAAGTAGCCGACCTCGCGGTTGATACCGTGTCGCGCCGCGTGTTTCGCGGCAAGCAGGAGCTTCGTCTGACGGCCACCGAATATCGGCTGCTCGAATTTCTGATGCGTCATCAAGGCGGCGCGGCGTCGCGCATGGCGATTGTCGAAGCCGTATGGGGACTCGGGGCCGAGATCGAAGAAAATACGCTCGATGCGTTTATTCGCTTGCTCCGATGCAAAGTGGAGGCGGGAAATAAACCGCGCCTGGTGCACACCGTGCGCGGCTTCGGCTATCGCGTCTTTCAGGAGCCGTGACAATGAAGCGGCCCGGCATCCGCGCTCAACTCACGGCGTGGTATTTGCTGATTCTCGGCCTGTCGCTCGCGACGTTTTGCTGCGTCGCGTATCTGGCGATGCTGTTCAGCATCCGAAAAACAGTCCAATCGAATCTTCGCGATCGTATGGAAGGTGCGCGCGATATCATCGCCCAGGATGCGCCCGAAGGCCGCACGGCACTTATCGACGAGCTTAGAGAATTCGCCGACGGGCTGGGGTCCGGCGGCCGAATGCGCGTATCCGATCCGAGTGGATTGCTTTTCGCGTCGCCCGGAATGAACGAGCCAGTGACGCCCCGCCGCCGCTCCATCCAAGGCAGGCCGATGCACGCACGGATCGACGGCGACTCATTCCTCGCCCTGCGGCAAAACGTCGAAAACGCAGGCACGAACTACGACGTGACGATGGCAATCGCAACCGGCGATTTTGAGCGCACGCTCAATCGTGGCAGCATTCTTTTGTTTGCGGCGGCGCCTCTTTTTCTCGCGATCGCTGCGCTGGGCGGATATTGGATGAGCCGACGTGCGCTCCGACCGGTCGATCAAATGACACAGGCCGCGCGAAAGATCGGCGCGCAGAACCTGACGGATAGGCTTACTGTTCCTCCCACACACGACGAATTGGCGCGTCTCGCGGAAACTGTCAACGGGATGCTCGCGCGTCTGGACTCGGCTTTCCGCAAGATCACGCAATTCACGGCGGATGCCTCGCACGAATTGCGCACACCGGTCGCCGTGATGCGAACGAGCGCCGAAATCGCGCTGCGGAAACCGCGCACGGAAACCGAATACCGCGAAACGCTTTCGCAAATCCTGGGCGAAAGCGCCAAACTTTCGCAATTGATCGAAAATCTGCTCACGCTTGCGCGTGCAGATTCAAGCGGGGCGCAATTGCGAATCGAGCGGGTGGACATCGGAGCAGTTCTGAAGGACGCATGCGAAAAATCGAAAGTGCTCGCCGATGAAAAAGGCGTTGCACTTACGCGAAACGGCGGATCGGGGCCGGTTTGGGTTCAGGCGGACACCGAGTTGCTCGAACGGCTTTTCGTGATCCTGCTCGACAACGCCGTGCGCTATTCGGCATCCGGCGGCACCATCGATACAAAGCTCATCGTCGACGGCGGCTCTGCGGTTTGCGTAGTTCGCGATTGTGGAATCGGCATCGCTGCCGAAGATATTCCCCATATATTCGACCGCTTCTACCGCGCGGACCGCGCGCGAAGCCGCGAGCCCGGCGGCGCAGGACTGGGTCTCGCGATCGGACAATGGATCGCGCAAGCGCACCACGCCGAGATTCAAGTGGAGAGCGAACCTGGGCGGGGATCGTCATTCAAAGTACGCCTGCCGCTTTCATCGGCCGAGTCGAAATAGCTCCCATCGCCGGCGGCCGCTGGTCTTCAGCTAATTTTCATGTTTGCCAGCTAACTTCTTGAGTGGCTCGTCGCAGAATGCACGGCTGGGCCCCGAAAGCCCGAAGTGCAAATCCGCGCTTCGGAGATATCAGAAGAGGTATACGATGCAAGCATCGACGTGGCGTCCCGTTCGGATTTGGGCTCTAACTACCATTATCACTATCGGTGTACTCGGTATCTTCGCGATCGGTGCTCGACCGCAACAGCCCGGCGCTTCTGGATACAAACTCGCAAATAAGGTGGTATTGGGCGGCGACGGCGGCTGGGACTATCTCGAAGTCGATCCCGCCGCGCATCACGTTTTCATTTCGCGCGGCACGCACGTGATGGTGATTGACGACAACGGCAAAATCATCGGCGATATCCCAGATACCGCGGGCGTACATGGCATCGCGCTCGCTCCCGAGTTCAATCGCGGATTCATTACTGACGGCCAAGCGAGCCAATTAACCATTTTCGATCTCGCGACGTTCAAAACGATCGGAACGGCCGCCACGGATCGCGGCCCGGACGGCATCGTCTACGATCCCGCATCGAAGCGGGCCTTCGCGATGAACGGAGCCGGCAACAGCGCGACGGCCGTCGATGCGGCGACCGGAAATGTCGTGGGCACAGTGCAGATCGGGGGGCGGCCAGAGTTCCCTGCCGCTGATGGCAAAGGACACGTCTTCGCAAATCTCGAAGACAAGAGCGAGCTGGTAGAGCTGGACTCGAAGACCCTGACGATATTAAACACGTGGCCCCTTGCGCCGTGCGAATCGCCGCCGGGTCTCGCGATTGACGCCGAGCACGAACGGCTCGTCGTCGAATGCCATAACAATCTTATGGCGTTCGTTGATGGCACGAACGGCAAGGTAGTCGCCACCGTGCCGATTCCCAGTGGGGTTGACGCGAATCGATTCGATCCGGTCGCTGGTTTCGCGTTTGCGTCAACGGGCAGCGGCGATGGAGCAATCACGGTTGCGCACGAGGATTCGCCGGACAAATTCACATTGGTCGATACCATTCCCACGATGAGCGGGGCGCGCACAATGGCGATCGATTACATCGATCACACGATTTACACCGTTAGCGCGCAAATGCAGCCGCCGCCTGCCCCGTCTGCCAATACTGCTCAAGAAGGACCGAGCACCGGCGCCCCCGGAGGCGGGCGTCCTGGCCGACGCGCGATGGCCCCTGGAACCTTCACCGTACTCATATTCAAGCAGTAGTTCACGCGGGGGTCGGCGTCAACTCAAGAATGCGCTTCCGCGCCGCTCTAACGACGCTCTTGTCAGTGAATCATGCGGACGAACGCGGGCGCGCGCATGGGAGAAATGTCCAAATGACACTTTTACGGAAGATTCCGCTGTGTTTTTTCGTCGCCGCATTGACCGTGACCCCGTCTCGATCCGCAGCTCAGCAAGCGGAGCCCGCAGAGGTCTCTCAACCGAGCGTGCAATTGGAAAGACCTGGCGGTGCAGCGGAGGGGCCAGTCACAGTGACGCTAAGTGACGCCATCGCACGCGCACGAACGGTCAATGCGGAATATCTGAGTAGCGTTAGCGACGAGCGGAACGCGCACGAGGACACGTTACAAGCGCGGAATTCGATGTTGCCTTCGGTGGACGCGACGTCGCAATACCTGGGCACCCAAGGGAACGGCAAAACGCCGATCGGCCGCTTCGTGACGAACGATGGCGTTCATGTCTACCGCGCCTGGGGCGTGCTGCACGAAGATCTTTCGCCAACAACGTTTCTGGGTACGAATTACCACCACGCTCAGGCAGCCGAGGCGCTCGCCAAAGCTAAAGGTGAAATTGCTCAGCGCGGGCTGACGGTCACAGTAACAAAGAATTACTACGGGCTAGTTGCCGCGCAACGAGACTATGCGTTCGCCCAGGCCGCCCTCGATCAAGCTCGGCACTTCTTAAAAATCACGCAAGACGCCGAGGCCTCCGGGTTAGCGGCCCACGCCGACGTTCTCAAGGCGGAGATCGCGGCCGAACAACAGCAGCAGGCCTTCGACGAAGTCGGGCTTGCAATGGAAAACGCGCGGCTCGATCTTGCGGTCCTTCTGTTTCCCGCGCTCAATGAGAATTTTACCGTCGTCGACGACCTCGATACGGCTGCGCCTCTGCCGGATTTCGGCGATTTGCAGGAAATGGCCGCAAAAGGAGACCCAGAGTTGCGGGTCGCGATGGATACGCTGAGCGAAGCCAACTCCAATGTGACGGCCGCGAAAGGCGCTTTCCTGCCCTCGTTCAGCCTCGAAGCCGACTACGGCATCGAAGCGAACGAGTTCGCTCTTCGCAGTGTCAATGTGGAGTTTCCCGAGGATGGCCCACTTCCCAATCTCGGCTATTTCATCACCGCCGGCGTCACGATTCCGGTGTGGGATTGGGGCACACTCCGCAGCAAGCTGCGCCAGTCCGAAACCAATCTCGATCAGGCGCGCGCCGGCGCCGATCAAACGCAGCGCGAGGCTCTGGCTAATTTGTACTCGGCCTACAACGAGGCAAGGGTTGCCCGTGCAAATTTAAGTTCGTCGCAGCAAGCGGCAGACGATGCGTCAGAGAGCCTTCGGCTCACGCAACTCCGTTATCAAGCGGGAGAATCGTCGGCGCAAGAGGTCGTCGACGCGCAGAATACTTTGACGCAAGCGCGGACTGCGTTCGACGACGCTCAAGTGCGCTATCGCGTCGCCCTCGCCAGGTTGCAAACATTGACGGGGACATTTTGAGAACGCTTACTCCGGTTCGGCGCTCGCATCGGGACACGCAACGCGATTTGGCCGCACATTTCGCGGCCAAGGCGACCAACTGGCCGCGCTGCGCTCGATGGCTTCTTGCTGTCGTCGCTGCCGGAGCAATTTTGACGGCGTGCTCGAGCCAACAAGTAAGCGAGCAACCGCCGACCGTTACAGTTCAGGTGGCAACCGCCCAGCTGCGGTCGATCCAGCAAATCGTGACGTCCGATGCGACCCTTTACCCCCGCAACCAAGCCGCCGTGGTTCCGCAAATCACCGCCCCGATCAAGAAGTTCTACGTCGATCGGGGCAGCCACGTGCACGCGGGAGAATTGCTGGCGGAACTCGAAAGCCAAACTCAACAAGGCGCGTACGCCGAAAATCGGGGCGGCTACCAGCAAGCGCAGGCGGATTATGACACGGCGCTGCAAAATGCGCGCCAACAGCTGATGCTCGCGAAGCAGCAACTCGACGCGGCGCAAAATCTCTACAACAACCGTGAAAACTTGCTGCAGCAGGGCGCGGTCTCTAAAAAGGATGTGGAGGACGCGAGGATCGCACTAACGCAGGCCCAGAACCAATACGATCTGGCTCAGAAACAATTCGACGTGAAAGCGGCGCAAGGCCAATTGAACGCCGCGAAGGGGCGCGTCGTCAGCGCCCAGGCGGAACTGAATTACACCAGGATCACGAGCCCAATTTCCGGCGTCATTACAGACAGACCGTACTACGTGGGCGAAACCGTCTCGTCGGGCCAGCCCATTCTCACCGTAATGGATCTTTCCGAAATCATCGCTCGCGCTTACGTGCCTGAAGATCTGGCCGCAAGCCTGAAGGTCGGCGACCCCGCCACGATCGAGACGGCCGGCCTCAACAAGCTCCTGAACGGAAAGGTCACGCTCGTCAGCCCGGCGCTCGATCCGAACACAACAAATCTCGAAGTTTGGGTCGCTGCGCCGAATCCCGGCGAGAAGTTGAAACCGGGCACGGGCGTTCGCGTCACAATCGTCGCGCAAACAGTGCCGCAAGCAATGGTCGTCCCCGTGGACGCGCTGCTCACTGCATCGGACGGCTCGACCTCCGTCATGGTCCTTACGGCGGACAGCAAAGCCAGGCAGGAAAACGTGACGGTCGGCATTCGCAGCGGCGACGACGCGCAAGTCACGAACGGACTGAAAGCCGGCGATCGCGTCGTGACCACCGGCGCATACGAACTAAGCACTGAAGACCCCGCAGTGCTCGCGAAGACCATGCTCCAAATCGCAAGCCCCGGCCCATCGGGAAGCGGCTCGAACGAATGACACAACGATCCTCATCCTGCGGCGGGCTCGAATCGTGAACGCCTCAATCTCTGGCGCCGCCGACCACGGTGCCCATCCGGACGAACACCAACGCTACTGGTTCACGCGTCACTCGAAGTCCATTATCTTTCTTGTTCTTGCGCTGGCCGCGGTCGGAATCTACGAAGCGCTTTCGATGCCGATCAGCGTATTTCCCTCGACAAGCTTTCCTCGAATCATCATTGGTGTAGACAACGGCGTGATGCCGATCGATCAAATGGAAGTCACGATCACACGCCCGATCGAAGAGGCAGTCAATAGCGTTCCCGCACTGGAAGATATTCGCTCGACAACGAGTCGGGGCTCGGCCGAGATCGATTTGTCTTTCGATTGGGGCTCGGACATGAACCAGACTCTCCTCCTGGTCGATGCGGCGATCGCGCGCGTGCAGTCGTCGCTTCAGTCTTCGGTTCAAATCGATACCCACGTCATGGATTTCGCAAGCGTGGCGCCGATCATCGGCTACAGCCTCACGTCGAATGCCGTGTCGCAAACGCAGCTTTGGGAATTGGCAACATACACTATCAAGCCTCGGCTGAACCGGCTGAGCGGCGTGGCGAACGTGCTCGTGCAAGGCGGCGAGGTGCCGGAATTTCAAATCACGCCCGATTCGGCGCGCATGCTCCGATCGCACGCCACTCTGCAAGACATTCTCGACGCAATCAATCACACGAATCTAATCGATTCACCGGGGTTACTCACGCGCAATCACAAGCTTTTTCTCGGCCTCGTCACAGCCCAGGCGCAAACGCCCGACCAGATCGGCCAGATCGCCATCCGTGACGCAAACGGGGTACCTGTCGAAATCCAGGACGTGGGCACGGTCTCCTCCTCCACCGCACCGAATTACACGATTGTCACCGCCAATGACAAACCCGCCGTTCTGCTGAGTATAAATCGCCAGTCGGCCGCCAACACGATCGACGTCGCCGACGAAGTTCATTCGGAAATGCAGAGCATTCAGTCGACCTTGCCTCCCGGCATTGCCGTGACCGTCTTCTACGATCAATCCGATACAGTGACAGCCTCCATCGACAGCGTGCGTGACGCCATCCTTATCGGCATTTTCCTCACCGCGTTGATCATCTGGCTTTTTCTGCGCGATCTGGGAACCGCCGTGCTTGCGGGAATTGTTGTGCCGATCACGATCTGCATCACGTTCGTGGGAATGAAGCTCCTGGGCCAAAGCTTCAACATGATGACGCTCGGAGGCCTGGCCGCCGCAGCTGGGCTTGTCATCGACGATGCGGTCGTAATGGTCGAAAACATCGTTCTGCATCGCGATGGCGGCGAGCGACCGATTGAAGCGACCAGGCAAGCGCTCAAGGAACTCACAGTCCCGCTCATCGGTTCGACACTGACGCCGATCGTCGTTTTCCTTCCGTTGATTTCAATCACCGGCGTTACCGGCTCGTTCTTCAGCGCGCTCGCGACGTCGATGAGCATCGCTCTTCTGACGTCTCTCGCGCTTGCTCTCGGTTGGACGACAAATCTGGGCACATATTTGATTCGCCACAAAGGCGGGCTGGTCAGCGCGAACGAAGCGTCATCGGGCGAAATCAAATCATCAAACACCGGTGTGCAATCGCCCGAGGAGATGTCGGGCCAAGACGAAGTCCGCCGGATGATCGCGGCCGAAGAAAAATCGCTTCGTGGCGGCATTTTCGGCCGCGTGCTGGATTCTTATGTGCGATCGCTTCGTATCGCGCTCAAACATCCCGTCTGGCTCGCCTCCGCGTGCACGATCCTTATCGTCGGCTGTTATTTCTGTTATCGAAGCATCGGCACCGATCTTTTGCCCGAGATGGATGAAGGAGGATTCGTAATCGACTACGTCATGCCGCCCGGGAGTTCCCTCGACGAGACGAATCGGGTGATCGAACACGTGCTAAGCATCGTGCAATCGGAGCCCGAAGTGGACGTCACGTCGCGGCGAACGGGCCTGCAATTGGGACTCGCCGCCGTGACCGAGCCGAACACTGGTGACATCTCCGTGAAGCTCAACAGCAATCGGAGACGCAGCACGGATGACCTCATTAGCGACCTCCGAGCGCGTCTTCAACAAACCGAACCCGAGCTGGATGTCGATTTCACACAGGTACTGCAGGACACGATCGGCGACCTTACGGGCGCTCCGCAGCCTATCGTCGTGAAGCTGTTCTCACCTGACGCAAGTCTCTTGCAAACGTGGGCGCCGCAAGTGGCCGATGCGTTGGCGAAAATTCAGGTCGGAGGCGTGAACCCTATCGTCGATATCGACAATGGAATTGACAGCACTACGAGCGGCCCTGCCGTGCTTTTCACCGTCGATCCATCGGCGGCTGCCAGGGCGGGATTTACAACCGATGAGATCGATCTCGGCGCAAGCGCTATTCTCGATGGCGAACCCGCGCAAACTCCGGTGATCGTCGACGATATCCCTTATACACTTCGTCTGCGATATCCCGAAGCGGCCCGCGCCTCGCTCGAGGCCATGCGTAACACAATGCTGGTTAACTCGTCGGGTGGAACGGCCACGCTGGGGGCGATGGCGACCGTATCGGAATTGCCGGGCCAGACCGAAATCCTTCGCGACAATTTGCAGCAAGAGGTGGAGGTGTCCGCGCGATTGCAAGGCCTCGATCTTGGCTCCGGCGTAAAGTCTGTTCAAGCGGCGGTCCAGGCTCTAAAGCTGCCCTCTGCGATTCGCGTGGTCTACGGCGGCACGTACGCTCAGCAGCAACAATCGTTTCACGATCTGCTAGTCGTATTGGCACTCGCTCTCGTCCTCATTTTTCTTGTGCTGCTCTTTGAGTTCAGAACGTTTTCATCGCCGGTTGCAATCCTTGCCTCGGCCGTACTCTCAACGTCGGGCGTTTTTCTCGCGCTGCTGATCACCGGCGCCACATTCAACGTCTCTTCGTTCATGGGACTCATCATGGTGGTGGGAATTGTTGCAAAAAATGGAATCCTGCTGCTCGATGCGAATCAGAAGCTGGTCGCTGTGGGATTCGCGAAAGACGAAGCGTTGATACAGGCCGGGCGTCGCCGCTTGCGCCCGATCCTGATGACCGCGATGGCCGCCGTTGCGGGAATGCTGCCCCTTGCACTCGCATGGGGCGCGGGTTCTCAAATGCTGCAGCCGCTCGCGATCGCCGTAATCGGCGGGATCATCGTTTCAATGGTGCTCTCGCTGATCGTCACGCCTTCTGTCCAGTTCTACCTCACGCGCGAGAAATAACCATCACGCGGTCATTTTCGTTTTTTCGTTCACGACGCTTGTTGTGAAAGAACTCAACCCCATCGGTTGTCCCCCACAATAATTCATTCGATGTAACCGACCTTATGGCAGTAGCCTATTAAGTGCTTGGTGCTTGCGTCGCCTGACCCCAATGGCAGAGACAATGAACAAGCCTGCGGCAATGTAGAGAATTGCCAAGTCCTCCCCCGGCCATCGAAGTCGGAGTCCCTCTCCAATCCAAAACACGCCAAATGAACAGAGGAGAATCGCGACGGAGAACTTCAGAGTATTTTCCGGGACGCGTGCCAGGGGACGATGAAGAACAATTCCTAAGACGGCGACAATGAATGCCGCGGCTATGGCGCCCATACTCGCCGGGAGAAGCATGCCGCCCGCCGCCCCCACCGCAATGACGATAAATACGACCTCAAGTCCCTCGATCACGACGGCTTTGAACGTTGTGATCAATGCGATTCCGTCAAATGCGGGGGATTCTGGACGAACTCTGGTCGCGCCCATCGCTTTTGTTTGCTTAGCGAAGATCTCATCTTCGTCGTGGCGTCCAACGATTCCTGCAGCGCGAAGGATCGCCTTGCGTAACCAGTTCAAGCCGAACAACAGCAACAGAGCACCAATTACGATCTGAAGATTTGCAAGCGGCACGAGTTGCAGTGCGGAACCGAACCCAAGCGTCGTTAGAATTAACAGAAAGCCGCCGGCCCCGCTGCCGATTAAAGCCCATCGCCAGCCCCGCGTAACACCGACCGCCAACACAATCGTTACGGCCTCCACAAATTCCACAAGCGACGCGAAAAAGGCGGCGATTGCGACTGGGCCACCAAGTCTCCAGTCAATCACGCTGCCGTATCCATGTTGGTCTCCTTTTGAAGACCGGGCCTTCGACTGTCTTCAATGCTTCCTGATTCGCGCGTCAGCGCGTTCCTGATTTACAGCTATCCTCTCTCAAAACTCACTCTTGGTTCTAGCTGGATATCATACGTAGTCCAGACAAATTCACGCCGTCGAAAACATCTCGATTCCCTCAGACTCAATGGACTTCAACAAACGGCTGGCCGCGAGCAGTCGGGGACCCTTAGAATTTCAAATCGAGGTTCACGTTACACACCTGCCTCAGCGCCGCTCCACCTGCTGCCGCTATCACCTGCTGCCTCAGGCCTCTTTATGCGCGAGCTGCACTCTCGTTTCACAAGAGCAACGCGTCGCAAGAAATCTCGATTAGATGAAAAAACAATTGCTGCAGAAATCAGAAACCGTCGGTTCCTGATGGCCTGAGACTGCGTCGACGGACTGTAGATAATTTTGTAGCTGCGAAAGCACCCAACTTCAACAAAATTCAACAGAGTTCAACAAGTAGACTGCAAACACTTCAACACCAATCACTTGGAATCAACAAGAATCCATAGATTGCAACAAGCGCTGGCCCCTGGTTCGGGACCAGGGGGCCGGAGGTTCAAATCCTCTCGCCCCGACCATTTGTTTTCAACGACATGGCACGTCGAAATTATGGCCAGAGTCGACCTCTTGGTTTGCGTCAGGTTCGCTAGCTAGGAATCCTAAAAGAAATCATTATCGATTAACAAATTCGATTGCGATCGCTATCGCAAAATCATCTACAGTCGACCGCCGCGCCGGAGACGGCTTGTCATGCGCGCGATAGGAAGACGGGAATGTTGAAGGCACGCTTATCTTCTAACCCAATTCGCTTCTTCAATTCTGCAATCGTCTGTGCATCTGAGAGACCTTGGCGAGATGCGTTCTTGTTGCAGGTCCGTTGGTAACGGGAGACCAGCTGCTCACCTTCCAACTCATGGACGCTGGAACAAAAGCGAATGCAGCCGGTCTATTCCGGAATGACCTCGATGGCGTTCAGCGAAGGGTAGTTCACTACAGGCACGAAATTGATCTCGATTTTGTTCTGACCAGTTGGCTCGATGTGCGCAAAGGTCTTGATCAGCGGAGCGGAGCCCGCCTCACGCAGAATATCGAAATGCTTCAAGATCACGCTGCCGTTACACCACACGTCGAACACGCGGCTGCCCACCACGCCGCCACCACCATCCTGGCCGCCGAAATAGGATTCCCGAAAATAGAGCTTCAGCGTGTATTTCTCTCCGGCGGCGACTGGGATCACATACCGGAAGTGCCCGATCCACTGAGATGTGTAGAGGCCGCCATCCAGAATGCTCGCCGCATCCACCACTTGATAATGGCTCTCGCGCCCGCCGAAGTAGAACCGATTCGGTAGCCAAACGTTTCCCGTGGAATCGCGATAGGGAGTCTCTCCCGCATAAATTCTCACGGGAAGCATCCGATTGGGGATGCCGGGCAGGATTTCGACGGCATTCAAATAAGATTGGTTGGAAGTGAAATCCAGGTGGATCTTGCCATCTTGTTCCGGCCGAACGTTGGTGAATACTTTTTCAGTCGCAGTGTCGTTGGCGCCGGCGTCGTCCACAACATCCAACCCATTCGTGGGGCCGCCATTCAGAGAGAAATCGACGGTCCGCCCGGTTTCCTCGACGCTCGTCGTCTCGGCAAACAAAAGATGCACTTCGTACGTTCCTGTGGGCATGGGGAACGCGCAATGGAACAAACCACTGCGCCCGCCGAGATAGAGTTGCGTGTCAAACGTTGCCAGTATGGGGACGGCCGGTACCGAAAAAGAGACTCCGCCCGTGCAATAAGTGTCGCTGCCCCAGACTTGTCCCGCCCGATCTGTATACGGTGCCCGAGTGTCTCCGACCATCGCGCGGACGGTATCGCCTGGCACGCTGGCCGGAATTGGAAACACGGAGTCCGATACCGCTACGGCCTCGTTATTGCGCGCTCGAATCCGGACGTAGGACGCGACAACCACGAGTACGCACAGAAAAACGAAAACTACCGCGAGAACTTTCCATGTCCGGAATCGTCGCACTTGTGCCGTGCGCGCATCCCGCGCAATTGACTCTCGCAAAGCGACGCGCGGCTCCGACGTCTCCGCGGGCGTCTTTTCGCTAGGCGGCGTCAGCAGAATTCCGGCGGCTGGCATGGAGTTTCCCGGCACGGCACGAGTCTCAATTGTTTCTTTTGGCCCGAGCTGCAGTTCTTCAGTCTTCAGCTCAGACTTTCGGACAAACTTCGGAACGTAGTGGCCCGAAGGCAGATAGATTTGTACCGAATGCTCCGCGCCTTCGCTCCGATAGAATTGTTCGAGGCGTTTGCGAAGCGCGTGCGCGGTTACTCGTACGATCGCGTCAATTTGGGGATCGAAATCCTTGGGGCGTCCGAGGGCGTGAATCGCGATGTCGTATTCCTTGACCTCGCCCGTACAGCCCTGAAAATATTTGTCGCAGACAAAGCTCAGGATTTTGGCCGCATTATTGCCGCGGCCGAATGTTTCGGAGTTCAGGAGTGAATCGAGCTCCGCGCGCTCGGCCTCGAAATTGCTAACGGTGGATTCCACAGACCCACGCCCCCAGGAGTTCCCCACGATCGCCTCAAGCGGTTTCAGTGGAGGCAGTATACCTCAAATCTGAGTTGAGTTTGCCCGCTGTCTCCCCGTTGAATATCTCTCTATTGAAAGTAGGACCGATTGATCGTAGGGCGCGCGCAACCTGCGCCGCAGAGTGACGTATCTGCGTGAACCGAAAGGGGTAGCTCATCTTTTCCCGCGATCCGCGTCCCGCCTTTTAACCGTAAATTAACCGTTAACCTACTTCCGTAGCTCTTCAAGCCCGTGCTATTCACACCGCTAATCGGGTGGTTGGGGGCGCTTCTACCCAAAAAGCTAAGGGAAGTTACTTAGGAGGAGTCCACGATGACCGCATCGCTTAAAACTTCGCGCACACGTTTGTGCGCATTGGGAGTTTTCTTCTCGTTGTTTGTGTCGCTTCTTCTGTTCCATGCGGCGCGTTTATCCGCACAGGAGTATCTGGCCACACTGTCGGGCACGGTGACGGATCCCACAGGCGCGGCGGTAACTAACGCAAGCGTGAAGGTTACGAATACCGACACCAATGTCGTTACCACTGGCGCCACGAATGCCGACGGCGCGTATTCCGTACCCTTTCTGGTGCCTGGCAACTACACGGTTGGAGTTACGGTCCAAGGTTTCAAGCCCGCAACCCAAACCGGCGTTGTTCTCCACGCCAGCGACAAGGGACGTGTGGACTTCCAACTCGTAGTTGGCGCGGCGACCCAGGAGGTAACCGTGCAGGCCACCGGGCAGTTGCTGACGCCCGGTTCAGCCACGATTAGCCAGACGCTCGACGCGGCGCAGGTCGCGGATCTGCCGAACATCGGCCGCAATCCGTTCATTGACGGCGATCTCTCGGCGGGCGCGTATTCCAACGCTTACATGGATCGCGCGGCCAGTCAGTTCACGCAGCCTTTTAGCGGCGTTGCCTCGCAGTTGACGATCAACGGAATCTCGGACCTACACGAGCTCACATTGGATGGTATTCCGGACGATGCTCCCGAGCGGAATTCGGCCGTTATCTACACGGACTTCGTGCCGTCGCCAGAAGCGGTGGAAGAGGTATCGACTCAGACCGCTCTCTACGACGCGCAATATGGCCATAGCGACGGCGCCGTGATCAACACCGTAATCAAAACCGGGACGAACGAATTCCACGGCGCGGCCTATTACGTTTTCCAGAATACGGCCTTTGACGCCAACCAGTTCCAAAACAACGCGCACGTGCCGCCCATCGCGGTTGGGGTGAATCATTGGAACCAACCTGGTTTCGTCGTGGACGGACCGGTTTGGATTCCCAAGCTCTATGACGGGCATAACAAGACCTTCTTTACCGTCGCGTACGAAAGAGTCTCAAATAACCAGGTCGACCCGGAAATCACCACAATACCCACCCAGAACGAAATCATGGGTAATTTTCAAGGAGTGGACGATATCTACGATCCAACGTCCAGCCCGAATGGACTGAACCGCACTCAAATTTGCAACGGCGCAACGGTGTGCACCGCGGCCAACGAAAATATTATTCCCACCAGTATGATCAATCCGGTCGCACAGAAGATTCTGGAAATGTATTTCCCGTCTACCCCCACCGGAGGGACGAATAACTTTACGGCTCCAACACTATCGACCAACGATCAGTATTACTCGTTCCTGACACGCGTTGATCAGGTGCTCAACGAGAAAGAAAAGTTTGATGTACTGTTTTTCCGCAGCTATCGCGATCAGCAACTACCCAATCCATTTCCGGGTTTGATTGCTCCCACGGGCGGCAGCCCGGGCTTCGGGTACCACGACATCCGCAACGATTTGGGCGCGCAAATCGATTGGGTCAGTGTGTTATCGCCGACTCTGGTTCTCGATAGCCGCGCCAGTTTCCTCAAGCACCCATTCTCGCTGCAGTATCCCGGGCTCACCTACCCGCTGGCGAGTTTGGGGTTCAGCGGGCCTATCGTCGGATCAATGGCCCCGGCATCGGCGTTCCCGGGCATTACCTTCGATTCTAACTTCGCCAGCTTGGAAAATGGCGGCGGCGGTCAGCAAAGTGATTCGACCGAATCGTCCGAAGCTGTGATTTTGTCGAAAAGCCTGGCCACGCAAACGATCAAGATGGGTTTCGAGTTCGATAGCAACAACTACAACGTAATCAGCGCGGAGTCGAACCTCGGAACTTTCAGCTTCAACGAACAGTTCACCCAGCAGAACTACAACACTTCGGCGGGCTCCACGAAGAATACCGCCGACAATCTAATTGAGGGCAATCCCATCGCATCGTTCCTGCTCGGCTACCCCTCGTCGGCGAGTTCGGCCAGCAACGCGGTCTTCCCGGCCTACCAGCAGATGTACTACGCTCTTTATCTGCAGGACGACTGGCGCGTAACCCACAAGATCACGCTGAACCTTGGCTTGCGTTGGGACTATGAGCAGCCTCTAACGGAGCGTGCCAACCGCATCAACGACGGTTTTTGCGAGAACTGCGCCAATCCAATCAGCCCCAGCTTCGTGCCGACCGCTCAATTTCCGAATGGTCTTCCTGTCGAGGGGGGCCTGACATTCGCGAGTTCCACTAATCGCTATCCGTTCAGAAGCGATTTTGGCGATTGGCAGCCGCGTTTTGGCATCGCAATTCAGGTCACGCGGAAGATGGTCATTCGCGGCGGTGTTGGCATCATGTATTTGCCCACCATCGACGACGGATCGCTTCTTTCCGGATTCAGTTCGAGCACCACGTTCGACGGTTCAAATAATAACGGCATGACTCCGGCTGGTGCGCCCAACGGTGCGGGCTCATTCACCAATCCGTACCCAACCGGGTTTATTCTCCCGACGGGCAGCTCAGCCGGCCTTGAGACTTTCCTCGGACAAAACGTGTCCTTCGAGGATCCACAACGCACAGTTCCTCGCTTGTATGAGGGTTCCTTCAGCGTCCAGTACCAAATCGCGAGGAACACCGCCTTCGAAGTTGGGTACGTGGGGAATATGGCCCGCCGCCTGGAGGTCTCGAAAGACATCAACGCACTCCCGGCCCAGTTTTATAATCCAACCAGCTCGACGTACAGCGGGTCGGCTGGCACGGAGACCGCACTTCTTGCCGGATCCGTGGCCAATCCCATGGCGGGACAAGTGCCTGGCGGCAGCTTGAATGGCGCCACTCTTCCCTATCAGGATTTGCTGGTTCCTTATCCTGAATTTGGAACCGTAACGGAAAACGACGTCCCGGTTGGCAGCAGTTCCTACAACTCACTGCAGACCACGCTCATCCAGCGTTTGTCGCACGGTCTCAGCATCAATGCGAACTTTACGTTTGCCAAAATCATGGACAAGAACTGGTATATGAACGCCTTTGATACTTTTGACCAACTCACGCGCTACCAGGATCAGCAACCAAATCACATTTTCAATTTGGTTTTGACCTACCAAGTCCCCGTACCGTCCGGTTTCAACGGATGGGAGAAGGCTACGCTCGGCGGATGGCAGTTCAACGGTGTGATGCGTTGGCAGAATGGTCCGCTCATCAACAATCCCGGCGGCACCACAGGCGTCGTCACGCCCAGTGAGAACGGACTCGGTTGGAATCCGGTCTCCAATCCGGCCGTACCAAACCCGACGTTCAGTAACTATTGGAATCCGTGCTACCTAACCGCACCGACGTCGGCGAACCCGTCTGGAGTGCCGACAGACTGCGCCTCCGGGCAAAGCCCCGCGTTCCAGGCGCAGTCCCCTTACACTCCGAACACTATACTTCCCTACATGGATATCCGCGAACCAGAGAGCCCGCTGTTCGATGCGTCTCTCTTCAAGAAGTTCCAGATCAGAGAGCGGTATAACTTCGAGTTTCGCGCCGAGTTCTTTAACGTCTTCAACACCCCTCACTTTGGCACCGGGAGTCTTACTCCGGGTAATGTGCAGTTCGGAACTCTCCCACTTGTACAGGAGAACGATCCGCGTATCGGCCAACTCACGTTCCGATTCAATTTCTAACCTAATCCCGATCTGAGCTTCCGGGCGGCATCACCGCCCGGAAGCCTTTTTTTTTCGAACATACATCTGCAATGATAGCGACCGTGGGGAATACGAGGGATTTGAGTGCGAAAAAGCGCGAGAAAATTTAGCTATTGGCCGCCGCTACTGTTGCTTTGCGGGATCTGCGTTTCCTCCGCTGGCTTTGCGCAAACTCCGCGATCGAATTCCATCAGCCTGGAGCGAGGATTTATAAACCCGCCACCTTCCGCGCGGATGCAGTGTTATTGGTGGTGGCTCAACGGAAACACCACGCGCGAATCGATCACGCAGGACTTGGTAGAGATGAAGCGCAAGGGTTATGGCGGCGCGATGTTGGTGGACGCCAACGGCGCGAATCAAAACGGCAATCACGGCATTCCCGCTGGCCCAATGTTTGGCAGCCCCGCATGGACCGCACTCTACGTCCACGCTTTGAATGTAGCCGCGAAGCTTGGCCTCACCATCAGCTTGAACATCACCAGCGGCTGGAATCTGGGCGGTCCTATGGTGCGGCCCGAAGAGGCATCGAAGATTCTCACGTGGTCGCGCCTTACCGTGGAAGGACCGAGACATATTGCGCAGCGCTTACCCGAACCTGCCGCGACCAATAGTTTCTTCCGGCAAATTGCTGTCCTCGCATACCCGCTGCAACACGGTGCGGCGTTGGCTGGCGGAACAGATGGCGACGCGCGGAAACCGATACGCGCGCTGCCGGAGAAATCCGCTGCAGTGGAGACAGGTTTCTCCATGCCCGATTCGATTCCTTTGCTAGAAGATTTTCCCGCCGTCCCTGGGGAGCAAGACACGGCTCTGAAAGATGTGCGCGACATCAGCAACCAAGTTCAGCCGGACGGAACTCTGCGATGGGATGTCCCCGCGGGAACATGGGAAATCCTTCGCATCGGCTACACCGATTCCGACGCGAAAGTTTCCACCTCGAGCGGTGCCTGGCAGGGACTCGCGATCGATTACATGGATCACGCTGCGTTTGATTCTTACTGGAATCGCGTCGTCGCACCGCTTCTCGCTGCGGGCAAACCGTACTTGGGCAAGAGTCTGAAATATCTCGTCACCGACAGTTGGGAATTAGGCGGCACGAATTGGACGGCGCGCTTCCGCGACGAGTTCACGCGCCACCGCGGCTACGATCCCGTGCCGTATCTGCCGGTCATCGCCGGCAGAATCGTCGAAGATCGCGACACTAGCAATGGTTTCCTCGCCGATCTCAGGCGCACGGTCGCCGACCTGATCGTCAGTGAGCACTACGACGTCTTCGCCGCGCACGCCGCGCGTTATGGCCTCGGCGTGCATCCGGAATCAGGCGGCCCGCACGGCGCGCCGATTGACGCGCTGGAAACGTTTCGCAGCAGCTCATTTCCGCAGACCGAATTTTGGGCCATGTCCGCCGAGCACCGCACAGCACCGTGGGAGCGCTTCTTCGTCAAGGAAGCCGCGAGCGCCGGCCACATTTACGGCAAAAATGTGATTGCCGATGAAGGCCTCACCAGCATCGGCCCCGAGTGGAGCGAATCGATCGGCCGCGATCTAAAGCCCACGTTCGATCAGGCGCTGACGGAAGGCTTGAATCTTCTAATCTGGCACGAATTCACATCCGAGCCTAAGGAACACGGTTTGCCCGGCTATGAATATTTCGCCGGAACGCATCTCGACCGCAATGTCACCTGGTGGCCCGAAGCCGGCGCCTTCATCGCCTACATCAATCGCTGCGATTTTCTTTTGCAGCAGGGCACTCCCGTCGCCGATCTCCTCTACTACTACGGCGATCACGTCCCGAATTTCGTGCGCCTCAAGCAAGACGATCCCGCGCACGTGCTGCCCGGCTACGATTACGATGTCACCGACGAAGATGCTCTCCTGAATCGCATCCGTACGGAGAATGGCCGCATCGAAACACCCGAAGGCATTACCTACAGCGCGCTCGCCTTGCCGCCCACGTCCACGATCTCCTTGCTCGCCCTTCGCAAGATTGAACAGTATGTCCGCGGCGGCGGCGTACTCATCGGAATGCGGCCCACGCGGACCACGGGCCTTGCCAGCGCAGAAGTCTCCGGCCAATTACTCCAGATCGTCGCCGCAATGTGGGGCAATTGCGATGGCCACGCCGTCCAGTCGCATGATTACGGAAAGGGCGTCATCTATTGCACCAACGATTCGCGCGCGGTGCTCGCCGCGCGCCACATTCAACCGGATTTCGATTATCAAGTGATTGCCGCCGCAGCGGCGAATCCTCTGGACACCGGCGATTCGGGCCAGCTCGACTATATTCACCGCCGCCAGGGCGACACCGACATTTACTTCGTTAGAAACACCGGCCCTCAGCCCGTCGTGGCGCAGGTTGATTTCAGAATTCATGACGAGTCCGTCGAGCTATGGCACCCCGATTCGTCAGTAATCGAATCCGATCTTCTCTATCAAGCCACACCCGATGGACGGACGCGCTTGCCGCTGTGGCTTGATGGATACGGTTCTGTTTTTATTGTTTTCCGCGGACGCGCCGGCGTTCATGTAGCCAGCGTTGAGCGCGACGCAAAAAAAATCTATCCTCTGCCTCCGCCGAGCGCCGCCACCGCGGACCAGCCGATCCCGCGGCCATTCGCGGCGACGGAAGAAGCGGGCGCGATCCATTGGCAAACTTCCGTGCCCGGAAACTTCGCCATCCATCTATCGAATGGTGCCACGCGAAATGTGTCGATCCCGTCGGTCGCGCTGGGGATGGACGTTGCCGGGCCTTGGACGCTTTCGTTTCCCGCAGGATGGGGCGCGCCTTCAAGTGTTCCAATCACAAAGCTTGGCGCGTGGACCGACTCCACCAGTCCCGGAATCCGCTACTTCTCCGGAACCGCAATCTATCGCACCACTGTGGATGAGCCGCCGTCGATGTTTCGACAGGGAATACGCTTGTCGCTCAATCTCGGCGAACTTGCCGAGCTTGCCACCATCCGCGTGAACGGAATTTCGCTCGGTGTAGTGTGGAAAGATCCCTTCACCGTGAACGTGGACCACGCGCTAAAGCCCGGCAAAAACGAAATCGAGATCAGCGTCACAAATCTTTGGCCCAATCGTCTGATCGGCGATGCCCAGCCTTCGGTTTCGCAGCAGTTTACGCATACCAACATAACGAAATATCGGGCAGATTCACCTCTGTTGCCCTCGGGTTTGTTTGGTCCCGTGACGATCAACACAAGCTACGACGTGACCCTGCATTAAGAAGCATTTCAGAAACGTGTCCGGCAAGTCGACTAACGAGGCCGTATAAGCCGGGAGCGGCGAGGTCGCAAGAAGAGAACGTCAGTTCGCGTCCGGATCCGGGATGACTTCGGTGGCATCTACGAAAGGGTAGCTGACCGCTGTCAGGAAATGGATCTCGATCTTGCCCTGGCCGGTGGATTCCACGAAAGAAATGGTTTTCGCCATGGGTTCGGAACCGGCCTCCTTAAGAATATCAAAATCTTTCAGTATCACGCTGCGCCAGAGGATTTAAGCTTCACGCCAGGGCCGCCGCCAGGCTTGTCGAACACTCGCCCGTGATGGAGGAAAGCATGAAGTTCTGGACGGTGATCGGGAGGTGATCGGACGAAATATTCGGACAATTCAAATCGCCCACAAAGACCAAAATCCTTAGATGATAGTTTTCGACGTTGGTAGGGCCACAGACCTGGTGCTCGCGGAGCGCTTTGAAACTTAACAGAACGCTTTCCCAATGGCCTTTGAACAAGCGGAATGCTTTGTCGAAGGCCATGTCCACTTCAACGGGCGGAGAAATTGTGCGGAACGGACGCACGGGTTTCACTTCTCAAATTCTTGGTCGTCGCGGCAATTATCTTGATCATCTTAGCGATTTCCGCCGAGAACTCGCGCCGCTCGTGTGAAGCGGGTTGGAAGTCAGTTTCATCGGCGACTGTAGATAATTTTGTAACTGCGAAAGCTCCGAACTTCAACACTATTCAACAGATTTCAACACGCAGGCCGCAAACACTTCAACGCCAATCACTTAGAATCAACAAGAATCCATAGATTTCAATGGGGCTTGGAATCTGGTTCGGGACCAGGGGGCCGGAGGTTCAAATCCTCTCGCCCCGACCATTTTTTTCAATCACATAGAACGTCGAATGTGCGGACTGACGTCCTCCCCGAAAAATAGTCCAGACGAAGAGAGATAAAATCCGGCAAAATTGTCGGCTTAACGGGAGGTTTGTCGGATGTAAAAGACGCGCGGTACGGAAGAGTAGATTGCGTTCGCCTTGCGGCAAGCGGAAACGGTAACGGGCCGATCCTTGCCAAAGGGCGTGGCGTTGATGGCGGCTGCGGCCATCTATATCGAGAGGATTGACGACCACCATGCGAACCCACGCCGGCTGTGGCAAGCTATGGGGTGAGCTACACCACCTGAGAGCGACGAGCGCAACACTTGATAGCTGCCTCGTGCCCAGTGAAAGAATCTCGGGTGTGGAGATACGAGAGGGAGAACGTAAATTTGCCGTTGTCTCCGCCGTCTCACTCAGCAACCTCAACCACGATTGAATTTGCATGAGCGCAGACTCGCGACTACCGCCGACGCCGCCAATCAGTTCAGTGAATTCATCCGATGAGGCTATGCTGGATCAGCTTCAGCGGGAGACATTCGCCTATTTTGTAAATGAATCGAACCCGGAGAACGGCCTCATACGAGATAAGACCGAGAAAGACTGGCCTGCGAGCATCGCGGCCACAGGGCTCGCTTTGGCGTCTTATCCGGTCGGCGTCGAACGCGCTTTTCTCACACGAGACGATGCGATCAAAAGAACGCTCGCGACACTGAGGTTTTTCGCGAAGAGCCACCAAGGAATTGAGGCAGACGCAACCGGATATCGAGGATTTTATTATCATTTTCTCGACATGAAGACTGGCCAACGCACGTGGAAATGTGAGTTGTCTACGATCGATTCCACATTCCTTCTTGCGGGCGCCCTTACAGCTGCAACGTATTTCGACCGCGATACACCAGAGGAAGACGAAATTCGCGAGCATGCCAACTCTCTGTACGGCCGCGTGGACTGGAAATGGGCCTTAAACAGGGGGCTGACGATCGTCAACGGATGGAAGCCGGAAACCGGATTCTTGAAATATCGTTGGCAAGGATATAGCGAAGCGCTGCTTCTGTACGTGTTAGGACTCGGATCCCCAACTAATCCGTTGCCGGGCAAGAGCTATGCTGCTTGGACTTCGACGTATAAGTGGAAAAGGATCTACGGAATCGACTTTCTCTATGCCGGACCGCTTTTCATCCACCAACTTCCGCAACTGTGGTTGGATTTGCGCGGCGTCAAAGACAATTTCATGGGGAAGAAAGGCATCGACTATTTCGAGAATAGTCGCCGCGCGACACTCGTACAACAACGATACGCGATTCGCAACCCTAGGCGATTTGTGCATTACGGCGAGCACTGCTGGGGGATCACCGCAAGCGATGGTCCCGGTCCTGCCACTAAGCGCGTTAAGGGCGTCAAACGCAAATTTTTCGATTATGTAGCGCGAGGAGTGCCGTATGGCCCTGATGACGGCACCGTCGCCCCGTGGGTAGTTGTTGCGTCGCTGCCATTTGCGCCGGAGATAGTTATCCCTACGATCCGGCATTTTAATGAACTGCGCCTGCGCGAGAAAAACCCCTATGGCTTCAAGGCTACGTTTAATCCCACGTATCCAGAGAAAGGCGGGAGGCCTCACGGTTGGGTTACGCCCTGGCACTTCGGTCTGAATCAAGGACCGATCGTTATGATGATCGAGAACTATCGATCCGGTTTTCTGTGGAGGCTAATGCAACATTGTCCCGCAATCATGAAGGGCCTCCAGCAAGCCGGATTCAAATAACCCATCCGGGGTGCTTTAGCAGTTCAGCGATGTGTCAACTGGGCGTCCAGTGCGGATGGCTGGTGAGGAGACCGCTGACCCAGCCAATTTCGTATACGAGGAAAAGACCGAATGCCACGCTGATCACGCCGGAAGCGATGCGTAAGCCTTGATTGATCCGCGAAAATCGACCGCCAGCGTAGGCAAATGGCAGGACCATTGCTCCCGTAATCAGCATCATCCCGGCAATTGTGCCGATTCCGAACACGAGTAGGTATGCAATCGCCCATCTGGGATTGCGAATCGTCGCCAGCACTAAAAGCGCCACAGCAGCAGAGCCGGCGAGTCCGTGAACAAGTCCCACGACGAGAGGCCGCACAACCTGGTAGAGACCTAGGCGGCCAAAGTGTCGATCGAACCAGCCAAGCGGCGTTTGCTCCGGCGCATGCGGATGAGACTCAGGACCGTGCCGGTGCGGATGAGTATGAGTGTAGTCGCCGTGGCTATGAGGATGGGAGTGGCCGGCGCCGGCAAGTGCGTCCCCGCCGGAAAATGTATCGGTAATCCACTGAAGCATACCAGTCAGATTCAACACGCCGAGAAGAATCAGCATTAAGCCGACGGAAAATTCCATCGAGAGACCGACGCGCGTTGGAATGACCCAGCCGAACAGAATAATTCCGCTTCCTACCATTAGGATTGTAAGCGTGTGGCCGACACCCCAGATTGCGCCGATCATGGCGGCGTGGCCGATCTTGCGATAGCGCGCGACGATTGTCGTAACGGCGATCACGTGATCGGGATCGGTGGCGTGCCGCATGCCAAGGAAAAAGCCAAGAGCGACGATGGAGAGTAGGCCGATCATTGTTGTGTGGCGCGCTCCTTGGGCGCTTCCCGTTCAAATGCCAGCAGACCATTACTCGGGCGCCGCGAAGGCTCGAGCATCTGAAGATGCCGCCAGGGTGCGGGTAACCGCGCGGCGCGAACGGAGGAATTCGAGGAATTCCTCCATGCCCGCGCCGGACTTTGCCGAAACATCGAAAACCGCCATGCCCGGCCGCACGGCCTGAATATTGCAATTTGCAGCGGCAGCGTCGAATTCGACCGCCGTTGCCAGATCAGTCTTTGTGATCACAGCGACGTCCGCGCTGTTAAAAATTGTAGGGTATTTCAAAGGCTTGTCTTCCCCCTCGGTTACCGACATCAGAACAAGCCGAAGATCTTCACCGAGATCATAGGACGATGGACAGACAAGGTTGCCTACATTCTCGATAAATAAAAAATCGAGATCATCGAGATTCCATCCATCCAGCGCGCTTTCGACCATGGAGGCGTCGAGGTGACAAACGGTTCCGGTGATGATTTGCCTCACGGGAGACTGGCTTCGCGCGAGCCGCGCGGCATCGTTTTCCGTGGCGAGATCGCCGACGAGCGCCGCTACGCGGCATTCCTTCCGCAGCAGAGTCAGCGTCCGTTCAAGCAGCGCCGTTTTCCCCGCGCCGGGGCTCGATACCAGGCTCACGACAAAAACTCCGGCGTCGTGAAATCGCTGCCGGAGCGCGCGAGCCAAAATATCGTTTTGCTTCAACACGTTCTGTCTGACCTCGATCATGCGAGTCTTCGGGCTCACTCTTCCACCTCCAGTCCTACTACCAAAAGTTCTTTGCCCTGCACGATTTCGCCGGTCGGCGTGCCGCACTCTGAGCAACAGAACAATTGCGTTGAGTGAACCGGCCGCTGCCCATCGCATTGCCGGCAAAAAACGAGCACAGGAACTTCCTCGACGATGAGGCGCGATCCCTCGAGCGGCGTATCCTCACAAGCCATTTCGTACGACGAGAGCAGCGCGTCTTTAAAAACTCCGGACAGCAGCCCCAGACGAAGGTGGACCGCTTTGATCTGCGCGCCACCCAGGCGCTCCGATTCTTCCTGGGCCAAGTCTACGATGCTCATCGCAATGGACAATTCATGCATAGGAACCTTTGGCTCAGGAAAAAGCCGCTGCCTTTGAACTGGATGACGCCGCGAAATCGAATCGTCCGAACGATGCGAGCGCAGCTTGCCCCAGGCTGATGCCACCGTCGTTCGGCGGAACCATTTGGTTCGTCCACACTTCCAGAGACGCGGATTCGAGCGTCGACTTCAAATCCTCGAGGAGAAGCTCGTTCTGAAAAACTCCGCCAGACAACACAATTGTATCGGTTTCGGTTGCGCCGCAGATCGCAGTCACAGCCTCACAAAGGCCCTGCGCGATTCCCCGCTGAAACGCGCGCGCGCATTCGCTCGCATCGCGGCCGGCGAAATAATCACGGACCAACTGTTTCAAAAGCGGGCGGAAATCGAGTTCGTTGCCGACAAACGGAAATGGGTAAGGCTCAACGCGCGGCGCACTACGAGCCAATTGCTCGAGCCACATCGCGGCCTGACCTTCAAAAGTTGTCTCACGCGTAAATCCGAGTACGGCCGCGGCCGCGTCAAACAGGCGTCCTACGGAACTCGTCGTGAACGTTCTCACTTGCTTGCGCACCAACTCCATTGCGCTTTGATAGCGCTCCGGGAAATGAAACGGAGAGGCGGCTAGATCGGGCAAGTCGTGAAGCTGCGCTAGAAAACCCGCCGCCGCCTGAACTGGCTGTTGCGCCGCCGCATCGCCGCCGGCCAGAAGTGCGCGACGAAGATGAGCTACTCGCTCAAAACCTTCTGACAGGCTGCCGGTAAACAATTCGCCGCCCCAGATGGCGCCGTCATCTCCGAAACCGGTACCGTCGAAACTGACTCCGACGACGCGTTTTTCCCATTCGCCTCGCTCCGCAAGTACCGAGGCAATATGCGCGCGGTGGTGCTGGACGCTGTGCTTCTCGGCGGCTTGAAGCGAGGCGGCATGGGCCACGGACGCATATTGCGGGTGGCCATCGCGCACCACAAGCAAATCGTCCCGCCGAACCTCGTACATCGAGAGCAGATCCTCGATCGTTTGCCGAAATGCCTGCAACGATTGGAAGTGCTCCAGATCGCCAATGTGCTGGCTTACGAACGCCTGTCCATTCACCACGAGCGTAATTGTATTTTTCAAATCGGCGCCGACGGCGAGTATCGGCCGCTGCGACCGAAGAACCGCCATCGCGGCCGGTGCGTAGCCACGAGCGAAACGAAGAATAGAAGGCCCGAATACTCCGGCGCGGGCGATCGAATCATCCACTCGGCGCGCGATCGGACGCTCGCCAATCAGGAAGCCATCCGCGATATCGGAGAGCCGATCCAACGCCTCGAAATCTTCAAATGCGATCGGTTCACTCGAATGATTGGCGCTTGTCATCACCAAGACTTCCGGCGCCCCTGCCGCGAAAAGCAAATGATGAAGCGGCGTGTACGGCAACATCACTCCAAATTCGTGGTTATCGGGAGCGACGCCAGCGAGCGCGACCTTCGCAGGCGCAATCACGATGGGCCGGGCGGGCGAAATTAGAAGCGATTCCGTTTCCGCAGAAATTCGAACGAGGCTTCGCGCGACATCCAGGTTCTTGGCCATCAGCGCGAATGGTTTCTCTTTGCGATATTTACGGTTTCTCAGGGACTGCACGGTATCCGCGTTCGTGGCATCGCAGGCAAGGTGATAGCCGCCCAGTCCTTTGACCGCGAGAATTTTGCCGGCTCGCAACATCTCAGCGGCAGCGCGGATGCTTTTTTCACTTCCGCAAATCACATCACCGTCGGCTTGCAAATTATATTCCGGCCCGCAATTCGGACACGCAACGGGCTGCGCGTGGAAGCGGCGATTGCCAGGATCGCTGTATTCACCCGCGCACAATTCATCGAGCGGCCAGGATTGCATCGTGGTATTCAGGCGATCGTAGGGCAATCCAAGAATGACGGTGTATCGCGGACCGCAGTTTGTGCAATTTATGTAAGGATAGAAATACCGTTTGTCACTGGGATCGAGCAGCTCGCGCAGGCAATCCGCGCAGACCGGCAGGTCCGCCGAAATTCGGACCGAGGGCCGGGCGTTTCGCCGGCTCTCTCGAATCGTGAAGTCGTTGCAGCCGACCGGCACCGTTGCCTCAACCTCAATATCGGTGATCCGCGCGGCGGGCGGTGAATCGGTCTTTAGCGCCTGAACGAACGCCTCCAGGCTTTGATCCGCGCCTTCGAGGAAAATCTCAACTCCTTGTTCTCCATTGAGCACCCAGCCCGATAGCGTATTCGCGCGCGCCAATCGAAATACGAAAGGGCGAAATCCAACGCCCTGAACGACACCGCGAACCCTGATCGAACACGCGCTAGACATGCCGGTTACTCCAGGCTCACTATGCAGCCGCGCCCTTGCCAGCCGATTTCGATGACTTTGCCGCCGTCAACAAGTATCGGCACCGTACGTTGACCTTTTGCAAGGGAACGCATCCGATCGCGGGCCGCTGAATCGGACTCCACGTCGTATTCGACGAATGCGGCGCCTTTCCATTCGAGCCACTCGCGCATTTCCTGCGTGTACGCGCAGCCCTTTGTTCCATAGAGTTCAAGCATCGCTGCGGTCCATGGTTTCCAATGCCTCGCGCATGACGTGGTACACCGACGCCTGAATTTCCTGAATCCGCGGAATGTAATCGGATCGGACGACAAGCGGAAAATCCGCCAGTCCTCGCCGCTTAATTTCGCCGCCATCGTAACCGAGCAGAGCCACTGTGAGCAGATTTCGCTTCCTGGCTTCTTCGAGCGCCATGATGATGTTTCGCGATCCGCCGCTGGTGGAAATCGCGACGGCGACATCGTCGGGTTGCGCCTGGGCAATCATTTGCCGGAGAAAAATAACCTCGGCGCCGACGTCGTTCGCGATTGCGGTGATATTTGCGGGTTCGAGCGCGAGCGATACCGCCGGAATGGGCTTCCATCCCGCAGGCGGTGAAATGCAATCAATCGCAAAATCGTTGGCGTCGGTAGCCGAGCCGCCGTTCCCGAAAATAATCAACTTGCCACCGCGCCGAATGCGTTCCGAAATCGCGGATACGGAATTGCCGATCTGCTCGGCTTGGTCGCGAGCCACTTGCGCGCGCAACTTTGTGTCGTCCGCAACCTTCATTTGAATCGAATTCGCCACTTCGGCGATCACGTCGCCGGTCGGTTGCTTCTCGCGCCCCAGGAACGGATAAAGGAATTCGGCATCGCCCACGTCGTGTCCCAGCTCACGACGCTCAAAGAACACGTGCACCGTTTCCCAAAGCGTGTGATAGAGGATTTCGATCAATTCCTGCTGAATAAACGGATCGGCATTTGCCGGCGGGATCGCGTAGGAACCGTCCAGGCCGGGAAGCGCAAACGTCATTGCTCCGCCAGCGCGAGCAGCATCGAGGGCGCTCCAAACCTCTGCATCGCCTTCGGGCGAACCGAAGCCCATTACGATATCGGCGGGTCGAAGAATCGCATCGAGCCACGGCCGGAACAGAATCGAAAGATCGAGCGCGGGAAGCGC
>JBAQYV010000115.1:0-44402 GCA_049790315.1 Candidatus Acidiferrales bacterium | reverse complement strand
GGTAGCTGAACGCCGCTGGAAATCCACCGTACGTCGTTGAGAACGTAACGCAAGCCGTATTCAGAGTGCGCAGCGATCCAACCGCCGACGCCTCATTGGCTGCCATCTTCGAACGCAGAAGGTTCGGGATAGCGATCGCCGCGATAATCAATATGATTGCAACGACGATCAAAAGCTCGATTAACGAAAAACCCTTTTGTTTGTTACGCATGAACTCTCCTGTTTTATGGACGTTCTCCGCCGCCGGAGAATTCGTCCGAAAGTCATGCACAATACAAGCACGGCCCATGCCAGAATGGCGCATCCCCGGGAAACGATAGTACTAGCTACTCACCGCGGCTCGTGGGACTGAGAACTAAGGACTTACAGGCAACGGAACGAACCTTCCCATAACGGCGCGCCGAATTGCGCGCTCAATCCACAGCTTTTCCTTCGATGAACGACGGTTTTTGTAATTCTACGACGACAGAAATTGGCAATCCGCGGAGTGCCTTCCCCGCATGACGACGTTCATCCACGGCTAGGAGAACTATCGTAACGCGATAGGTATCCGGATATCATTCACGACAATCCAGGTTTACCATCGCGCGAGTCCCCATTGTCCGCCGCTCGCGCCGTTTCTATACTGTGTTTTGCGTGCGCGCTGTCCTCGATGCTTAGAGCCCGCCGGAAAAATAATAATGATGAAACACATTCTCAAGCGCATCGTCACGTCACCCGGCCTCATCGCTGTCGTAGCATTTGCATTTCGCATGGGAATGCTGATGCGTGTTCCGTCGGGCGGCCTGAATCCGGTGCGAACCAACCTGCCTTTCGGCTACGAATTGGGAGCCGTGGCCGCATCGATCGCGTCGGGCCACGGATTCTCCTCTCCGCTCCGCTGGTTTGCCACCGGACCGACGGCGTGGTTCGCGCCAATCTATCCGTATTTGACCGCCGCGGTGTTCAAGCTCTTTGGCATTTACAGCTACTCGTCATATCTGGTTCTCGAGTCTATTAACGGCGCGCTTTCCGCGCTCACATGTATTCCGATATTCCTCGCCGGGAAGAAATCCTTCGGCATAGTTGTAGGAGCGTGCGCGGCATGGGCTTGGGTGGTGCTGCCCACAGCGGTGCTGCTTCCGCTGCGTTGGATTTGGGACACGGCGTTCTCGGCGCTGTGCATGGCCGTGATTTTGTACGTCACGTTGTTACTTCGCGACGCGCCTAGCCTGCGCAACTGGGCCGGATACGGAGTGCTGTGGACGTTCGCCGCATTGCTCAATCCCTCGTTGCTGGCGACGATGCCCTTCCTGGTGGGGTGGGTGATTCTGGAGCTGCGCCGCAACCACGCATCGTGGGGCCGTGGCTTTGCTACGTGCGCGCTCCTGTTCGCAATCGGCCTGCTTCCGTGGACCGTTCGCAACGCGCTCGTGTTCCACAAATTGATTCCTTTGCGCGGAAATTTCGGCTTGGAATTTTGGCTCGGCAACAATCCAGGCACCGTCGATAACGACAACGGCAACGAGCATCCCAACGACAATCTCGCGGAAGCGCAAATCTACCGCCGCATGGGCGAGACCGCTTATATGGCGGAGAAGCAGCACGAGGCCATGAACTTCATTCGTTCACATCCGGCCGACGCTGCGCGGCTGACGTTCCATCGTGTGGTCAGCACATGGCTCGGCACGTGGGACCCTTTCGAGGATACTTGGCGCTACGAACCCTGGTGGGAACGCGTGCTTCAAATTTACCAAATCGCGTTCTCCTTGTTGGCTTTCATCGGTGCGCTGCTGGCGTTTCGGTCGCGCAATCCGGACGCGGCGCCGTATGCAATGATCATCTTATTTTACCCAGCCACTTTCTATCTCACGCACGGTTCGGCGCGCTACCGCCATCCCATCGATCCGATATTGACGCTGCTCGCGGTTTTCGCGCTGACTTACCCATTTCGCATGCTCGCCCGATCGACCGGCGCTGAACCCGGACGCGGGGGGCGCTCAACGGAGATGGAATCGCTCACATCATGAAGAAAAAACTCAACGCTAACCTCGCCATTTTATTCCTGATCATGCTCGTGGCATTTATCGTCCGCGCCACATACAACCGTTTGGATTACATGTCGGAGGGCACGCCCGCCGATTACGGCTACGAGGCCAGCCAAATCGCGGCATCCGTGGCCACCGGGCACGGCTTTGGGAATCCGTATCCATTGATCCAGACCGGCCCGACGGCGCTAATGCCCCCTGGTTACATTTATCTGCTCGCAGGAATCTACAAGGCGTTCGGCGTTCACACCACCTCGGCATACTTAGTGGCCACAACCCTAACCGGATTTTTCTCGACCTTGATATGCATTCCCATCTTTCTGATTGGGCGGCGCGTCGATGGACCCCCCTTGGGACTGGCCGCGGCCGGGCTCTGGGCCGTACTTCCGACCGCAGTAATGTTCACGACTGGTGCCGTTTCTGGCGTATGGGATACGGCACTTTCTACGTTGTTCGCAGCGCTGATCCTGCTAGCGACGATCCGTATCCGAGACTCAGAGAAAACCGGCGATTGGATTGGGTACGGACTGTTGTGCGCTCTCGCGCTTCAGGTGAATCCGTCGATTCTCTCCGTGCTGCCGCTTCTTTTCGTCTGGCTCGCGTGGCGTCAATATCCGGAGCGGCGCAAGTGGCTGCGCCTGCCCGCGCTCGCCGGACTCGTGATCGTGCTGGGATGCGCGCCATGGGCCGCGCGCAACTGGGTTACCTTCCATCGCTTCATTCCCTTCCGTTCCAATTTCGGTTTGGAGCTCTGGCTGGGGAACAATCTGTACGAAGACCACGACCTATTTCCCGACACGCGCAGTCCCTACTCGAGCTGGATCGAGACGCGACGCCTCGCCCAGATCGGAGAAGTCGCTTTCATGCAGGAGAAAAAGGCGGAGGCAATCCGCTACATAGAGACCCATCGCTTGAAAACGCTCTACTCCGTCTACATGCGATTTGTGGTTATTTGGACCGGAACGTCCGTGCGCGTCAAAGACGTCTGGCCGATGATGGATTGGGGTAAGCGAATTTCCCTGATGGCCAACGCGGTGTTCGTAATTATCGGCTGGGCGGGATTATGGGTTATGTTCCGGCGGCGGCACACACTCGCATGGCCATTCCTTATATATCTCGTGTTCTACCCAGCCGTGTACTACGTCACCCACGCGAATCTGCGTTACCGAAGCCCTGTGGATCCGGCTCTGGCAGTTCTTTCAGCGTACGCTGTATTCTGTGCGGCCAGCGCGTTGTTACGCCGGTTCGCTGGTACCTCCACGCAGCCGGTGTCCACCGCGGAGCCGCAATTCCATTGATCCCTTATTGGCGTTACTCGCGGTATTCGCCGTGGCTTATCCTTTCCGCGTGCTTGCGGGTTCGGCTGCGATTCATTCCGAACGCGAGACGTCTCCCGCGGTGCCGCCGGAATAGCTCATTAAGCGAAGGAGGGAAATAACAGAATCCCAACCTCGCTCGCCTCGCCACGGATCGCTTGATTGTGGCGGCACGCGTTGTCTCGTCGCCCACAACTCCGGCGTTGCGAACCAATTATCAAGAACTAAGACAAGTCTTGCTTCAAAGCGTGAAACAACACTGCACGCTCGGCATATTATGAGTTCGACGGGGTGAACGCATGTCCGAGTTGATGGGGCCGCTTGGTGGCGGCGCCGAAAACGAAACGAACATCACGCGAGACACTAATCCGCCTCAAGGCCGCATCCACTCCGCCGCGTTTCGCTTGATGCTTGTTTTGCTCCTCGCGTACTGCGTTGTCGGCGCTGCGATTTTGGTTTTTGGCAGTCCTCGGCTCTTGCACAATCCGTGGGAAAACAGTTACTGCGAATCTCCCCAAACCTACGCGGCTATCTACGCCGCGCAAACCGGCAAGCTCTACATTCCCATGTCTCAAGCGCCGTACACACCTCAAGCGTACGCGCCGCTCTACTACGCCATTAATGCCTGCGTTGCGCGCGCGGTTCATCTCGATATAGACCGCTTCATCCTTTTCGCTCGTTTGATGACGTACATTGCTTTTCTGCTTTGCGGCGGAATGGTTTTCCTTATTTGCCGTGCCGCCTCGCTTCCTCGCCTGCATTCCATTCTTGCCGCGCTGATGTTGCTTGGACAACCTGACTTTATTGGCTGGAACATCTCACCTCGTCCGGACATGTTGTTTATATTGGCGATGCTGATCAGCCTCTACTGCGCGATCCGCTGGGAAAACCGATTGTGGTACGGATATGGACTGTGCGGAGTTTTTGCGGCAATCGCTTTTCTCATTAAACAGCCCGGCATCGCCGTTGCGTTGGCGGTTTTTGCCGTCTTGGTCCTCAGCAAAGAATTCAAAAAGGCCGCGGTTCTAACACTCGGCGCGATTCTTCCAGTTGTGCTGACGTTTTCTATTCTTTATTGGCGTCACGATCCTTTCTTCCAGCAAATGGCATTCGCCGGCAAAAGTCGTTGGTCGTTCAGCGACGCCGCCAATTTCCTTTTCCTCCACTGTCTCGTCGCCTTTTGGCTCATTCCGATCTTGATCGGCATAATTGGATTCAGTCGGGCGGTAACTCTGGATATCAAAGCCAAAATGATTGCAGCCTTCGCGCTTGTGAACTTGCTCGTAGGACTTTCAGGCATGCCTCAGTTGGGCGGCTATGTGAACTACTTATTTCCGGGCCTGGTGGGCTGCGCTCTTCTCTTGCCGTACGCCATGAGGGTAATTCAAACCCGCGTCCGGCTGACCGCGTCCATCGTCGTTGTGAGTCTGGCTTTAGTTTTCGCGACATCGACAGCCTATGCCTACAGCCGCGGCCTGATCGGCTACTTTTACCAACCGCCCAGCGCCTCAGTCGACTGGCTTCGCCCATTTCGTGTTCTTTCCGATGTCACCACCATGAACGTTCACGGCCGTGAACCGAACCTTTTGGATCCGTTCGGCGCCCATATGCTGGAACTGACCGGGAACTGGGATCCGGCTCCGGTCGTCGACAACCTCAAGCGCGGTGACTACGATCTAATCGTTCTTACGCGTGCCGGTTTTCTTCAGGATGTTCCGAGCCTCCGTAGCGCTTCCGCTCTCAGCACCGAGAACGCCACTACGATTTTTGTGCCCAGCTATCGTGGGATTTCCTACTTCGGCCCCGAGGAGGTGGCAATCATCAACGATAAATACGAAGTCCTGTGCTCAACCAAGTCTTCGGTTGTGTTAATACCCCGCGGACGCGCCGTGGCGGCGCCTCCAGAAGCGTTCAGCCGCATGTTCGGTCAACCGTGCCGGAGCGAGAATCCCGGCCTCCGGGCGAATCTCAAGCTGAGCCCATCTGCGCGGTGAGCCAGAACGCCATTGTGCGTCGGTTGCAGAAGTTCGACCCATCTTCGCGCAATCATTCGCGCGTTGACGTCGATCCAAACCTCGCGAAATATCAACATCGCGAATCGCGCCGCCGGTTTTGTTTTAACCTCTGATAATCAGTTCGCGACATCGAAGAGACTTACTCCGCCAGGATTCTCGCCCGCTGTTAGTCTGGAGTCAGACGAGCCATATTTTGATGGTAGCGAAGGACGATCTATGCTGGCCGAATATCCTGAACTTCAGGTCCTCCTCCCGATCCACAACGAAGCCCAGAGCATCGCCGCGACCGTGCGCGAGATTTACGATGCGATCTCCCCGGTCGCACGCATGGAATTTCTGCTGTGCGAGGACGGAAGCAATGACAACACCAAGCAGGTTTTGCGCGATCTTGCCGGCGTGGTTCCGGCGAAGCTGCTTCTGAGCGAAGGCCGAAAAGGGTATTCGCGCGCCGTGCGCGATGGCATGATGGAAATGCGAGCTCCATTTCTGCTTTGTCTGGATTCCGACGGGCAGTGCGATCCGGCGGATTTCCAGAAGTTTTGGGAAAGTCGTAATAGCGCCGATGTCTTGATCGGATGGCGCGTAAAAAGAGCCGACACATTATTGCGAAAGATCATGTCGCGCACATTCTTCATGATCTGGAGCGCCCTCTACCGCGTCCCTGTCCACGACCCGAGTTGTCCGTTTGTGTTGGCGCGGAGAGAAGTTATTCAAGAAATTGCGGGCGCCATGGGTGCGATGCGCGAAGGATTTTGGTGGGAATTTTCGGCGCGCGTCAGCCGGCGTGGATATTCCATCAAGGAGTTCCCGGTTCACCACCGCCTGCGCGCCGCCGGTGAAACTCAGGTGTATCGCCTGCGCAAACTTCCCGACATAGGATACCGGCACTTCCTCGCGCTATTTCGCATTTTCAACGAAACCCGCTAACGCCGATTCGCTCACGCCGCGATTTCGCGCTCTTCTGTAACCGTCTCGACGCATGCCGCTGTGTGTCGATCGTTCCGGCGCATCCTAGCTGATGTTGTATTTCTTGGAGTAATGCCGGAAAGATCGATACGTCATTCTCAGTCGCTCGGCGGCGCGCGTGCCCACTCCGCCCGAAGCTTCCAGCGCGGCCATGATGTATTCGCGCTCTGTATCCTGAATGAATTGTTCGAGATCGAGCCCGGTATCGGGAATCGTGGGATGGCCATTCTCGCCGCGCCGCACGGGCTGCACTCCGTTTCCCTGCTGAAGCACTTTCTCCGGTAAGACGGCCAGTGAGATGAATGGTTCCGATTCAAGCGCCACGGCGCGCTCGATTGTGTTTTCGAGTTCGCGCACGTTGCCGGGCCAGTCATAAGCCTCAAGTTTCTGCATCGCCGCTGGCGCAATACCCTCGATGGACTTGTTCATCGCCGTGCGGAAGCGGTCCAGGAACGCGCCGGCCAGCAGCGGAATGTCTTCGCGGCGTTCGCGCAGCGGTGGCAAATGGATGGGAATCACGTTGAGGCGATAGAAAAGGTCCTCGCGAAACTCTCCCGCCGCAATCGCCTTTTCAACATCCTTATTCGTCGCCGTGATCACGCGCACATCCACGTCGATCTCGTCGTTGCTGCCCAGCGGCCTTACTTTTCCTTCCTGCAGCACGCGATACAATTTCACCTGCATGCTCAAGCTCATATTGCCGATTTCATCCAGAAAGAGCGTGCCGCCGTCCGCGGCCTGAAATAATCCCTTGCGATTTTCCCCGGCTCCGGTGAATGAGCCGCGCATGTGTCCGAACAATTCCGATTCCAGCAATGTGTCCGGAAACGCGCCGCAATTGATGGTCACAAAGGCCGCCTGCGCGCGTGTGCTGTTTTCGTGAATCGCGCGCGCCACCAGTTCTTTTCCCGTGCCGGATTCCCCGGTGATCAGCACGCGGCTTGATTGCGGCGCCACGGTCTGGATCATGTCGTACACCGCGCGCATTTTCGGACTGTGCCCTACGATATTTTGCGGCCCGGTCAGCCGCCGGATTTCGCGCCGCAGCGTTCCAGCTTCGTTCTTCAGCCGCAGGGTTTCGTCTACCTGCGCCACCGCGCGCCGAAGCTGATCGACCAACTCGTGATCCTTCACGACGTATCGGTCGGCGCCGCCATTGATCGCCGCGATCGCCGTTTCCACCGTGGGCACGCCGGTGATCAACAGGACGAACGTCGTCGGCGAATGTTCCTTCACGAACTTCAGTAAATCCACGCCCTTCGCATCGCGCAGCAGAATGTCGGAAATCACGATATCGAAAATTTGCGATTCGAGCTTTCGCCGCGCCGTCTCCGCCGACAGGGCCACCTCAACGCGGTGCCCCTCCTTGCGAAACGTGATTTCGAGCAGCTCGCAGATCGAGCGCTCGTCGTCAACCACCAGAATGTGCGCCATAATCCAACCGGCCTTTCTTCAATACCGCGCGAGCCTTACGCCACGCGCGGAAGCTCCACTGTAAATTCCGCGCCGCGGTCTTTTTCCGACATCACCATGATGCGTCCGCTGTGCGCCTGAACAATTTGATAGACGATCGCCAGGCCCAGTCCCGTGCCTCCCGGAAATCCGGACTGCAGCGGCTCGAAAATGTTCGATCGCTGCTTCGGATCGAGCCCGATGCCCGTATCGCGAAAACGGATGCGCACCCAAAAGGGCACAAGCTCCAGGCCCACCGTCAGCGTCCCGCCGGCCGGCATCGCGCGCAACGCGTTGTCGCACAAATTCCAGAAAACCTGCTTGATGCGGCCCGAATCCACCTTTGCGCGCACCGGAGCATGTCCAAAACTTCGCTCGATGCGATATTTCCCATCCAGGTCCGGCTGCCGTTCAAGCAGCGTCAAGGTTTCGTCCAGCAGCGCCGCCAGATCGACCTCGCCGAATTCGTAGCTCTTCTCGCGCGAATAATTCAAGAAGTCCGTGATGATCCGGTTCAGCCGTTCCGATTCCCTGCTGACGATTCCCACCAGGTGTTGCTCGTCTTCTTCGAGAGGAACCAGACGCGCAAGCTCGGTAACCGCTCCCGCCATGGCCGTCAGCGGCTGGCGAATCTCGTGCGCGATGGCCGCGGAAAGCCGGCCGATCGCCGCCATGCGCTCCTTGGTGGCCACTTCCTGTTCCAGTCGCCGCAATTCCGTGAGGTCCTGAAAATTGAAAACGTAGCCGGTCGTCTTTCGTTCGGCGGTACGCAACGGCGAAACCGAAATGCCAAGAAATCGTTGCTGCCCGTCCGCGGTGCGAAAATCGATCTCGGTTCTCTGCAGCATTTCTCCGTGATCGCCTATCCGTCCCGGCAGCCAAAACTCCGGAAAGACTTCGGACAGCACTCTGCCGCGAACGCCGTCAAAGCTGTACGCGGTAATCTCTTCGCCCGTGCGATTGAGCAGCAGGATGCGCCCGTCCAAATCCGTGGTGATCAATCCGCCGCGCATCGAATGAATGATGTCTTCACTGAATGCCTGCAAATCCTCCAACTCGCCGCGTTTCAATTCCAGTTCCGCGCCTTGCTTCCGCAGGCTGAGCGCGAGCAGGCTCGACAGATAAGCCACTGCGAAAAATGCGAACAAATTGCTGACCAGCCAGGTTTGCAATGTCCTGCCGGTCGGCGCTAAAAACGACGTGCGAGGCAGAAATCCGTAGTAGATCAGCTCCACCATTCCGCCCAACAGCACGAAACCAAAGCCTGCCACGGTGAACGTCACTTTGCGCGAAAACAGGATGCTGGCCACGATGATCGTCAACAAGTAAAGCGACGTGAAATAACTTTCTTCCGCGCCCGTGACGTACACCAGCCCCGTGATCATCAGCAGGTCGCAAATCATCTCCACCGGCGCGTGCCAGCGAATTTCCGGCATCCACCGCAACATCACCGCATAAAAAATCGCCAGCGCGTACCACACCACGATCAGTGGAACGAACTGGCTCGCGGCAATGGACAGCAGCGAATACTGCCGAAGCAGCAGAACGAGCGCGAACACCAGCGTGACGATCAGAAAGCGGACGCGGGTCAGCCACCCCAGCCACTGATTGACATTTTGTGTCAGTTCCATCGGCGCGGACCTATGACGCTAAGCTCTGCCACCTGCGTGAAATCCTCAAGAAGGAGAGACCGTAAGGCGGGAGGCGCATCGCATCGCAGCGTCGCTCTCCCGCCCTTCCGGGCGATTCTCGTGCCGGATTTTAATGCCCGCTCAGCTTGCCGATCAGCGAGAACAACGGCAAGTACATTGAGATGACGATTCCCCCGACGACCACGCCGAGGAAAACGATCATTACGGGTTCCATCGCGGCCAGCAAATCTTTCACCGCGGCGTCTACTTCGTCTTCGTAGAAGTCGGCAATCTTCTGCAGCATGGCGTCCATCGCGCCGGTTTGCTCGCCGACGCCGATCATCTGCGTCACCATGCCCGGAAACACCGTCGTTTCTTTCAGAGGTTCGGCGAGGCTGCGTCCGGCCTCAAGGGCTTTGCGCACGTGGAGCAGCGCCTTCTCGATCACGGCGTTGCCCGCGGTGCGCGCGGTGATATCGAGACCCTCGAGAATCGGTACGCCCGAGGAAATTAGCGTGCCGAGCGTGCGAGTAAATCGCGCCACCGCGATTTTTCGCAACAGGATTCCGATCAGCGGCAGCTTCAGCAATGTCTTATCGATCGCCATGCGGCCGGCCTCGGTGCCGTACCACACCTTGACTCCGATAATCGCGCCAACCAGCGCCACAAGAATAAGGAATCCGAAAATACTGCCGACGAAATTGCTGAGCGCGATAACAATGCGCGTGGGCAGCGGCAAATCCACTCCCAATCCAACGAACAGCGTCGTGAAAATCGGCACGACCTTCCACAACAGCAACGTGATCACGCCGCCCGCGACCGACAATACCGCGGTCGGATACACCAACGCGGATTTCACCGCGCGCTTCAACTTCACGTTCTTTTCGATGTACGACGAAAGCCGCTGCAGAATCGTGTCCAGAATACCGCCGGTCTCGCCCGCCTCGACGAGGTTCACGTAGAGCGCATCGAAGACGTCTTCGTACTGGCGCATCGCGCTCGAAAGCGTAGCGCCGCCCTCGACCGCCGCTCGCGTGCCCGTCAGCACCTTCTGGAATGTCTTGTTCTCCTGCTGGCTTGCCAGGATTTCCAGACACTGCACAAGGGGAAGTCCGGCGTCGATCATCACCGAGAACTGTCGCGTAAAGACCGCCAGCTCCTTGGCGTTGACGCCGCCGCCGAAGCTGGGCAGATTGAACTCGCGCCCTTTCTCCGACATTTTCTTGACTTCGATCTGCTGCCGCCGCAGCAGGCTCGTCAACTCGGCCTTACTTTCAGCCGTTTGCTCGCCGCTGATCGCGGCACCTGCGCGAGTGACACCGCGGTAGGTATAGACAGGCATTCCCATCCTCCTTCAGATCCCATACAGCCCGCCACGCAGCGGGCCTCAGGGCCTATCGCAATCCAAAAATCTTCCGCAAGCTTGGGGATCGGCCCAAAGGCCTTTCCCAGGACACCCGTTTCCCGCGCCTATTTGCGCGCGGGGACCGCGCCTCGGGACGCGGGCGAAGCCACGCCAACAACGCCTCGATTGATCATATCCTGTAACTCATCCGCATTGGACGATCGTGCCATGGCAGTTTCCAAAGTAATCACCTTCTGGAAATAGGCGTTGGCCAGCGACTGGTTGAACGTTTGCATCCCGCTGTGCGACGTGCCGGTTTGCATGGCGGAGTAGATTTGGTGAATTTTGTCTTCACGAATCAGGTTGCGCACGGCGGCGTTTGGAATCAAAACCTCCATCACCATCGCGCGGCCACGCCCATCGGCTCGCGGCAAAAGCGCCTGGCAAAGCACGCCTTCGAGCACCATCGAGAGCTGCGCCCGGATTTGCGATTGCTGATACGCCGGAAACACGTCGATCACGCGGTTGATCGTGGAAATCGCCGAATTGGTGTGCAACGTCGCGAACGTCAAGTGGCCGGTTTCCGCGATGCGCAGCGCCGATTCGATCGTTTCGAGGTCGCGCATTTCGCCGATCAGCACCACGTCCGGATCTTCGCGCAAAATCGCGCGCAGCGAATTCGCGAACGAGTGCGTGTCGGAATGGATTTCCCGCTGGTTCACCAGACACCGTTTGTGATTGTGCAAAAACTCGATCGGGTCCTCGATCGTCACCATGTGCTCTTCGCGTTCGTTGTTGATCTTGTCGAGCATCGCCGCGAGCGTGGTGGATTTGCCCGAGCCTGTTGGTCCGGTGACCAGCACCAGCCCGCGCGGCTTATCGCAGAGCCCGCGCACCACGGCCGGCAGCCCCAGCGCGTCGAAGCCCTTGATTTCCCACGGAATCGTCCTGAACGCCGCCGCCACCGCGCCGCGCTGGTGGAAAATGTTGCCGCGGAATCGTGCCAGGTTCTTCAAGCCGAACGAGAAGTCGAGCTCCAGATTTTCCTCGAAGCGATGCTTCTGCGCGTCGGTCAGGACGCTGTACGAAAGCGCCTTGGTGTCGGCCGCCGTCAGCGGCGCCAAATCCATCGGGCGCAGCTTTCCGTGCACGCGCACGCGCGGCGGGCTGTTCGTCGTTATGTGCAGATCGCTGCCGCCCATCTCGATCATTTTCTTCAACAACTCGCTCAGCGTGATTCCAGCCATCGCAGATCTCCTTTTTTCACAGCACAGTTTCGCGAACTACCTCTTCCAAAGTCGTTTGGCCCGCCAGCACCTTCGTCAATCCGCTACGCCGCAAACTGATCATTCCCTGCTCGAGCGCCTTCTTCTTGAGTTCCACCGCCGAAGCGCCCACCAGAATCAATTCGCGAAGATCGTCCGTGACTTCCATCACTTCGTACAAACCCACGCGCCCCTTGTAGCCGCCCTTGTTGCATTTTCCGCAGCCGCGGCCGTGATAGATCACGGCGCTCGTTGCTTCCTCGGCCGTGAATCCGGCGTCGAGTAGCGCCTGCTGCGGCACCTCCAGCGGTTCCTTGCACTCCTGGCAGATCTTTCGCACCAAACGTTGCGCGCAGATCAGATTCACGGAAGTCGCCACCAGAAAAGGTTCCACGCCCATGTTCATCAGCCGGCTGATCGTCGAAGGCGCGTCGTTCGTGTGCAGCGTGGAAAGAACTAAATGTCCTGTCAGCGCGGCTTTCACCGCGATTTCCGCCGTCTCGAAGTCGCGGATTTCGCCCACCAGAATGATGTTCGGGTCCTGCCGCAAAAATGCTCGAAGCGCGGCCGCGAAGTTCAGCCCGATTTGCTCCTTCATCTGCACCTGGTTGATTCCCTGCAGTTGGAATTCCACCGGGTCTTCCGCGGTCATAATGTTGGTCTCAACCGTGTTCAACCGCGCGACCGAGGAATAAAGCGTGTTCGTTTTTCCCGATCCCGTCGGCCCGGTCACCAGCACCATGCCGTAAGGCCGCAGAATCGCGCGCTCGTATTTGTCCAGCGAGAGCTGCTCGAAGCCCAGCTTCGTCATGTCCAGCCGCAGGTTTTCCTTGTCCAGCAAGCGCATCACGATTTTTTCGCCGTGCAGCGTCGGCACAGTCGAAACGCGGAAATCCAGTTCCTTGATGCGCCCTTCTTTGCGGTACTTGATCATGATGCGGCCGTCTTGCGGCAGCCGCTTTTCGCTGATGTCCAGCTTTGACATGATCTTGATGCGGCTGGCGATGGCGTCGCGCAGCTTCAGCGGCGGATTCATCACCTCTTGCAAAATGCCGTCTATGCGAAATCGCACGCGCAACTCTTTGTCGAATGGCTCGATGTGAATGTCGCTCGCGCCGCGCTTCACCGCGTCCGTCAGCACCAGATTCACCAGCTTGATGATCGGCGCTTCTTCGGCCGCTCGTTCGAGCGCCGCCAAATCCATTTCTTGTTCTTCCGCAGCAAGTTCCAGATCGGCGGCTTCCTCGCCGGCCAAATCCTTCATCACCTTGGTCAGCTCTTCGACGCTCTGCGCTTCGCCGTAGAATTTTGTAATCGCTTCGTTGACCGCCGATTCCGGCGCCACCACCGGCTCGATGTTGAAGCCGGTCATGAACTTGATATCGTCCATCGCGAACACGTTGGTGGGATCGGTCATCGCGATCGTCAGCGTGGACCCCACGCGCGACAGCGGCACCACTTGGTAGCGAATGGCCGTGTCCTGCGGGATCAGCCGAATCACCGAAGGATCGACTTCGTAATATTTCAGATTGATTGAGGGAACGCCGTACTGGCGGGAGAGAACGCCGGTGATTTCGTCGTCATTCACCAGGCCCAGCTTGATCATCACCGATCCCAGCCGGCCTCCGTGCGCCTTCTGATAGGCCACGGCTTCGCGAAGCTGATCGGAGGTGATCAGCTTCTCCTTGACGAGCATTTCGCCAAGCCGGGACGACATCAGCTAGCTCCTCTGGGCACACAACACCTCAGGTTTTCACGTTAGCAGAAGTGGAACCGCGCCACGGGCACCGGATTCGCCCATCGTAGTGAAAGGCGCAACACCGTAGTGGAAGCCCCGTTTGGTTACCCTTGCGCGATCCCGTCGGCTTGACTTGCCTTCCCGCGGTGATATCTTGCTTTACGGCGACCTTTGAGCCCTCAAAACACCCTCCGAGCCACTTCTACGCGCCCTGCCACACGCATCCGGCGCGCTGGTCTATCGGCGCGCTTCGGTTCGGAAAAATCGGCGTTGACCGGTTCGCCCGCTAGGTCGCCGGACCTCATGGTGTATTACAGGAGCTTGTCGGAATCGCTCGGGCCGATGAATTGGTGGCCGGCTAAGACGCCGTTCGAGGTGATTGTTGGCGCGATTTTGACGCAGAGCACCGCGTGGGGGAATGTGGAGCTGGCGATCGCAAATTTGCGCCGCGAACGGCTCTTGACCTTCGCCGCGCTTGAACGCGTGCCGATTCGCCGCTTGGAAAAGCTTGTGCGCCCCTCCGGGTATTTTCGGCAGAAGGCGCGGAAGCTGAAAGTGTTCGTGGGATTTGTGCGGAAGAATTTCGGAGGGTCACTCAATCGGATGTTTCGGACGCCCACCGCCGAGTTGCGCGAGCGCCTGCTCGAAGTGCACGGCATCGGCCCGGAGACCGCCGATTCGATTTTGTTGTACGCCGGAGGGCACGCGGTGTTCGTTGTTGACGCGTACACGCATCGCATCCTGGGACGTCATGGCATCGCCGCAGGGAGCGGCGTGGGCGTCCGCGCGGGCGCTGCCGTCAAGCCTGACTACGAGATCACGCGCGGCTTTATCGAAGAAAGCCTGGCGGGAGATGCCCGGCTCTACAACGAGTTTCACGCCTTGATCGTCAACACTGGCAAGAATTGGTGCCGCAAGAGCGCGCCACGCTGTTCGGAGTGTCCTCTGCGCGATCACCTGCCGGCCGATTCCCCACTCAGGTCTCAGATCGCGACGCATGTGCCGCCCACGATTTCGGCGGCGGACCGCATGGTCGCCGCGGAGACGGCACTGTGAGCCATACGCGGCGCAGAACGAAGATTTTATTGGCGGTCGGCGGCTTGGTGTTTGCGATGATTCTTGCGGCGATCTTCACGCTTGGATCGCTGCGCCTTCCCAAGTTTGTTCAGCTTCACATTGGGCCGGACATCCTCATCCTGTACGCGCTTACTGTTTTCCTGGTCGTTACACTTCTTGTTTTCGGCTTGGTTCTGACGCGGAGTTTGCTCAAACTTCAGGCGGAGCGGCGAGCGCGCCTTGCCGGCGCGCGTTTCAAAACTCGCATGGTTGGCGCGGCCATGGCGCTTTCGCTGCTGCCGCTGGTGTTCCTGTTCGTGGTTAGCTACGCGCTGCTCAATCGCACGTTGGTGCTGTGGTTCCCGCGCCCTCTTGAGTTGGCCGCGCAGTCGATGGTTTCAACCCAAGAGGAAATTCGCACGGCCGAAGTAACGCGCATGGGCCGCATCGCGCGCGCCACGGCCAAGATCGAAGCGGCTGCCGAAACCGCGCACGCGGACAAGCCCGCGACATCTCCGTTGCTCTTCGGAGTGAATGAAGGCACGGACGCGATCTGGTTGCTCGACCAGCAAGGGAACGTCACCTATGCGATTCGTGCGGAACGTCCGGGCGAGACCGCGACTCCGGTTGCGCGCGACGCCATGGATCGCCCGCTCATCGCGATGCGTCCTGAATTTGTTAGAAACATTCCCAACGGACCGGAACTGTGGCACGACGGCGCCGTTTTGCTGATGGGCGCGCGCCAAGCGATCCCCAGCGGAAATTTGATTGTGGCGCGAATCGCGCCGGACAATTATCAGGAAAAATTGGAACAGATCGAGACGCAAATTTCCGGATATGAGCGCCAGCGCCAGGGGCTGCGCACTTATAAAACGCAGATGATGTTGATCCTTCTGCTCTTCACGCTGCTGCTGCTTTTTGCGGCAACGTGGTTCGCGCTGTTTCTTTCAAAGCAGCTCACCGTGCCGATACAAGCCCTGGCCGAAGCCACGCGCGCCGTCAGCGCCGGGAATTTCGATACTCGCGTCGACGTGCAGGCGCGCGACGAACTGGGACTGCTCGTAAATTCATTCAATCAAATGACCGCGCAGCTCGCCGACAACCGCCGGCAGCTCGATCAATTCACGCATAGCTTGCAGCAAGCCGTGCAGGAACTCGAACAGCGGCGCACGCTGCTCGAAACCATTCTCGAAAGTATCCCTACCGGAGTGATTTCTTTGGGTACCGACGGCGCGGTGCGCCGCGTGAATCCCGCGGGCGAAAAAATGTTCGGCTCGGAATCGCGGAAAGCGGGCACGCTCGACCTGCTGATGGGAGAGCAAGCGGCGCGCGCGGTGCAATCGCTGATGCGGCGCGCGCTGCGCATGGGCACCGCTTCGCAGGATCTTGAAATCGCCGTGTCGGGACGCTTGCTGCACGCCGCCGTGACGGTGAGTGCGCTGGGGCCGCGGCGCTCCAATCTGGGCTACATTGTTGTGGTGGACGATTTGACGGAGTTGCTCGGCGCGCAGAAAGCGGCCGCGTGGCAGGAAGTGGCGCAACGCATCGCGCACGAAATCAAGAATCCGCTGACGCCGATTCAGCTTTCCGCGCAGCGCCTCACGCGATTCCTCGATCGCCAGGGCGCGGCGGCCGCGGGCGCGCAAGCGCCTGAACTCGTGCGGCTGGCCGGCGAATGCGCCGCGTTAATTCAGCGTGAGGTAACCACGCTCGAATCGCTCGTGAAGGAATTCTCCGACTTCGCGCGCTTCCCCACCGCGCGGCTGGAGCCGCTGGATCCGAACGCGATCGTGCAGAGCGCGCTCGATATTTTCCAGGGGCGCCTGGATGGAGTTCGCGTGCGCGCGACGTTTGAACCGGGATTGCCCGCGATCCGCGCCGACGCCGAGCAGTTGCGGCGAGTGCTGGTGAATCTGATCGACAACGCCGCGGAATCGATGGAAGGAAGTTCTGTGCGTGAATTAACCGTCGAGACGCGCGCCGACGAGGATCGCGAAACCGTAACTCTGATCGTGGCCGACAGCGGGCACGGAATTTCGCCGGAGGATAAAGACAAACTTTTCCTGCCGCATTTTTCCACCAAAGATCGCGGCACGGGTCTGGGCCTTGCGATTTCAAGCCGCATCGTCGCCGAACACAACGGAACGCTTCGCGTGGAAGACAATACTCCAGTGGGCGCGCGCTTTATTCTGCAAATTCCGGTCGCGGAGGTGCGCGCGGCGCCGCTTACCACCGAATCCTGACGGCCCCCTTGCCATGAAGCACCGCATTCTGATCGTTGACGACGAAGAAGGAATCCGCCAATCGCTTTCGGCCATCCTCGCCGATGAGGGTTACGAAGCCGAAGCTGTGGCCAGCGGCGAAGCTTGCCTTGCCGCGATCGAGGCGCGGCCCGCGGGCGTCGTTCTGCTCGATGTGTGGCTTCCTGGAATCGACGGACTGGAAACTCTGAAGCTGCTTCGCGAAGGCGGATCTCCCGCGATGGTGGTGATGATTTCCGGGCACGGCAACATCGAGACCGCCGTACGCGCGACAAAACTGGGGGCTTTCGATTTCATTGAGAAGCCGCTTGAGCTCGAAAAAATAATTCTCGTGGTCAAGAACGCCGTCGAGCACTTGCAGCTTGAAAGCGAAAATCGGCGGCTGCGCGAGGAATTGAGCTCGCGCTACCAGGTGATCGGCGGAAGCGTGCCGATGAAGGCGCTGCGGCAGCAGATCGCGGTGGCCGCGCCGACCACGGGGCGCGTGCTGATTTACGGCGAAAGCGGAACCGGTAAGGAGGTCGTGGCGCGGGCGCTGCACGCCGCGAGTTTGCGCAGCGCGCGGCAATTCGTGGAAATGAATTGCGCGGCGATTCCCGACGAGCTGATCGAGTCTGAACTGTTCGGCCACCTGCGCGGCAGTTTCACCGGCGCGCACGAAGACAAGATCGGAAAATTCCAGCGCGCGGACGGCGGCACGCTTTTTCTGGATGAAGTCGGCGACATGAGTCTGCGCACGCAATCGAAAGTGCTGCGCGTTCTGGAAGAACAGAGCGTTGAACCGCTAGGCGCGAATCGCTCGCTGAAAGTGGATGTGCGCGTGATCGCCGCCACCAACAAACGGCTGGACGACGAAATCGCGCGGGACCGGTTTCGCGAAGATTTGTTTTACCGGCTCAACGTGATTCCGTTCGTAATTCCCGCTTTGCGCGAACGCATTGAAGACGTTCCCGTGCTGGCTCAATATTTTCTTGCAGGCTATACCGGCGCGTACGGCCGGCAGGCAAAAGAGCTTTCCGATGGCGCGCTGGAAGTGATGATGCGCTATTCGTGGCCCGGCAACGTGCGTGAATTGCGCAATGTGATCGAACGCCTCGTGATTGTTTGTCCGCAGCAGCGCATCGAGCCGCACCATCTTCCACCGGAACTATTTCGCAGCTCGGGCCACACGCCGCAAACGCCGCCGGCAACACTGCACGAAGCGCGCGCGGCTTACGAACGCGATTTTATCCTGCGAAAGCTCGAAGAAAATCAGTGGAACATGACGCGCACGGCGTCGGCGATTGGACTGGAACGCAGCCATTTGTACCGCAAGATGAAGTCGCTCGGCATTTCGTCGGAAGAAAAAGACGATAAGGGCGGCGAGAGCGACGGCGAATAACAACGCCTGCCGTCGAGTTTCGGCATAATTCAAAGAGAAAGCGGGCGGAGACAAGCTCCGCCCCTACGAAAACCCTACTCTCCGCCAAGCTGCTCGAGTTGGCGGCGCCAATCCATCTGGCGCACGAGCGCGGGATTGTCGCGCCAGTCCTGGCTGACGCGCACGCGAAGTTCTAAAAACACTTTTGTGCCCAGTAGCACTTCGAGTTCGCGGCGCGCTTCGGTGCCGATTTTCTTCAGCGTCAGGCCGCCCGAGCCGATCAGGATTCCCTTCTGACCTTCGCGCTCAACGTGCACCGTCGCGGAGATGCGCACGATCTTCGGGTTTTCCTCGAACGACTCCACGACGACGGCCACGGCATGCGGAACTTCCTCGCGTGTGGCGTTCATGGCTTTTTCGCGCACGATTTCCGCGGCGAGAAATCGCTCGGGCTGATCGGTGATTTGGTCCGCCGGGAATAGCGGCGGCCCCTCAGGCATGCGCGCGATTATCGCGGAGAGCGCATCTTCCACGCCCAAGCCCTTCAGCGCTGAAATCGGAATTATTTCGTCGAACTTGCCTTCGCGCTGGCAGCGCTCGATGAGCGGCAAGAGCGTTGGTTTATCGACGCGATCGATTTTGTTTAGAAGCAAGAGGCGCGGGCCGTGGAACGATTGCGCGCGCGCGATGGCGCGCAATTCGCTCTGGCCCAACTTTTCGCTGGCGTCGAGCAGCAACGCAACGACGTCGACGCCTTCGATTGCGGCTTCAACTTCCGCGCTCATCTGTTTGCCGAGCACGGAATCCGGACGATGCAATCCAGGCGTGTCGATCAGAACGATTTGCGCCCCGGGACGATTGACGATTCCCTGAATGCGATTGCGCGTGGTTTGCGGGCGCGCGGTGACGATCGATATTTTTTGGCCGACGAGCCGATTGACCAGCGTCGATTTGCCGGCGTTTGGCCGGCCGATAAGAGCCACAAAACCAGATTTAAATGTTTCGGTCAAAATGTTTGGCTCGATGTCTGCGTGGCATAACGGTCGCATCGTGAAGCAGCGCCCGTCCTCTTCGTTAGTTTACTCTGCTTGACCTTTCAACGGTGGATCGATGCACGGACGGTCGTTGCGCGCCTGCGGTGACGCCAACAGCGGGCGGAGACAAGCTCCGCCCCTACAAATACAAAGGACGAAACAGTTGACGCTGGTGGATCGATGCACGGACGGTCGTTGCGCGCCCGCGGTGAGGCCAACAGCGGGCGGAGACAAGCTCCGCCCCTACAAATGCAAAGGACGAAACGGTTGACGCTGATCGTTGACGCGCGGCCTCATGTTAGACTTCGTCAGAGCAACATTCGGCGGGAGACGCGACACTTCGAGGAGCAACTTCTTCATGCACGACACGACGCACGACGAGCAGCACTTTACGGCGACGGAAACTGTCCGCGATGTGGTGATCGGGATGGCGGACGGGCTGACGGTGCCGTTCGCGCTGGCGGCGGGCATCACGGGGGCCGTGGCGTCCACGGGACACGCTACCAGCCTGGTGATCACGGCGGGATTCGCGGAAATCGCCGCGGGATCGATCGCCATGGGGCTGGGCGGTTACCTCGCGGCGCGGACGGACGCCGAGCACTACGCTTCGGAGCTTGAGCGCGAGCAGCGCGAAACCATCGAGCTGCCGGAGCGCGAAACGCAGGAAGTTGCCGATGTGTTTCGCGGATACGGGCTGAGCGAAGAACAACTCGCGCCAGTGGTGCGCGCGGTTTGCGCGGATCAGAAAAGCTGGGTCGATTTCATGATGCGATTCGAGTTGGGACTGGAGCCGCCGAATCCGAAGCGCGCAGTGACCAGCGCGGTGACCATCGCGCTTTCGTATGTTGTGGGCGGGTTGATTCCGCTGGCGCCGTACATGATTTCGCAAAATGTGGTGACTGGCCTGTATTACTCGGTTGCGGTGACGATTTTGGCCCTGGCCGTTTTTGGCGGCGTGAAGGCACGATATACCGGAATTGCAGCGGTAAAGGGCGCGATTCAGACCGTGCTGATTGGGGGTCTGGCGGCGACGGTGGCGTTTTTTATCGCGCGGTTGATTCATCACGGGTGATGTAAACAAAGGATTTAGATCCAGAGGTACATACACCCCCGTACCCAATTGTCAATTCATTGTTAATAAAGGGGTTGCGGCAAAAGAGTGCGGATGTGCATGAGAACATAGGAAGATAAAGGCGCTCTTTATCAGTAAGTTGCGCACTCTTTTGCTAAATCAATCAAGCTAAAGCAGTTGTTCGGGCGAAACGCGATCCTGTCCGCCGCGGCGGAGGCCGAGGGAATATGTCGCCCCTCCGGGGCTTGCGACGGCGCGCGTTACGTACTGAGGACTTACGTCCTGGGCTAAAATCTGCCGCCCCCTCCGGGGCTGGTTTCGCGACGACCGAGGCGGAGCGCTTCGATCTTGGATCACGGGGCACGTCAGCGGCGCAGAGATGAACACCGCCAGAGGCAGCGGTTCAAGTGTCAGCGCGCGGATGCTTGACGCACGGGGACAACGGCGGCGCGGCGGGCGCGGAGACGCAGGACTTTTCGCTGATTGGCTTCGAGGACTTCAAAGCTGACGCCGCCGGATTCGGCGCGCTCACCGGGCTTCGGGACGTGGCCGAGTACGTGATTGATCAGGCCGCCGATGGTGGTGGCGCCTTCATCGGCCGCGGCACCGAATTCGACTCCGAAAAGCTCCTCCGCTTTTTCAAGTGAAACGCTGCCGCGGAGAACCAGACTGCCGTCGCTTTCGCGGACTACATCGGGGGCCAGCAAGCGATCTTCCTCGCCGATTTCGCCGACGATTTCCTCGATCAAATCTTCCGCGGTAACCACTCCGGCCAGCAATCCGTGTTCATCGACGACGATGGCCATTTGCTGATTTTTGCGCTGCATTTCCTTTAGCAGCTCGGAGCCGCGCTTGGTTTCGGGAACGAAAAGCGCGGGACGCGCCAGCTCGCGCACTAAGCGGCGTTGCGCGTCCTGCTCGGGAACCTGAAGGAGATCGCGGGAGTAGGCGATGCCAATCACGTCGTCAAGAGTTTCGCCATAAACGGGCACGCGCGAGAATTTTGTTTCAACCATCAGGCGGCGCAACTGTTCGAGCGTGGAGGAGGCGGGAATGACGACCACGTCGGGGCGCGGCGTCATGACTTCGGGCATGCGCTTCTCGCTGAACTCGACGACTTGCTCGATCATTTGCGCTTCGTCGCGCTCAATCATGCCCTGCGATTCGGCGGCTTCGACGAGCGCGCCAATTCCCTGTTCACTGGAGCGGCTCTCCGGCGATTCTTCATCGCTGAGGCGGGCGAGCGAAATCGCGCCGTCAAGGCCGGCGCGCAGCGGCCACACCACCCAGAGGAATCCACGCAGCAGCGGCGCGAAGCGCGCCAGCCAACGGCCGGTGGTGCGCGCGAGAAGCAGCTCTGGAATGAAGTGGGCGCAAACGACGACTTCGAGGAGCAAATAGACGACGAGTTGAACCAAGGCCGACCAGGCTTCCGGCACGAAGAGCAAGACGCCGCGCGCGGTTTCGACGACTACGAGGACCAACCACAATTGCGCGAGGATGCGGAAGCCGCGCGCGGCGCGACGGCGATCGAGATCGATGCGCGGCTCGACATCGGATTCAAAAACATTCAAGCGATCGTGCAGGCGGCCGGTGGCGGCGCGGCCCAGCTCCAAATAAATGCGATCGACGTAGGAAAACACGGCGAGGCCGACGCACAAGCACATCACCAATAAAATATGAAGAAGAATCGCCATAGGATCAGGCCACGCCCAGGCGGCGACGCAAGCGCCGCTCGATGCGATCCATTTCGCCGCGATCGGTTTCGTGATCGTAACCGGCGAGATGCAACATGCCATGCAGGATCAGCACGCGAAGCTCATCGGGCAGAGAGCGATCGAGACGGCGGGCGTTGCGCCGCGCCGCGGAAGGCGAAATCGCAATGTCGCCGGCATAGTCGATGGCGCGGCGCCGCGCAGCCGATCGCGCGCACGCGTCTGCCGGAAACGAGAGCACATCGGTGGGGCCTCGCTTGCCGCGATAACGGCGATTGAGGCGCGCGATCGCGGCGTCGCTGACAAGGCACACGGTGACGGCATCATCGGCGAAGCGAAGCGCCTGGCGCGCGCGCTCGGCAAATTGCTGGAGAGGATCGAGGGCCACGGCGACGCGGCGCTGTCGGTTGAGGACCATGGAATCCGCCGCGAGCGGGCTACTCCCGAGCGCGATTTTTGGAATCGCGCTGGGCATCGGGCCGCGCATCGTCTCTTATACTGTCTGGTCTTACGCTATCTGGAACTTCGCCTGGCACATCTTCAATCACATCGCTTCGCGGGGAACCTGAAGCACCGGCCTGGCCATTACCTTTGCCCTTACTTGCGCTGAAGGAGCCCGAAGTGCGCGAGGCGTGGGCGGCGTCAAATTCTTCGTAGGCGCGGATAATCTGCTGCACGAGATTGTGGCGGACGACGTCGCGCTCATTGAAATGGACAAAGCCGATGCCTTCAATTTTATCGACGACTTCGAGCGCTTCGACCAGGCCGGACCTGCGGCCGGTGGGCAGATCGATCTGCGTGATATCGCCGGTAACCACGGCTTTGGAATTGAAGCCGAGGCGCGTGAGGAACATTTTCATTTGCTCGCTGGTGGTGTTTTGCGCTTCGTCGAGAATCACGAAAGACTCGTTCAGCGTGCGTCCGCGCATGAAAGCGAGCGGAGCAACTTCGATAATATTTTTCTCGAGGTAGCGCTCGAGCCTGTCGGCGTCCACCATTTCGTAAAGCGCGTCGTAGAGCGGGCGCATGTAGGGATCGATTTTCTGTTGCAGCGTGCCGGGCAGAAATCCAAGACGTTCTCCGGCTTCGACAGCGGGGCGCGCAAGAATGATGCGATTCACTTTTTTCGTGAGCAGCGCGGAAACAGCCATGGCTACGGCGAGATATGTTTTGCCCGTGCCGCCGGGGCCGACGGCGAAAACCATGTCGTGCCGCTCAATATATTCCATGTAGCGTTTTTGATTGGCGCTCTTGGGCACGACATTTTTTTTGCCGAAACTTCGAGGATGAATTTCAGTGCCGAGAATGGCGTGCAGCGAGGCCTTGGGATCTTCGGTGGCCACGCGGAAAAGCGCTTTCACTTCACCGTTGTCCATAGGGCGGCCGGCGCGGACCAGACGATTGTATTCATCGAGAATGCGCACGGCGCGCTCAACCTGCGCAGGTTCGCCTTCGACAATCAGGCTGTGATCGCGAATCTCCGTAGTGACCTGGAGGGCGGATTCCAGCAGTTTGAGATTTTCGTCGAGCGTGCCGAATAGATTTTCAATCCGGCCGGCGATTTCTACGGTGTGACGCATGGGGCCTGAAACCGGAGCAAGGGGCCGGTTTGTGATCAAGCCGCCTCCACGGTAGAGAAACTAGTACAGGCATTCATTATATCACATCTGAGCGGTGCGGCAACGAACGCTAAGTACTTTTGTAGCAGTAGGTTACAAATCTCCACTGGGCACGCGGGCGGAGACAAGCTCCGCCCCTACAAAAGCTGCGTCAAACACCACGTCAACCGATACGTCAGTTTTGCGGGCCTGGGAAATTGACTTGCGGCACGGACTGGGCCGCGGGCGACGCGTCAAAATAAGCGTTGTTGCGCTGATAGCCGGCGATATGCGCGATGATGTCGTTGGGAAACAGACCGATGTACGTGTTGTAATCCTGGATGTCGTCGTCGTAGCGCTTGCGCTCGACGGAAATTCGATTTTCAGTTCCGGCGAGTTCATCCTGAAGCTGCAAGAAATTTTCATTCGATTTGAGCTGGGGATAATTCTCCACAATCGCCAGAAGATGGCCCAAGGCTCCATCGAGCTGATTGTTGGCGGCGATGGCGGCGGAGGGAGTTTGAGCGCCGAGCAAGGCTTCGCGGGCTTTGTCGACATCGCCGAAGACAGTTTGCTCCTGCGCGGCGTAACCCTTCACGGTGCTGACGAGATTGGGAATTAAATCGGCGCGGCGTTGGAGCACAACTTCGACCTGATGCCATTGCGATGCGACGGCTTCATTCTTGACGACCATTTGATTGCGGCGCGAGAAGTAGGCGCTGCCGATCCAATAGCCGACAAACGCCAAAATTACGATAACTATGAGCGCTTTCTTCATGCTTTCCTCCGACCCTTGTAATGACTCTGGTTCGACCCAGTTTTGAGGCCCACTTTATCACAGGGCAAGGCGGGCGGAGGCGAGCTCCGCCCCTACAAAAAACGAAGGCGGCGGACCATCGCTACGTCGCAGTGCGCCGATCGAATTCGCCGGCGACGGCGGAGACCGCTGCGAGATAATCGGCGAAGACGCCGGCGGTCAGGGATTTCGGCGGCTGCCTGGATTCGCGGACGTCGAGAACAGTTTCGATCGGCGCGGAATCGAATCCGAGCGACGCGGCCAAGCGGCGGGAGCTTTCGCGGCGAGAGTCGGGGGCTTTTTCGCCGAGCGCGATTAGAGCATGGCGGAAAAGCACGCAGAACGCCGCGACGGAATCGAGCATCAGCTTGGCAAGCTGCGTATCACCGGCGCCAGCGCGCAATGCGGCTTGGCGAAGGCGCAGGACGCTGACGCGCAATTCGCGCTCGACCTGATGACGATGCAGAGTCATGGGGACTTCGAGCGACGCGAAGAAATCTTCGCCGGAGAGCGTGCGGCGGCGGGCGACGATGTCGAGAAATTCGATCGCGTAGATGTCCGCCGCGGAATGCAACTCGGCGACAGTGAGCAGCAACGGCGCGGGGTGACCCTTGCCGATCCACACTTCAACCACGGGATGCAGGCGCTGGAGAGCGGCGGCATCGAGGCGCTCGAAAACACCGAGTACATTTAGATCGGAATGTTCTTCGTGAAATTCGCCGCCGGCCGCGGAGCCATATAGGACAAGCGAACGGAGATTGCTTCCCGCCGCTCGCTGGAACTCGTCAACCAGATCGGATAATTCTTTTTCTTTGTTCATCGCGCTGTCCACCCGTTTATTTGCGCTACGAATACACGCCGCTGTTCGGGCCGTGCTGAAGTTACCATCCTCCGCCGGCCCCGCCGCCACCGAATCCACCGCCGCCGAATCCGCCGCCAAAACCTCCGCCACCGCCGCCGCCTCCACCGCCAAATCCTCCGCCGCCCATTCCGCCGAGCCACCACCAACCGCCCAGGCCGGGGCGGTGAGTGCCGGAATGTCCGAAAAGGCTGCGAATAAAACGGAAGAAAAATAAACCGCCCCAGATCAGAAAAAATATCAGGGCCATGTTGAAATGCGGCTGGGTCTCATCGTCGTCTGAAGTGGGAGCCGCTGGTTGCGCGCTGAGTGCGACGCCGCGGTCTTGCGCGATGACGGCGGCAACTTGTCCGGCGAGCTGCAAGACCGCGGCGCTGGTGTCGCCGCTTTTCAGAAGCGGAACCATCTGGCGGCCGAAATCGCCGACTTTGCCGTCGGGCAGGATGGGCTCAAGGCCATAACCGACGGCGGTGAAATATTGACGATCGTCAACGGCGAGGAGGATCATCACGCCGCGATCTTTTCCCTTGTAGCCAACGCCCCATTTTTCAGCCAACTGAACTGTGTAGTCCGCGACGGCGTCGCCTTCCGTGGTGCGGACGGTGACGATGTCAAGCTGTGCGTCGGCTTGATCGTTAAGTTCGGTGGCGAGCTCGGTGAGCTTGTCGCGCGTATCGGGCGTGAGGGCATTCGCGAAATCGTTGACCGCGCCTTGCGGCTGAAGGTCCGCGATTTTTTCGGCACGCGCGGGGATTGCTACGGCGTGGAGCAGCAAAAAACAGAGGAATAAGCACGCGGCGGCGCGAGCGGCGGTTTGACAAAGGCGAGAGGCTCGGCTACTGTTTACGATTCGTGCATACAAACTTTGCGAGTGCAATCTTCGCTCATTTAATTTAGGGAGAACTGAATGCCTGCGGGAACAGCTACTAAAGTTAAGAAGCGCAAACCATCCGTATTGAAGCGTGCGAAGCAAGCGCTGGTACATCAGGATCGCAACCGATCGCAACGAACGAAGGTGCGATCGATGATCAAGAAATTGCGCGGCGCGCTGGACGCGAAGGACGCGGCGGCCGCGGGCGAGCTGCTGAGCCCGACGCTTTCGGCGATCGATCGCGCGATCGGCAAGGGTATTCTTCACGAAAACACCGCCAATCGGACCAAGTCGCGTCTGGCCACAGCATACAATTCCGTGCGCGCCGCAAAACCCGCCTGACGCAAAGCGCCGTCCAGCATTCCTGTTTTTCGCCGGGCGCTCACCAGAATCGCGGTCACTCTCATCGCGGATCTCGTCGCGCTGTCACTGAATTGCTCCGGCGAATCGCGCGACCAGAAACTCCAGGATCGCGCGCGGATTCGGCGCAGACGATTTCAGGCGCGAATCGGCCTCGTAGAGCGCGGCTAATCCTTCCAACAGGCGCTTGCGCGGAATGCGCTTGGATTCGCGCAGCGCCATCTCAGCCATCTGCGGACGCATCTGCAAACGGCCGGCGATTTGAAACTTCGACGTTTGCGGCGGTAAATCCTGCGCCTCGAGAAGTTTCCGGCACATCCAGCCCATCGCACCCACGATCTGCACGGGCTGCTCACCTTCGCGCAATAAACTTTCGAGAAATTTCATGGCGCGCTCGGTGTCGTGTGATGCGAAAGCTTCGGCCAATTCCCATACGGAATATTTTCGACCGCTCGCGACAAGAGTTTCGACGTCTTCGCGCGTGACGCGGCGGCGATCGCCGGCATAGGTGGCAAGCTTCGCGATTTCCGTTTGCGCCGCGGCGAGATTCGCGCCGGTCAACTCCGTCAATTCGCCGGCGGCATCGGCGTCGAGTGTGACTCCTGCATCCTTGGCCATTTGCGTGAGGATCGGAGCGGCTGCGCGGGCGCGGGCATCGGGATCTTCCGGCAATTCAAGGCCGACCACGAGGACATCTTCGGAAAGCAACTTCCATAATTTCAGGCGCTGATCGAGAGACTCCGCTTCGAGCACAAGCATGCTGCTGGCGGATGGATGCGCGAAATACGCGGCGAGATCGGCCAGGAGCGCTTCGCGGGCATGCTCGCCAAGCTTTTCCCACGCTTCAATGCCGCGCGCGAACACCACCTGGCGCGACGCGAGCAGCGAAGGAGTTCCCGCGAGCGCGAGAATTGCGGAAGCGTCTTCCTCCGACGCGTCGCAGCGCGCCACGCCCCATTCGCGCGCGTTTTCGGGAACGATGGCTTCGATGATGGCCTTGCGGCAAAGATCGCGCAGATAAGTTTCCGCGCCGAGAAGCAGAATGCCGGGCATCGGCTGGCCTTTTGCGAGGCGTTCGAGCAATGCGGAGGTTTCGATCCTGGGCATCAGAAATTCTCGAGAACGTCCGAAACCAAACGCGACGCAAAATCCTGCGACATGCGATCGAGAGCCGGGCCCTCTTCCTGAAAGAAACTGTTCACATCGGTTGAAATTTCGTATGGCTGGCGGAAAACGTAATTGTTGTTTTCGTAGAGCGTCTTGTGATTGCGATCCACAAGACGCACTTTCATCGTGACGGTGACCACCATAGTTGTGGCGCGGCCGGTTGTGTAATCGTAGGTGACAGCGGACGCTTCGATGCTCGATATCTCGCCGGTCAAGACGGCATCGGCATCTTTTTCGGTGGGCACGATGCGATATTTCGTGCGCTCGATAAATTCGCGCACGACTGCGTTGGTCATGCGCTGCTCGATGCGGTAAGTGGTCGTTTTGTTGACGAGCGGGAGCACAGCGATGGTGTGTACATCCGGCGGCATGCTACTGGCGCGCCCCGCGACGCTGTAACCGCAGCCGGCCGAGAAACTTGCGATCAGCAGTAGCGCGGCACCCGACGCGAGCCACGCGGCGCGGCGCCCGATCAGGCTCGCGTTGCGCTGGCGATCAGGACGCACGAAGACGCTCCGCAATCGAGACCGCATTGGCCGCGGCCACGCGCATATTGTCCGCCGCGCCCCAGAACCACCAGCCGCGCTCGACATTCGGATCGCGCGCCGGGCGGCCGAGTACGGGGCGCGGTTCGCCGGCGACGCTGACGTTCGATGGACTGGGATCGTCTTCATCGGCGAATTTAAATCCGGCCGCGGTGAGGCGCGGGACGATCGCTTCGGCGGAATCGAGTTCGCCGTAAGCGATGAACGCGTGCGAAAAAAATACCGGCGCTTGAAGCAACGCAACGGCGGGAATGGGAACGCGGCCGGCCAGATAGCGCGCTACATCACGACCGAGTTCTTGCCGCTGCTCGAGCAACGTCACGGGCGATGCCGGCCCGTAACGATCCAGGATATTGAACGCGATTTGTGCGTCGAACAATTCGTGGCCCGCGGGTTGCATCGAAAGCAGTTGAACGGTTTGGCGCTCGAGCTCTTCGACGGCGGCTTGGCCGCGCTCGGAAACCGGCTGCAAGAAGACGACTTGTCCCCGGCCGCCTCCCGCCGCGGAAAGCGCGGCGGCAAATGCGCAGGCCGTAATCGTTGTTACCGACGGAGATAAATAAACGCGGGCAGCGGCGGCCGAACCATTCGTGCGGCGCGGAGGCGGCAACACGGAATCGAGCGTGGGAATCCACGGCATGGCCTCGGGCAGGGTAGCCAAGCCTCCGGTCAAATCAATCAGAGTGGCGCCGGCGGCGAGCGCCGCGGGAGCGTGACGCGACGCCAATTCCGGCGTGCCCGCGAAAAAGACGAAACGAATATCCGAAAAATCTTCTTCGCCGGCTGGTCCAACCACGGTTGGTTCCCCGCCGACTTCCGTGATCGTGCCGGCGTAGAGATCGTCGTCCACGAGACGCACTTCCGCGGCCGCAAGCGCCGAGGCTTCCAAGGCTTCCTTCAACTCCTTGCCACGGAGCGAGGTGGCCCCGACGATCGCGATGCGGAGTCCTGATTCAGCGCCGGGCATGATCTAAACGACGGGACGCGACGGGTGAGAAACGAAGCGTTGCCGGGTGACGCGCACAACGTGCAACGCTACTCCCGAAAACACGTACACGCTGGCGAGCAGAATCAGCACGATTTCGGAATATACGACAATCGCGCCGATGAGCGACGCGATGAGAACGATGGTGAGCGAAGGTTGGCGGCGCGCCCAGGGAACATCTTTGAAGCTGCGATAGCGCACCGCGCTGACCATCAACGCGGCGGCCACGAAAACGAGCGCGAGCCATGCGCCAGCCCAGTGCCAGTCGTCGATTGGCCCGCGAACCGCGTGAACGGTCGCCGCGACAAGTCCCGCGGCGGCGGGGGTGGGCAGGCCCACAAAAAATCGCGATCCGCCCGGGGCCATGCCGTGGACATTGAAACGTGCCAATCGCCACGCGCAACAGATGACGAAAAACAGGCTTATAAACCACGCTAACTGATAAATGTGGCGCGCTTGCGGAGCGTCGCTGGTCAACATGCCGTGGGCGCCCCAGGCATACGCTAATGTCGCCGGGGCAATGCCGAAGCTGACCATATCCGCCAGCGAATCGAATTGCTTGCCGAAGTCGGTGTTGGTGTGCGTCGCGCGCGCCACAAACCCGTCGAAGACATCGAAGACAATGGCGAAGCCAATCGCGCGCGCCGCATAGTCCAAATCCGCCGGGCCGCCCTTGAGCACGGCGATCACGGCGTAGAACCCGCACATCATATTGGCGACGGTAAAGGCGCTGGGCAGAAGATAAATCCCGCGACGAAGCCGCTGCTGGTTGCGGATTCGGCCGTCGAATCCGAGCTCGCGTTGTTCGGTGTCTCTCATTGGTTTCTCACGTCCACCGCGCCAGGATGCTGGAACCGCCGGCCACATGATCTCCCGGCTTGACGAGAATTTCCACCCCCGCGGGAAGCCAAATGTCCATGCGCGAGCCGAAACGAATCAGGCCGATGCGTTCGCCGGCGGCTAACTGATCGCCTGGCTTTTTCCAGCACACTACGCGGCGCGCGACCCAGCCGGCAATTTGCTTGAATACCACGTCACCACGAGCGGTCGAAAGGTGAATTACGTTCTGCTCGTTCTCCGATGACGCCCGCGAGCGCATGGCGGCGTAGAATCGGCCAGGACGATACTCGATCTTTTCGATGCGGCCAGCCATCGGCGAGCGGCTGACGTGCACATTCCAGATCGCGAGGAAGATGCTGATGCGGCGCCCAGGGCGTTCGCCGAGCGATTCCTCCACAACTTCCATCACGCGCCCGTCTCCCGGCGAAACGATTACCGCGGGATCGCCGGGAATCAGGCGCTGCGGATCGCGAAAAAAGTAGACGACGAACGCGCCCAGCAGCACCAGCACGGCCCCGCTCCACACGGCGCCCATCCATCGGAAGCCAAAACCAAGTGCGATGAGACCTGCGATAAGCGGTGGAACGGCGAATTTGTAACCGTCGCGAACCATCTAGAAGGAGCGAGAGACCGGGCCCACGCCCAGCCCATTCTACGACAGTTTGGTCACGGATTCGTGGTTCGTCTGCGATGCACAAGACCGCGCCTGGTAGCGCGACACGGGCAGCATGGGCGCAAATCGAGCGCCAGCGGCGAGAAGGCTAGACCAACACTCGATGCGATAAATGCGCCACGCGCTGCTCAATCGCGTCTTTGGCGCGAAGCTTCATTTTTTTGAGAGTGATTTCCTGGATCAGGTCTTCAGAACTGAGGTAGGGCGACTTCGTAATTTGCTCTAACTGGGCCGCGTATTGCGAATGCTCTTGCAGAAGTCTTTGATACTCGGAATCTCCGTTCAGTATCTTTTCCCGGAGATCACCAGGCATGGTGGCCATCCGACACCTCCAGTACCGCGGGAATTGGGGCGTGGATCACATAACAAGGGCAACGTAACACAATGCCGGATTCAAGCCAAGAGACTTTGCGCAACTTTTTTTCGCGAATGCCAGGCAACCCCGGCGAGCGACGTTGACAGCGTCGAATGCCGCAGGCTAGGCTTGCGCGGTGGAAAGATTTACAGGCGGAAATTCCGCGTTACCAGTGCATACAGCATGAAAGACCGGCGAACATTTCTGAAAAGCTCCGTGGCTGCCGCGGTGGCAGCCGCCGTGCCGGCTCGCGCTGGCGCGGAAAAGCAAAGTAACGCGCCGGCGGCGCCGTCGCCGCGTCCTAACATTATTATTTACCTTGCGGATCAATTCCGGTGGGACTTCATCGGAGCGAATGGGCGAAACGGATCTACGCGCACGCCGAATCTGGATGCTTGCGCGGCGCGGGGTAAGAATTTCACGCATGCCATTACAAATCAACCGGTCTGCGCTCCCGCGCGATCTGTGCTGATGACCAGCCGCTACGGAGACCGGCGTGTGGCACAACGGGCTGCCGCTTAGTCAATCGTTGCCGACGCTCGCTGGAGAATTGCGGAAGGCGGGTTACAGCGCAAACCTGATCGGCAAGTGGCATTTGGCTCCCGCAAGCGTAGCGGATGGCGGCGGACCCGGCTTCGTGAAACCGGAATATCGCGGCGGCTTCCTGGATCTGTGGGAAGGCGCAAATGCGCTCGAGCACACTTCACATCCGTACGAGGGATCGATTTTCGATGGCGACGGGAACGAGATCACATATAAGGATGAATATCGCGTCGATTTCATCACCGATCGCGCGGAACGCTTTCTGCGAATGAAACACGACAAGCCGTTTTTCCTTTTCATTTCTCAGCTTGAACCGCATCAGCAGAACGATATGCACCGGCCCGTGGGCCCCAAAGGTTCGGTGGAGCGATTCGCGAATTCGACCGTGCCGGAAGATCTGCGGGAATTGCCGGGCACATGGCAGGATCAATTGCCCGATTATTACGGGTGCTGCGAGAGCATCGATTCTTCCGTCGGACGCGTGCGGCGCATTCTTGAGGAAGAGCATCTGGCGGAGAATACGATTTTCATGTTCATCAGCGATCACGGATGCCACTTCATGACGCGCAATCAGGAATACAAGCGCAGCACACACAACAGTTCGATTCGCATTCCGCTGCTGATCGAAGGGCCCGGCTTTGACGGCGCGGAGCAGATACCGCAGCTCGTCGGTATCATCGATATTGCGCCGACGCTGCTCGAGGCTGCGGGCGTTGCGGTCCCCCCTTCGATGAAGGGCGCGAGCGTTCTTCCGCTGCTGCACGATGCGCAGGCGCGGCAATCCTGGCCGAATCGGCAGTTGGTGCAGATCAGCGAATCGATGACAGGGCGCGCGATTCGCACTCCGGAATGGACTTACTGCGTCGCGGATATTTCCGGCTCGACGGATGCGCCTGCCATGACGGCGTATCGGGAATATCAAATGTACGATCAGCGCGCGGATCCGAGCGAGTTGGTGAATCTTGCGGGTAGACAAGAGTACCGCGCGAAGGCCGATGAGCTTCGCGAGGAATTGACGAAGTTGCTCGCGGCCGCAGGCGAACCGATGGCTGAAATTCAGCCGGCCAAGCTATACCCATAAACGCAATTTGAGTTATCGACGCACGGCTCTGGACTGCCGGACGCGCGAGAAGATGAATGCAAAGCGATGATATTCCCGGCTCGCCCGCCTCGCCGCTGAAGAATCTCTCGATCGCGAAGACAGCGACGCCACCCTCCTGCTGCGCACCCGCTGGCGTCCACGCGATTTCGCACGCGCATGAAATCGCGAATCTGAAGCAGAATCTGAACGCGGATCGCGCGCGTGCCGATGCAAACCGCGAGGTTGTTGCGCTGCCCGGCGGAACTTTCCTGATGGGCACGGATTATTCTGGCGGGTTTCCTCAGGATGGCGAGGGACCGGTGCGGGCTGTGACGCTCTCACCATTCGAGATCGATGTTTTCCCGGTTACGAATCGAGATTTTGCCTCGTTCGTCGCGGAGACTGCCTATCGCACAGAGGCGGAACAATTCGGATGGTCGTTCGTTTTTTGGTCGCACATTCCGGCCGATCGCTTTGAAGAACTCGTGGAAGATACGGCGGCGCATACACCGTGGTGGTGCAAAGTTCCGGGCGCATTTTGGAAGCAGCCGGAAGGACCGGGCTCGCACGTGAACGCGCGGCAGAATCATCCGGTGGTTCACGTTACATGGACCGATGCGGCGGCTTATAGCGCGTGGGCGTCAAAATCCTTGCCAACGGAGGCGCAATGGGAATTTGCGGCGCGCGGCGGGCTCGAGCAGAAACTTTATGCGTGGGGAGACGAACTCACTCCGCAGGGCAGGCACATGTGCAATATTTGGCAAGGCGAATTTCCTGTTAAGGACACTGCCGAGGATGGCTATGCGGGAAGCTGCGCGGTGGACGCGTTTCCACCCAACGCGTACGGCTTGTATTCCATCACGGGGAATGTGTGGGAATGGTGCGCGGATTGGTTCCACGCGGAATTTTCTTCAAGCATCACGCTCCGCGATCCATCGGGACCGGCGACGGGCCAAGCGCGCGTGATGAAGGGTGGGTCATTCCTGTGCCACGCGTCGTACTGTAACCGGTATCGCGTTGCGGCGCGCACATCAAACACGCCGGATAGTTCGGCGTCGAATATCGGTTTTCGATGCGCCAAAAATCGCTCTCCATAAACTGAGATTCAGAAGGCTGACGGAGAAGTTCTTTGACGCGCGGTGCCGATTCAAGACAATTTCTTTGAGAGCACCAGCGCGTCTTCGACGGGACCGGAATAGTAACAAGCCCGGCGCCCGGACTCGGCGAATCCGAACGCTACGTAAAGAGCCATCGCCGCGCCGTTCGATGGACGCACTTCGAGATACGCGCGCACGGCACCGGCGGCCTTCGCGTGCGCGAGCGCTCGCGCGATCAACTGCGATGCGATGCCCGACCGGCGACTCCGCTGCGCAACGGCCAGATTCAAAATCTCCACTTCGTCCGCTGCGACGCGCGTGAAGACGAATCCCACGACGCGGCCATTCTGCTCGGCGAGCCAGCCTTCGTAATCAGCGCGCGCTGCGCCTTCGTACTGGCTCAAGGACCACGGCGCGGCTCCGGGGCTTTCATCGGCGACGGCGGAAATGGCCGCCGCGTCGCGCGGCTCGACCGGGCGGACGCGAATCAGATCGGCGGGAACCGCCTCGGTCATGCGTGCTCTTTCCAATTTACTTCGGCGGCGGATCGCTGAATGTAGTTGGCGTTCAAGCCGAGCGCATCCACCACTTCTCCCCGCAGGGCGCGCCTGTAACCCAGCTGACCGATCACAGGGGCGAGCGCTGATGGGACCATTTCGATTCGCACGCTGCGACCGGCGAGGCACGCCACGATCGCAACGGCGGCTTGCGGCGCAGGCGTGACGAACAAGGGCGCTTCGCCGTCGCCGCTCAGGAGCTGATCGAGGATCTCCGCGGGCGTCGCGACAATCTCCGCGCCGAATTTTTGGAGTTCGCCGAGCTGGCCGCCGGGCGCCTCTTCACTCGCGCCAGCGCCCAAGGCGCTTGGATCCGGTGCAGTCCGGCGATACGCCCCGCAGAAAAGGAGTCCGCGCCGCGCGTCCGTGATCGGCGCCCGCAGGGCTCCGGGCTCACGCGCCATCGCCGCGACGGCTTCCAGCACGCTCACGGGCACCACAGGGCGCTGCCAGACCTCCGCCCAGCCTTTAACCGCCGCCAGACCTACGCGCAAGCCGGTGAACGAGCCTGGCCCGGTTGCGACGGCGAAGCACTCTATTTCAGAAAGCTTCGCGGAGGCCTTTCCGAGCACGCTGCTTACGCGGTGGAAAAGCCCGGCCGAGGAAGTTCCGGCCAGTTCTCCGCTTTCTTCCGCCAAAACTTGGGCATCGGACAGAAAAGCGACGCTGCCGTGAGCGCTGGAAGTGTCGATAGATAGAATTTTCACAGTACCGATAGTACCGCGAAGCGCGATTTTGCGCGCGAAATTGCAAAGCAATTCCCTTGCCAATCCCAAAACGATATTTAGCTTAACTTGCTGATTCTAGGAGAAATAGCTTGACGCACATACATGGAATGCCGTAGTATTCGAAGAGTAGCGGGGGGACAAACCAGACTATGGACTTCAAGATCGAGTACAAGATCGGGGACAAAGTTGTTTATCCCAACCACGGTGTTGGCGTAATTGAACAAATCAGCTACGGGTTCCTGGAAGGCCGTACCGAAAAGTATTACATGTTGCGCATCTGTTCGAGTGGCTTGAAGGTTATGGTTCCGCAGACGAATGCGGGAGCGGTTGGCCTTCGACCGGTGATTCGAAACGGCGAGACTCTCCGAGTTCTGAGCTACCTCGAAACAGGCAAGTGCAACGCCCACCACGACTGGAAGCACCGATTCAAAGAAAATTCCGAACGCATGAGAACCGGCGCGCTGATTGAAGTCGCCGCCGTGCTCAAGAGCCTGGTATCGCTCAGCCGGACGAAGCCGCTTTCGTTCCGCGAAAAAAAGATGCTCGAGCGCGCCAAATTCCTTCTCGTCAGCGAACTCGCAACCGCCCGCAATTTGAGCGCGGAATCCATGGAGGGCGTACTCGTGAAGTCGCTCGCCAAGGCCCGGCTGCAGATGCCGCAAAACCTCGACAAAGTGGAAGCGTAATCTCGCCAAGCAGCAGTTCGCCACCAACATTCTGAAATGCCAAAGCCCCGGTCGCAAAGCGACTGGGGCTTTTTCTTGATAGGTGCGCTACACGCGAAAAAAAATTCTGAAGACAGCGGCAGAATCGCTTGGGCATGATTCTCGCGTTCAGGTTAGTCGATCAAGAAAATCGAGGGAGCCTATCCCGCGAACGGGCTCCCTCGATTCAGAGCTAAGCTACCCGATCGTTGTCCGGCGCCGGAGAGTTGTTCCTCCGAGGCCAGCCAAACAAATCAAACCGGCGAGACCGGTGAGCAACAATCCCAGACTCGACGGCTCCGGTACAAACACGTTGAAGTTTGCCGACGCCGCCACGTCAGTGAAGTCCGAAGGGCCGCCGCCCAGGATCTCGAAATTCCCCGCGTAGAGACCGTCTGGAGTGATGGCTGGGATCGTCACGTCGAACAGCTCGCCCGTGAACGAAGCTCCAGGATTCAGAGAGAGTGGGTAATCGTCAAAAAACGGACTGTCATCCAAAGCCAACGGTCCCGCCAGCGACGTGCTGTCGGAGTTCAGGTAGACCACGTCTAGGCTGGTGTTTGTGACAGTCGCATCAAAGGTCAGTACATCTCCCAAACCGCCGCTTTGAAACGGCGAGGCAAGTGTTAGGGTAAGTGGATCAGCCTTTGCCGCGGTGCCGACAAGCAGGAAACCCACCATCGCCACGGACAGCACTAGCAAACGCCTGAGGTTCGTCATATTTTCCTCCCGGATTCTCTTGATCTTCAACATTGAGGTTCTCCTCTGCCTATGGCAGTACCACGCGGACGCCCGCATTAAACGTGCCACCTGAATACGTTCCCGAGTAGCTCTCAACGCTCCTAGTCCCCGGGCTGCCCGCGCTCGCCGAGAACGTAACCGTGACTGTGGCCGATCCGCCGTTCGCGGCAATTGTTCCCAGGCTCCGCGGCAATGCCGATGCTGTGACGGACCCAAGCGTAGCCGCCGTCAGGTGCACATTGTCAGCAGGTCCGGTGCCGCTGTTGGTGACCGTGATTGTCGCTACATAGCTGCCCGACTCCATCGCCAGCGATGTCGTGGTGGTAAGCACCACAGTGGGAGACTCGATAACCGATAGGGTTCCGGTCGCACTTTTGAGACCCGACGCAGTGGCCGACAGCGAATAAACGCCGGGGGTGGTCACAACAACGCCGCTCAGGTTGAAGCTGGCGACAGCTGCGGAGCTCGTAACTGTCGAAACTTCGTCGAAGCCTCCGGGGCCGGTGATGGTTAGCGTGACGGCCTCCGTAGGCGATGCGATCAGGGCTTGGACGGTATTTTCAACGTTGACGTTGATGGTGCCCAGATTGCCTCCGTCAGGGACAGATGTAGGCGTCCCAGAACCAAAGACCAACGTCGCCGGAGTGCTCGCGGCGCTGATATGTACGGGAACGATCTGCCACAGTTGTCCCTGGTTCGCGGGCACCATCCAATCGCCGTTTGAGGCGGCCGCCGGTGTCTGTTCCTGTATCTGAGATCCGGCTAGGGCAAGCACGAGCCCGCTGTTTTTGTTAACGATCATGTAGTAGTCGCCTTGGCCGGTCAGGGGTGGGTTCACGCAGTTGGCGGGAATGTCGCCGCAGTTTCCGACCGTCATAATGTCCCATTCCTGACTGGCGTTTGTGCCCGTAATCGAAGTCGGCGCTACGGTCTCGGTATTCTGATACACAGGACTTCCGGATGCAGCGCCGCCCTCGCTATCGAGGACGTTGACCCCTCCTCCGGATAGGTTCTGGTTGACGATCTGGAAATAGCCGTCGCCCAGGTGGTCCATCAGAGTGGTGCCAGTCTTCGCCTTCGTGGCTGCGTTGCTACTGCAGGGACTGGTGGTGCAAGTATAGATGGCAGCGTTCAGTTCGGCATCGCCGCCCTGGGCGAGAATCTGCCATTGCTGATGCTGGCTCACAACGCCGTTATATGTAGCCGCGTCCAGCGGTGCGCTGGGAGCGGTGGAGGCCAGATATGTCTCCAGAATGCCGCCGTTGGTGGCATTCACAAACATGTAGGTATGGGTGGGGTCAGTTCTACCGCCGAGTCCCAACATCGTCGGCAACGTTGCATTATCAAGAGCCATGTCGCCTGGCCCGGTGCCGGGTGTGATCGAGTTGGAGTTATCGAAGAGACCCTCCTGAGCGCTCTTCCAATACTCGTACACGCCGCCCCAATCGCTGCCGGCGCCGCCGTTGGTGCTACTGAGAAGGCCGTTGCTCAAGCCGCCGTCCGATGAGAGAGGCGTCGACTCGCACGACCAACAGTCGATGCCCATACCAAGGTGGTATGGATTGTTTTCCTGCACCGTCTCGAGGTCGATATACGACTGACGCGCGATCTGACTGCTGGCGGGATTGGGCGTAATGTCCAGGTAGCTCCCGTACCAATCATCAAGAGGCGTATCGCCGCCGATATTTGTGTACGCGACGCCAGCCTCTGCGTTGTAGACGGGGAGTCCGACCGCGGGGCCTGGCTCGGATGTTGGCGCGCCCTCAAGATCTGTTGGAGAAACGATCCCTGTGATCCCAAGGTTCGTTTCAGCAAGGATGTCCGCTTCCTCAACGTGCCACGGTCCTTTGCAGTTGTTGTTGCCGCAGGAGACGTAGTTGTACTGCGCGGTCGTCATGGGCCCGCCCCAGCCGGGATAGTAGCTCTGGCAGGCGGTGTCGAGGGGAATCTGATACGTAACAGTGGCCGCGTAGAAGAACTGCTGCAGGTCCGGGGTGCCGTCGATGTCCATGCAACGAAGCGGCGGCGCGACCGGGGCGCCGAGAAGTCCCGGGTTTGACGCGTCCGACGAGGCATCGAGAACCGCCTGCATTCCCGCTATCTGGATAGCCGCGGATTGGCTCGAGTTCGGTGTGTAATTGACCTTGTCAAGCGACGTGAACATGCCGAGGTTCACTTCATTTCCGAGGGCAACCATGTCCGGCATGGCACCGTTGGCTCGGAACAGCTCGATTTCCTGTTTGACGTAGTTGTACATGAGATTTTGGCCGTTGCCGCCGTTTTCGTTCTCGGGAGAGCCCTCCAACGATTGGAGCGTCGCAGTGGACCAGTTTCCAGGACTGTCGGAACTATTGTCGCCGTCGTAGAACAAATCGAGAAAGACCGACATGCCGAGCTTCTTCGCGCGCTGCGCCAGGTCAACGGCTGCCCAGTCCGACATCGCAACATTCTGGTCCGCAGTAGAAGTCGCCGCTATTAGCTGGCTCACCGCCGTCAAGGGGAAGGTTGTCGAGGTGCCCGCATTCAGCGTGTAGCCGCTATACGGACCGTCGGACGTCGTGTAGCTGACGTTTCCATGGACAATCGTCGTGTTGATCGAAGCCGGGCGGATGCGAATCGAATTCAAGCCGGCATTCTTGTATATCTGGAGTATGTCCTGGCCGGGCAAATACGCGTCGTGCCACCAGGGGAAATTGAAGTCATTGCAGGTGCCCACGCCGACGCCGCCACCGTCATTGGCGCAGGTGTCCGCGGAGCGGTCATACTCCTCTTTCTCTCCGGTGCTCATGTCGTCGCCGCGCCAGAACACGGGCCGAAACAGCCATTTCTGGCTCAGACTGCCGGAAAGCGGCGTCTGATTCAGTGGTGTTCCCGCAGCCATGGAAGAGCCGGTCACATCCAGCGCATCGCCGGTGCCGGCATTCGTAATCGTGTTGTAGCCGTTTGTGATGTAGGTGAATATCCACTCCTGCGTCGATATGTTGATCCCGCAGGTGTTCTGCACGGTCACGGGGCTGCCGTTGCTCGTCGAGGCATCCAGGCAAAGCCCATTGGCAATATTGCTGATCTTCCAATTGCCGTCGGGCGCTTTGGTGAACGCCCACCTCTGGCTCAGATTCGTGAAGCTTCTGGTGTTCTGGAGGATAATGTCGCCCGGCGTCGTGGAATTGCTATTGAGATCCATCTGAAAGCTGGAGTTCTCGTTGATCAAATAATAGGTTTCGCCATTGATCGGACTGGGATCAACTGGTTCCGGTGGCTGTGCGACTTGCGCACGAACCAGAGGCGCAAAAATAAGGCTCACCAAACACATAGTGAGCCCTGTCCACCAGGAGATTTTCGACTTACCACTGGGCAATTGCACTTGTGTCGCATTGCCGTTCATCTTGATCGCGCACACGGGGCGATGCATGGAGTTCCTCCTCTGCAATCTACCGGGATCACCCGACAGCACAAAAATCCTCAAGCATTATTCGGACAACCGCGCGAATAATAATTTGCAGATAATTGATTCCATCCACCGAAAGTCGTAGTGCGGCAAGAAAAGTTAGAAAATACATTGAATTTTAATTTCCTGATCGATCAGACATCCTAGTTCGGGCCGCCGCGCCTCTCGAATGACGTGCGTTACGACGTCGAAGCTCCGGTACTGCAAGTACCAGGACCCTACTTTGGAAGTGGGCTTACTGCGGGGAAGAAACTGTCAAGCCAATGGGAGAACCGCTTCCGCGTCTAGGTCTTCGCCTGCTCGCTCGCCCGCCATCAATCGGGAATACGCGGCCGCGGCGATCATCGCGGCATTGTCTGTGGAGAGAGCGCGGCTGGGAAAAAATACTGGCGCGCCGCCCGCTCGCGCTGATTCATCGAAAACGCGGCGTAGCTCGCTGTTGGCCGCCACGCCGCCCGAAACCAGCACCGCGCGCACATCAGTCTCGCGCGCGGCCGCAAGCGTCCGGCCGACGAGATCGCGCACAACCGCGTTTTGAAACCGCACGATTAATTCGAGCGTTGCCGGGCTACAGAGCAGCGCAAGTTCCGCGGCGCTGCGCTTCCCTTCCTGCAACGCCACGCGGCGCGCCGCGATTTCGGGCGCGAATTCGGCCCGATCGCGTACGTAATACAGCACGGCGGTCTTGATTCCGCTGAAGCTGAAATCGTACGGATTGCCGCGCAACTTTGGCGTGGCGAATTTCGGAGATGAACCATTGTTGCTGGCCGCGCCCCGTGGTGCGAGAGCGGCAAGTTGATCGACGATCGGTCCGCCGGGATAGCCCAGCGCCAGCAACTTCGCGACTTTGTCATAAGCTTCGCCGGCAGCATCATCGCGCGTGCCGCCGAGCCGCTGATAGCGCAAATTGAGCGCGGCGGAATCCGTCTCAGCAGGCGCGGCCTCAACGCGATACAGCATCGTGTGCCCGCCGGAAACGATCAGGCATACCGCCGGAAAATCGGGGCGCGCACCCGCGCGATACGCTTCGAGCAGCACCGCGTGAACGTGTCCTTCAAGGTGATTTACCGCAACCAGCGGTTTGCCCAGCGCCTGCGCCAAAACTTTTCCGTACGTCAATCCGACGAGCAGCGCGCCTACCAGGCCGGGACCGCGCGTCACGCCGATAGCGTCAACATCCGCGAGATTCATTTGCGCGCGTCCAAGAGCTTCGCGCACCACCGGCACGATGTGCCGCAAATGCTCGCGCGAGGCGATTTCCGGCACTACCCCGCCATACTTGCGATGAACTTCCACCTGCGAAGCCACCACGTTGGAGAGAATTTCGCGGCCGTCGGCCACGATCGCCGCCGCCGTTTCGTCGCAAGATGATTCGATGCCGAGAATGCGCGTGGTCATTGCGTGTTCATCTCGCCGTAACTTTTGTCGTCACCTTTAGCGCTAAAATTGCGTCCTATGATCCATGCTAGCACATGCGATCGCTCACTTTGCAGCCAGAGAACACGCGCCTTCGCGCACCGTTGACAGTACCGCCAGCCGTCCGTAAGGTTGAATGCATGAATTGGACTCCCCACCCGAAGCGCGTTCGCAAGGCCGTGCTGCCCGCCGCTGGTTTGGGCACGCGTTTTCTTCCGGCCACCAAGGCGCAGCCGAAAGAAATGCTGACCATCGTTGACAAGCCGCTGATCCAATACGTCGTCGAAGAGTGTGTGGCGTCGGGGATCGAGCACGTCATTATGGTCACCGGCCGCGGCAAAAACGCCATCGAAGATCATTTCGATTCTTCGCCGGGCCTGGCGCGCTTTCTCGAAGAAAAAGGAAAAAAAGATCTCGCCGAAATGGTGCGCAAAATCGGCGACATGGTTAAATTCAGTTACACGCGGCAGAAAGAGCCGCTCGGACTGGGACACGCGGTGCTTACCGCGGCGGAACTGGTTGGCGACGAGCCGTTTGCCGTGCTGCTCGGCGATGTGATCATTCCCGACGCGCATCCGGCGACGAAGCAACTGATCGACGTGTACCACGCGACCGGCATCGGCGCCATCGCGGTGGAAGAAGTACCGCGCGAACGCCTCGGACTCTACGGTGTCGTCGCTGTCGAGCGCGCTGAAAATCGGCACTGGGGCGATCGGCTGCAACGCATTACGAGCATGGTCGAAAAACCAAAGCCGGACAAGGCGCCATCAAATCTCGGCGTCACTGGACGCTACGTCCTTCCGCCCGACATTTTTGAAATCCTGTCGAAAACAAAACCCGGCGCAGGCGGGGAAATTCAATTGACCGATGGTTTGTTGATGCTGGCGCGCTCCAAGGGACTTTGGGCCTACACCTACCAGGGAAAATCCTACGACGCGGGCGATAAACTGGGCTTCCTGAAAGCCACCGTGGAAATTGCGCTTGATAACAAGGAACTCGGGAAGGATTTCCGTTCCTACCTTCGCGGTCTCAAACTTTAAGCTACCGCCGCCTTCCCCTCGATTATTTTTCCTTGCTCGGCTTGGATTCGGATTTCGATTTGCTACCTTCCTTCGTTTCTTTCACTTGCTTTGTTTCTTTCGCATCTTTGCCGTCTTTCGCGCCTTTCGTATCCTTCGCGTCTTTGCCGCCGCTCGAGTCTTTCGCCTCCGCTGGCTTCGCCGGTTCGTTGCCGTCGCCCCTCGCCGGTTCGCCCGTCGCGGACTTGCTCGCGTAGTCGGTCACATACCATCCCGTGCCCTTGAATTGCAGCGCTGGCGCCGAAATCAACTGCTCGACTCGCCCGCCGCAACTCGGGCACGTCCTCATGTGCGGCCCTTTGAAAGTTTCAAGGCGTTCGTGGTGGCGCCCGCACTTCTTGCAGGCATACTCGTATAAAGGCAAGCGGCGCTCTCCTGATTCCCGCTTATTGTTTCAACCCGAACGGGATTCAATTTATTTTAGCACGCCCATCGCGGCGCATCCGGCGCGTTTCCATTCCGAAGAAGAACGCGCGCACGCCATGCTAGACTGCGCCGTGGAGACTCACACGTGGCGGATTCGCGCGGCACACCAGATGGCGCCGGCCGGCTGTACCTGGTCTCAACGCCCATTGGCAATCTCGAAGACATCACGCTGCGCGCTCTGCGCATACTGCGCGAAGCCGACGTGATCGCGTGCGAAGATACGCGGCAAACGCAGAAGCTGCTCCACCATTTCGAGATCGAAAAGCGCATGGTGAGCTATCACGAACATAACGAAATCACGCGCGGCGCCGAACTCGTGATCGAAATGGAGCAAGGATCCACCGTCGCGCTCGCCAGCGACGCTGGAACACCGGTGCTTTCCGACCCAGGCCATCACCTTGTGACGCTGTGCCTCCGTCATCACATCCCCGTGATTCCGATTCCCGGCCCATCCGCCGCGCTCGCGGCGCTGGCCGCCTCTGGCCTGCCTGTCGAGGAATTCGCGTTCCTCGGATTTTTGCCCGCCCGCGCTGGAAATCGCCGCACGCGGCTCGAAGCGTTGCGCGGCGAACGCCGCACACTGATCTTCTACGAAGCGCCGCATCGCATCGCGGACATGTTGGCGGATGCGGCGGAGATTCTCGGAGCGCGTCAAGCCGTTGTGGCGCGCGAAATAACGAAGTTGCACGAAGAATTTCTGCACGGAACGTTGCCGGAATTGGCGGCGCAGGCCGCGAAACGCCCGCTTCGCGGCGAAATTACGGTACTCGTGGGACCGGGCGCCGCGGCAGTTGCCGGCGCGGATGATGCGGCCAGCGCACTAAGCCTTTCCGCGCGCGTCGCTCAACTCGAAAACACAGAAGGGCTCGACCACAAGGCCGCCCTCAAGCAAGCCGCCCGCGAACGCGGCTTGAACAAGCGCGAAGCCTACAAACGATTATTGCTGGAACGTTAGAAAGTTAATCGGATTCCGGACGAAACACGCGATGGAAGCGCGGCCCCGTAAACCTTACGCCGACGATGTACAGGTTGGGATCGGCGGCGGGCGCGACATGCGCCACATCTCCGTGCGTTGTGAAGCCGGCTGCATCGCGTTCGCTCGCCCGCGCCGCTTGATCAATTTCAATTTCGAGCTTGGCTCCCGGCAGCAACTCGTGCGGCGTGGCAAATGCCAGGCCATTGCGGCAAACATTTTCGCTGGTGGTTAATTCGTCGAAGCGCACGCCCGCGCGATCCGCGCCGCGCACGCGCACCGGCAGGTGCACGGCGATCCGCCGCTC